>JBIIYJ010000008.1:0-43134 GCA_044346855.1 Kiritimatiellia bacterium
CCTCGAGCATGGTCCTGAATGGCGGGATTACGGGCACCGGCACGCTCCTGCTTGCGGCCAGCGGCGGGAGCAGCGGCATCAACATCGCGATCTTGCCCGTGAACCACACGGGCGCTATCACCAATCTCGGGGTGGGGCCTTCGGCTGGCCTCATCAGCGGTGGTGTTGGATCCAATGTGACGACCATCACCGAAGCCAGCACGAATTCGGCGCTGACCCTCTCGGGCGCGCTCACGGTGAACGGGGCCGGCACGACCCTTGCCAACGACAACCCCTCGGGCACCGCCCTGCTGACGGTGTCGGGCGGCGTGCGGGGCGCCGGCGATCTGGTTCTTAAAAACAACGGCGCGATACCCGGCGGCATCACGCTCCTGACATCGGCCGTCACCAATGTCGGCAAGGTCGTCAACAGCGGGTCCGGCTCCGGCAGCACGCTGATCAGTTCGGTCATCGGCACCAACGGGACGGGCGTGATCCAGGACAGCGCGTCCTCCGCACTGGTCCTGAGCGGCGCGAACACCTATCCGGGCGGCACGGTGATCGCCGCGGGAGTGCTGATGGTTTCCAACGCCACCGGCTTCGCCACGGGAACCGGTGCGGTGAATGTCAACAATGGAGGCGATCTCCAGGGCGTTGGCGCAATCGGGGGAACGGTCACCAACCGTCACGGCGGCCTGCTCTCGCCCGGCTTTGACGGCACGGCGGGTGGCACTCTGACGATGGGGAGTCTTGTCTGGAATGGTGGCGGCGCCCTCGCAGTTGAAGTTGGCTCGATCGTCAATAACGAGGCGGGGGCGGGGATTGATTACGACCAGATCGTTGTGACCAACACGTTGACCGCGGTTCCGGGCGGGAGCAATCTGGTCATCCGCCTGGACTCGCTTGGCCAGACCCTGGCTTTTGAGACCAACCGGAACTACAGTCTCAAGCTGATCACGTGCGGCAAGACCGCGACTCTCAACCCCGCCGACGTCACGCTCGACACCAACGCTTTCCTGGTTGGCGGGAGCTGGGCGGTGACAAATCTGAACAATGCCATTTACGCGGTATGCCTGGGGTCGACGTCGACGAACAAGAACTATTGGCGCGGCACGGGGAACTGGTCCACGGCGACCAACTGGTCGCTGGGCCACGCCCCGCTGCCGGGCGAGGATGTCGAATTCGACCTGCTCGGCGTCGCCAATTGCACGGCGGATGCGGTGAGCAACGACCTCGGTTCGCTCACGTTGTCAGCCGGCTACACCGGAACCGTCACGGTTTCCACCAAATATCCCGGGCAGGGCGCCTTCACGAACCTGTCTGTCGTGGGCGACCTTGTTGTCAACGGCGGGGTGCTGACCCACCTGAACAATGCCGCAACGGAAGTCAACCGGCTGATGATGACCGTGGGCGCCGGCCTGACGGTCGGCCTGGGTGGTAAAATCAACGCTGACAGCAAGGGTTACAGCGCCAATAACGGCCCCGGTAAAAGCGCCGGACAGTACCCGGGTAGTTACGGCGGCCGGGGCGGCGGGCTTATTTCCGGGCCTACCTATGGTTCAATCACAGCCCCCGTCAACCTGGGCAGCGGCGGCGGCGGATCCAGTTTCGCGGGCGGCGGGGCTGTTTTCCTGAAGATCGCCGGCAACGCCCTGGTCAACGGCCAGATTTCCGCCAAGGGTGGTGGGACTGACTGGGGGCCGGGCTCGGGCGGTTCGGTGTTCCTGACCGCGGGCATGCTGGCGGGTACGGGAACGGTCAGCGTCAGCGGGGGCTATGGCGCCAACTATGGCATCGGTACGGGAGGAGGCGGACGTCTGGCCCTCATCCTGACCGGTTCGACGGATTTCGGAAATGTTCTGCTGCAGGCTTATCCCGGTCCTGGCACGGTCCCTTATGGCGCCTGCGGAACGATTTATAAGGAGCATACCGGCCATCTTCCTGGGCGGGGCATTTTAATCGTGGACAATAATGACGTTGTGGTTGCCTACCCCGTTATCAACACGACCCTGCAGAATGGGCGGGACCCTTCCTCTTACGCCTTTTCCGAAATCATCCTGACGAATGCGGGCGTTCTCTCCCTTGATACAAACGACGTCCTGGACATCACTGGCACCGTTATTCGGGCCGATCCGACCGACCGGCGGGAGGGGCTCTATCTGCAGGGCGGAGCTTTGGTCCTGCCTGAAGCCTTTTCCGGATTCAGCGATTATTTCATCGGGATCGGCGGCACGAATGCCACGTTCGCGCCGTCGAATTCATTGGCGGTCGGCACGAATGCCACGATCACGTTCGACGTGCCCTGGACCCTTAAGTTCCCGCTCACGCTCGCGGGCGGCGGGTGGATGAGCCATTCGCAGAACACCACGAAAGAAGCCTACAAGATCAATTTGACCGTGAAGGGGAATCTGGATGTTCAATCCAACGCCCAGATCAACGTGGATGGGTTGGGCTATATCGCCAATAACGGACCCGGCAAACCTTGGCACTACCAATCGGCCGGGGGCTATGGCGGTTCGGGCGGGAATCTTACGGCGGCCGGGGGAACGACTTACGGATCGATCACGGCCCCCACCAACATCGGCAGCGGGGGCAACTACTATCCGGGCGGCGGGAGCATTCAACTAACCGTTTTCGGAACGACCATCGTGAACGGGGTGATTTCCGCTGGCGGCGCGGGGGACAACAATTCCTCTGGCGGGTCGGGCGGCTCGATTTTCCTGACCACGGGCTCCATTGCGGGTAACGGACAGCTTCGGGCCAGCACCCTCCCGGCGGTGAACAATTACAGCTCGGGCGGCGGCGGTCGGATTGCCGTGATCTTGACCAATTCGACGAGTTTTGCCGAACTTGCATTCCAGGCTATTGCCGGGACCTCGCCAAGCGGCATCGGCGGCGCGGGAACGATTTACCTGGAGACGGCCGCCCAGGGCCCAGGAAAAGGGCTGCTGCTGGTCGACGCCAGCAACCGCGTCACGGCCACCGCTGCTTATACGGGCACAACGCTGATCAGCAGCAACGTGACCGACGCCTTCGTCGGCACGGTCATCCTTACCAACAGGGCAACCCTGGCGGTCAACACGAACCAGCTGCTGACCGTCAACGGGAGTTGGACCAACTCGGGGGCGTTCCTTGCCCGTACCAACAGCACGGTGGCGTTTGCCGGGGATAGTGCTGTAACGATCGCGGGCTCGAACTCGTTCTACAATCTGGTCGTGACGAACGAGGGCAAGGTCGTTTCATTCGAGGCAGGGAAGACCAACGCAGTCGCGGGCCTGCTCAAGCTTGGCTCGGCTGTCCAGGGGTCCACGGTAACGCTTCAATCGACGGTGGTCGGGAGCTGGTGGTATCTGAACCTGACGACGGCCGCCGGCGGCACCCAGCAGATCGCGCGGGTGTCTGTAAAGGACAGCAACGCGGGCGGCGGGCAGCTGCTGCAGGCGGCCCGGGGCTCGGTCGACGGCGGCCACAACGTGAACTGGCTGTTCCCGAGCATGTCCGGGACGGTGATCGTGGTGAGGTGATGACTCATCCCCGCTCCTAGTCGCCACTCTTATAAGCGCGAGATATCTTTTCAGTAATCAATACAAGACCAGCACGGCTCCCGTGGGAGAGGGCAGCCAGGCCTGGTCATCGGCGTCGAAGTCGCCGTCAAAATCGAAGTCGCCCTGCCGCCAGGTGGCGCCGCTGGCGATGTTTTTATAAGGGTGCCCCACGGACCGGGTGTCCTCGAGGTTTACTTTCCCGTCCAGGTTGGCGTCGCCGTACCAGGTCATGCGCCCGCCGACCACGAGTGCGCCTCCGCTGATCGTCGCTCCGCTCTGGGCCGGATCGATATACCAGAGGGAATTGGTCGGGGCGAGGGTTGCATCCAGGATGGCCAGCCCCGTCGCGCAGTCGTTGAACGCCACGCCCTTCAGTTCGATCGGGCTGGTCTGGGTAGCACCGAAGTCGATGATAAAAATCCCGTAGGTTCCCGGCCCGCCGAAAACGGTGTTGACCGCCCGGATCTGGCCGTTGGTCTTGCCCGCGGGAAGGGTGAGGTAGACGCCGTAGGTCTGGTTCGTCGGGGCGGGGGTGTCGCGGATGATCGAATCCTTGATGACGAGGCTGGCACCCGTGCCCATGCGGGGGGCCCACACCCCGCAGCCGTAGGTGTTGAGGCTGGCGCCGTTGTCCTCGATGGTGCAGTTTGAGATGATGTTCATTCCAAGGAAGGTTTCCTGAGCGCTATCCACGTTCAGCGCGTAGCTGCAGGCCTGGCCGTAGTTGCGGGACCAGGTGGAATTCATCAGCGTCCAGCCTTCGGCCATCCAGCGCGCTTCAGTGAAGGAACCCCAGATGGCCTTGTTGTCGGCGATCGTGCAGGCGTCCCACACCCAGCCGGTTTGCCTGATCCGCGAGGTGGAACTGGCCTGGCGGCCGAACAGCCAGCGATAGCCCGCGGCTTCATCGGTCGTGACATTCGTGGCGGTGAAATTTTTCCAGGTGAAATAGTCGTTCCCGGTGTTCAGGGTGTTATGCGGCCTGAATCCGTAATGGAGATGCCGGTAATTGACAATGGAGACGTTGTCGAACTGCAGGTAGTTGAGGGCGTTGCCGGTCCAATCCATGAGTTCGCCCTTGTCCGAGGCCCCATTGTCGTTGCGGATCGAAAAGTCCGCGAACTTCATCGGCGTGACGGCCGTGGAGTTTGTCGCGATATTCGTATTCGCGATGTTGAACAGGTAGGTTGTCGCGTTGGCCGGCCGGTCCAGGACCGTGACGCCCACTCCCGCGCCCTTGATGAGCAGGGGGCGGGTGGGGACGGCGGCGGCGGCCATGACAAACGTGCCTTCGCCGATATTGATGGTGTGGTAGCCTGCATTGGTGTTCGCCGCCGTCACGGCGGCCTCGATGGTCAGCTTGGGGCCGCTAGCGCCATCCCAAGCCGCCGCCAATCCGTTGTAGGCGTTGTTTCCGGCGGTCGACACGTAGTAGTTCGCCGCCTGCGCGGAGGGTGCGCCCAGAGCCAACGCCGTCGCCAGCGCCAGACCTGACAGAACCAGACGGTCACGATTGAAATGGACAGGTCTTGTTTTAGCCTCGGTACGCATGGTTCCCTCCTTGCGCATGGTTGCCGCCTGACTTGGACACCCTTATGGCCGTATGATAGCGAAAGTGCCCATGACTCCAAGCCTTTTAGCAATGAAATGATAACCGCTTTCCTTTTGTGATTTATATGATATAAGAGACGGTAGTGAGGGTTGAGGGCGTGAATTATCGAATGTGATTTTCGTGTCGATACATCCGGCGGGCGAGTCTGCTTGCAGTCTTGCACACAAGGGGATAAGCATGACGACGAACAGGGCGTTGGGATCGATTTTGGCGACAGCACTGCTTCTGGCCGCGGCCCCCGCATTCGGCTGGTGGGACAGGATCGTCAGGAATTGGGAGTACCCGCCGCTGGTCCAGTCCTACGAGGCGGAAACGCTGGCAGGAGTGCCCGCGAACGCCGTCAAGCCGGACGCCCTGTCGGCCAGCGGCTCCGCCGTCGAAATGGCGGCCGGAGGGTCCGCCCTTGCCTTTACGGGGGATTTGCAGCCGGGCGCCTATACGGTCTTCATCGTCGGGCGGTCGCCCCGTGCAACGGACGTGGGTGATCCCGGCGCGCTGCCGCCCTTTTTCTTCACGGTCGCCATCACCGATCCCGCGGGCGCGGTCCAGCGCTATCGCCTCCGGGCGGCCTACCAGTATGTCTACACGCTGACCTACGGTCCGGAGGAGATGCAGCGCTGTTATTTCCATGCGCTTGTTCCCGGAACGTACAAGGTCGAGGTCTCGGCCGGGCCCGGAACGCTGGCCGGGCCGTTGCTCGTGGACCGGCTGGAGCTTAGGGATGTTCTCGGGAATTGCGCCAAAAAGGCCGGGAAGACCGCCCGAACCATGATGGGCGACGACGCCTTGCGCAATCTGCGCGGCGGCGTGATCAAGCCGACCGACGCGCTGCCGAAGGACGAGGTTGCGGCCCGCTGCCAGAGCTATTTCGCCGCCTTTCCTCCGGTCAACGCGCCCCGCCAGGGCACGGCCAAGCCCGGGCATTTCAAAGAGCAGGACCGCCTTCCGACCGATGCGGCCCTGACCGGATGGAAACCGAACGCGCTGGATCAACCGTGGGCGATCGAAAACGCAGTCCTGAAGGCTGTTTACACCGCGGACGACTTTCGGGCGGGCAAGCTGCTTCCCGGACCGCTGGCGGACGACGGATGGGGCGTGACCGTCGGGAACCTGACCTACACCTGGGGCGAACCCGAGCCGGTGGGGGGCACCTTCAGCGTTATTGCCCCGCTGTTCCAGGAGCGCCTGGAGAAACTGGTGGACCTGATGATCCGCAAGGCGAAGGAGTACCAGGCGACCGGCGATCCCAAGGCCGGACTGGAGGGCTCCGCGATCCTGCTGGCCTTCGCCCATTACTATCCGCTTCTCGATTTCCGTGCGCAGGCCTCCTGGACGGGGGTTTACGGCCGCTTCGGGTTTGCCAATCATGTCGGCGGCGGGATGGTCATCAGCGGCCTGCTTCAGGGCCATGCGATCAAGGCCTACGTCGAGGCGTACGACCAGTTGTTCGATTTCATCCGGGCGAACGAGGCGGCGCTCGCGGAGGCCGCGGGGCGAACTACGCCCTGGGTCAAGGCGCCTCCCGACCTTTACCGGTTTCTCGATCAGAACATCCTTCAGCGGACGGCCGATGCGAACATGCGCGGAGATGCGGCCGGGGATTCGCTCAAGATGACCCTGGCGCTGACCATGGCGGCGCTGAGCCAGGGGGCGAACGGCATATCCCAGCCGTGGGTCGATGCCATCGTCAGCAACATTCCGATGGGCATGATCGATTCCGGCGGCCTGGAGGATCTGGCGTTCGGCGAACTGGGGCGTGATGGCCTCGTCAGCAAGGGGTCCGGCGGCTATTCCAAGGGCAGCGTCATGAGCCTGCTGGACGTGGTCATGATGCTGCGGGAGTACAAGCGGCTGGGCGGGCGGGTGGCCGTCGACCTGGCCGACTTCAAGGCTTACCCCTGGATGCGCGACGCCCTGTATGCGCCCATCCGGCTGCGCGTGGCCGGCGGCTATGTGCCGCTGCTGGGCGATTACGGCGATCCGCTCCGCTTTCGCGAGGTCTACTACG
The DNA here is from genome assembly GCA_044346855.1 of Kiritimatiellia bacterium. Taxonomy (GTDB): domain Bacteria; phylum Verrucomicrobiota; class Kiritimatiellia; order CAIKKV01; family CAIKKV01; genus CAIKKV01. The sequence continues at coordinate 7,145 of JBIIYJ010000008.1, forward strand.
ATACCGGTCCCGCGCACAAGAACAGCAACAAGGGGTATTACCTGGATTGCTGGCGCCTGACCGGCGATCCCCTGTTCGCGTTCATGGCCAACCGCTACGGGCGCAGCACGGAAACCGTCGAGGAATGGGCGTCCATCGAAGCCAGGGCCAAGTCCGTTCGCAACCCGCTGGACACGCAGCCGCCGCGGGTGCTGGACGATCTCGGGCTGGCCATCCTCGAAACCGGACAGCGGCATGACGGATTCACGAACAAGGCGGCTGCCACGCTGCGGTACGGCGCCGCCCACACCCACGGGCATAACGACGGGCTCGATCTGGCCGTCTGGGGCAAGGGCATGCGCGCGATTACCGACCTGGCTGCCCGGGAGGGGTCGCCCAGTCCCCGGCTCCACAAACTGCACAATACCGTGGAAGTGGACCGGAAGAGCCTGAACAACGAGGATGCCACGATTCCGGGGTATGGGTGGCTGAACGCCTTTGCTCCCTTCGACGGCGTGCAGTATGCCGATGCGAGCCAGCGCGCCAAGAGCCATCCCCAGCTGACGGAATACCGGCGAGGCGCGGCCCTGATCGACGTGGGCGAGGCCGAGTCTTATGTTTTCAGCGTCCAGCGCGCCGCGGGCGGGACGACCCACACCTGGTGCGTGCATGCGAACCAGAACGACCAATTCGAGGTTAATGCGGCACTGGCGCCGGCAAGGTCTGCCGACGTCCTGGCTTATACCGCGGGATTCAAGACGCCGGAAGACAAGCTCGACGCGCCCTGGGTTGTGTCGAATCTGTTCCCCGGCCCGGCCGAAGGGAAAGCCCCGGCCGACCTGGTGGCCACCTGGCGTCTTCACCCCCGCGCCGAGCAGGCCTTCCGCAACGAGGCGCTGCCCGGAGACCGGAAAATTTACGCCCGCTGGCGCCTGTTCGGCCACGGGGGCGAATCCCTGATCGCCGCCAACGGAACCAGCGACAAGTATCGGTACGACATGACGTTCCTTTTCGTTCAGAACCCGAAGGTCGATCCAGTCGGCAGCGTCTACCCGTCCCTGGCTGAGGTGTACCAAGATCAGCCGGTTGTGCAATCCGCCCGCGCGCTGAAGTTCGAACAACCCGGGCAGGGGGCGGCCCAGGCGGTCGGCGTTGAGGTCACGCTGCCCGACGGCGTCTCGGACGTGTGCCTGTCGGGGCCCGCCGATGGTCAGGCGCGTAAAGCCGAAGGCGGCGTTTCCTTTGACGGGTTGTTCGGCTTTGTCCGCAAGGACAGGGGCGGCCTGGAGCGGGCGGTTTTGGTTGGCGGCGCGGCGCTGGACGCGCCGGGCCTCTCGATCAGGCTGCCGCGCGGCACGGTCCGGGGCGAGGTGGTCGACATCGATCCCGCGGCCAACACCTGCCGGGTCAAGGGCGACTTCAAGGATGTCAATCTGGTCGGCCGTATCGTGCCGTTCGTTTCGCCGTCCGGGCGGAGCTTTGCCTTCACCGTGGCGGGGCAGAAGCCGGTCGAGGGCGGTGTGCTCCTGACGCTGACGGAGAAAATCAAGGTCTTCCAGTCCGCCATCGAACACGTGGACGAGGCGAAGGGCGAGATCACCGTGGCGGCCGAACCCTACAGCCTCAAAGGCGACAAGCACGCCTACGACGACACGGCCATTGGAAACGAAAAAGGGGACAAGCGCTGGCCGTCGAAAATCGTCTGCGAATCCCGCTGGATGATCGTCAAGACGGCGGTCGCGGAAGCGGACCTGGACGTGACGGACGGAAAGCGCACGCTCGACCTGATCGGCATCAAGGCGGACGGGGACAAGGCCGGCAAGGTGCTCCTCACCCTCGAGGTGATTCGGATCGATCCGGCAACCGGAACCCTCTACTTCAAGCTTCCCGCCACGCCGCCCTACGACATCGAGGGCTGGTGTTATGTAAGCCGGCCGCTGGCCAACAAGGCCGGCAAGCGCTGGTTTGCGACGTTCCCGGGGTTTGAATTCAAGATCGTGGTGGAGGGCCCCGTGAAGGCTTCTGATTTCACGGACGCCAACGGCGACGGGCGGGCCGTGTTGTCGCTTTACCGGTTGGCGACGGGCTACACTCTGGCGGTTCCGGCCGCCGTCGCCTTGAAGCGGACGGCTCCCGGGGTTTACGAAGCCGACGCTTTCACGCCGGCGGAGATCAAGGTGGAGGGGGCGCGCGTAACCCGGAAGTAGTGTGGCTTCCAGGGCGCCCAAGTCAGGTAAAGTCAGATATCATAGGAGGGACCGATGAATACGAATTGGAAACGTTTCATGGCTGCGGCTCTCGCCGGGTTTGGCCTGGCCGGAGCGGCCGGTGCGGCCGCCTACACGTCCAAAAGCAATGGCAACTATAGCGTGGATTCCACCTGGAACGAGGGGGGCAATCCCGGCGTGGGGGCGACCTCCGACACCGTGACGATCAATGCGCCCCACACGGTGACGGTCACCAACAAATTCAGCGCGAGCAACGACGTGGTGATCGTCAACCCCGGAGCCATGCTGCGGACGCCCCACGCGGCTGCGGTTCAGACAAGAGAGTTTTTGGGAGGGGTCCGTGTCGAGCTTCGGGGCGGCACTCTGACGACCGATGTGCGCGCGTGGGAAGGATCGCAGTCCGGCAGCCGGATCATCGTCGTGTCGAATTCCGTCATCGACACCTACGACAGCTATGACTATTGGACTCTCGACCGCGAGATCTTCGATTCGCTGACGATCTATCCCGCCGTGACGAAAGTGACCTTCACCAATTCCTGGGGCGCGACCACCCCGTTCCAGGACGCAGTCTCCGCGTTCACGGGCAATTTCAACCTGAGCAATTCCGTTGAATTCTGCACGGAGACGGAGAAAACCTATCTTGAACTGAACAACGTGACGATCAATGCCGGATGCACCCTGACCAAAACGGGACCCGGGTGGCTTCAACTCAAGGGAACCACTCCTTCCGGCACAGGGAAGATCGTTGTTGAGAAAGGCACGATTCAGCCCCTGGTCGGGAAATCCCTTGGAACCAATGAACTGGTGATGAAGGAGGGGACGACCTTATTTGTGAATTATATTGGAACCTCTGATGCGTTTTTAAACCTTCCCGTCAGGCTGGAAGGCGGCCGGATCAACTGGGCCTATAATTCGTGGGCCCAGGCGTCCAGGGGATTTATCACGATCGCGTCCAATTCGACCATCAACATATACAACTACCATTCGACGATCAACGGCGCCTATATCTCGTTTGATACGCTGGCTTTCGCCCAAGACCCATACGGGTCGGGCTACGAACTGCATTGCACCCAGTTTGGCGGTCATCCCAACTGGTCGAACACGGTCATCGGCTCGAAGTTCACCTATTCCTCCACAATCAGCAACAACGCCGTGATCAATGCCGACCAATATGCGGGCCTCTGGTTCGACAAGGCCCTGGTGCTCACGGCCGGCAAGACGCTGACGAAAAAAGGGGAGGGCGTGGTGACCATCAATGGGGTGTTCACCAATGCCGGCACGCTGGCCGTGGAAGGCGGTTCCGTGACGATCGTCGGCGCCGTTGCGGTGAATAGCGCTTCCTCTACCATCGCCAACACCAGCATGGGAGGCGCGACGCTCGTCGCTATGTCCGGCGGCGTCCGTGGTTCCGGCGACCTGGTCTTGAACAACAATGGCCCTGTGGCCACCGGCATTGTCGTCTCGGCCGCCGGCATCACCAACTGGGGCCGGATCGTCAACTCCGGCACGGGCTCCGGCAGCGTGCTGATCAGCGCGCCCATCGGGACCAACGTGACAGGCATTCTGCAGGATAGCGCAACGTCTACGTTGATCGTGAGCGGCGCGAACTCCCTCACCAGCGGGACGGTTGTCGCGGCTGGCAGGCTGGTTGTTTCCAATGCCACCGGCCTGGGCGCGGCGACGATCCGGAACGGCGCTATCCTCCAGGGGGTGGGCGCGGCTGCGGGTGGCGTCACACACAATCACGGAGGCGCCCTGTTGCCCGGATTCGACGGCGTTCCTGGCGGCACGCTGACGATGGGGAACCTGACCTGGAACGGAGGCGGCGTCATTTCGTTCGACGTTGCCTCGATAGCCAATAACGAGTCGGGGGCGGGCATCGATTACGACCAACTCATCGTGACCAACACGTTGACGGCGGTTCCGGGCGGGAGCAATCTGGTCATTCGCCTGGACTCGCTGGGCCAACAGCTGGCCTTCGATACCAATCGGAATTACAGCCTCAAGCTGATCGCGTGCGGGAAGAGCGCGGTTCTCAATCCCGCCGATGTCACGCTCGACACGAACGCCTTTCTCGCGGGCGGCACGTGGGTGGTGACGAACCTGAACAACGCCATCTATGCGGTTTGCCGGGGGGAAGCGCCCGATGCTAACAAGAACTATTGGAGAGGGACAGGCAACTGGTCCACGGCGACCAACTGGTCGCTGGGCCATGCCCCCCTGGCGGGGGAAGATGTGGAATTCGATCTTATGGGAGCTGCCAATTGCGCGGTGGACCTGGCGAGCAACAACCTGGGTTCCCTCACACTGGCGGCAGGCTATACGGGTACGGTCATGTTTCTGACCAAGTATCCCGGGCAGGGTACCTTCACGAATGTGACGATTGCCAGAAACTGCACCATCCAGGGCGGCGCGTTGACCCACACGAACAATGCCAACAGTGAAACCTTCCGTCTGGCAATGACAATCGGAGGCAATCTCACGGTTGCCGCAGGCGGCGCGATCAAGATGGACAACAAGGGATATTTCGGCAGCGGCCCCGGCTATGTGGGGTCCTACAGCGGTGCGAGCCATGGGGGCAAGGGGTCAAGCCTGGGACCCACCTACGGGTCCATCATCGCCCCGACGAATCTTGGCAGCGGATCCCGGGACTCCCCCGAAAGCGGGGGCGGCGCGGTACAACTCGTTGTGGCCGGCACCACCACGGTGAACGGGGCCATCTCCTCCTCGGATGCGGGAGCCAACTCGTATGGCAGTTCGGGTGGCTCGGTGTTTCTGACCACGGGCACGCTCAAGGGCAACGGGACCATCCGCGCCAACGGCCGGAGCAGCAGCGGTGGCGGGCGGATTGCCGTGATCCTGACCAACTCAACGGATTTCGACGCGGTTCAAATGCAGGCGTATGGCGGACCCGGCGGCACCCTTACCACCATCGGCGCTGCCGGAACTATCTACCTGCAACACAAAAACCACCAGCCGGGCAAGGGGAAACTGATCGTGGACAACCATGACTATTTGCCCTCGGGCTGGACCTACGACAGTCTCGCCACGAAAAACACCCTCCAGAACGGGTTGACGGCCTCCTCATACGAGTTCTCGGAAATCGTACTGACCAACGCCGGGGTGTATGCGCTGGACACGAATGACACACTGACGATCACCGGGACCACGATCAGCGGCGATCCGAGCGACCGGAACGAGGGCATCTATGTGGCCGGGGGGACGTTGACGGTTCCGGCGGCCTTTGCGTTCTCCAACTACTATATTGCCATCGGGGCCACAAACGCCACGTTCAATTCCGCCACGTCGCTGACAGTGGGGACGAATGCGACGATGAAGTTCGATGTGCCGTGGACGATCAACACTCCGGTTACGCTGGAAGCCGGCGGCTGGCTGAGCCATTCGGCCAATGGGTCGATGGAATCGTACAAGATGAACCTGACGGTCAACGGGAACCTGAACATCCAGACGGGCGGCCAAGTCAACGTGGATAACATGGGGTACTATTATTCAGGACCCGGTTATGTGGCGTACTACAGCGGCGCCAGCCATGGGGGCCAGGGGACCAGCAAGGGATCGACCTACGGGTCCATCACGTCGCCCACGAATCTCGGCAGCGGATCCGCAGAGGCTCCCGAACGCGGGGGCGGCGCGGCGCGCCTTCTGGTGTCCGGCACCGCCACGGTGAACGGCGTTATCTCCGCCTCCGATGCGGGCGGCAATGCTTATGGAAATTCGGGCGGCTCCGTGTTTCTGACCGCGGGGACGCTCGCGGGTAACGGGACCATCCGGGCCAATGGCCGCAACGCCAGCGGTGGCGGGCGGGTCGCCGTGATTCTGACAAACTCTGCGGATTTCGGCATCATCAAAATGCAAGCCTACGGCGGACTCTCCGGCTCCCCGGGCACCGTTTATACGGAGACTCCGTCTCAGGGCCCCAGAAACGGACTCCTGCTTGTCGATGCCAGCAATATCGTATCAGCACTGACCACGCTGATCGGCGACAAAGTGACCGACACTATCGTGGGCACGGTGATCATCACGAACAAGGCGATCCTGGCCGTTAACACGAACCAGACGCTGGTGGTCAAGGGCAGTTGGACCAACGCGGGGTCGTTCTTCGCCCGCACCAACAGCACGGTGGAGTTCGCCAGCGCCAATCCCGCGACGATCGCCGGCTCCAACGCGTTCTACAACCTGATCATCACGAACGCGGGCAAGGTTGTCTCGTTTCAGGCCGGGAAAACCAACCTGATTGCAGGCCTCCTGAAACTGGGTACGACGATTCCGGATTCGCCGGTGACGCTACAATCGACGGCGGATGGGAGCTGGTGGTATGTGAATCTGACCACGAACGCCGGCGGAACCCAGCAGATCGCGCGGGTGACGGTGAAGGACAGCCATGCGGGCGGCGGTCAGCAGTTGCTGGCGGGAAAGTGGTCGGTGGATGGCGGCCACAACATCAATTGGAAGTTCCCGAAAAACGCCGGCACGGTGATTTGGGTGAGGTGAGGGGGGGGGGAGAAGTGAACAGTGATCAGTGACCAGTGATCAGTGGGCGCGGCGCCCAGATGGAACAATTATGAGAATCGTTGCGCGTAGCAGGTAGGGCGAACCGTCCCGGTGAGCCGCCCGCTGCGCTGGTGATCCGCATGGCGCATACGGCTCGGCAGGGACGCCTCGCCCTACCTAAAACGTACCGGTTCTCAGATCAGTACTCAGTGATCAGTAATCAGCCGTGCCCGCCCGGCCTACTCAGATCGTCTGAGGTGCTCCCGCAACGCTGAAATCGTGCACCAACTTGACTGGGGCCGGTAGGGGAAGGTGCCGAGTTCGCGCATCAGCTGGCCATGGCGATGGTTGAAGGTGCCGCGGCCGCTGATGAACTGGCCCCAGTGGCCGAGCGACCAGCCCGCTTCCTGCGGATGCGGAACGAGGTGTTCCTGCCATTCCCGCGGGAAAAGGGCCAGCCATCTGGGGTAGGAGTTGAGCCATGTTCCCGTGCCGATTTCAGTCGCCCCGAGCGCCTCCACCGCATCCATGAGCTGCCTGAAGCAGTCCGGCAGATAGGCGGGGTCGGCAAAAATGGACCGCGGTGCGATGCGGTTGCCGATGTGGAATCCCGCCCGCTTTTCCCCCGGCTTGGGCTCCGAATACCGCAGCGAGCCGCACTGGAAATTGTCGAGCCCGTCCCCTTCGGCAAAGTCGCGGCCCACCCGCGCCTCGACCGTGGCGCGGAAAAGGTCGTCCCAGGCCAGACTCTCGAACGTGTCGGCGTCGGGTGCGTCCGCGCAGAGACGTTCCGCACGCGCTTCCAGCGCGAGCCATTCCGGCAGGGTGAAATCCCCGGCGGTCAGGGTGTTCTTGGAGGGCCCCTTGTTCTGGTCGGTTTTCCGGAAAATGTCAACGCGGGTGCGAATGGCGGTGACAAACGGCTCCTCGGGGTGCCGGCGCCGCCAGACCCAGAGGAACCAAAGCTGGAGTTTCACCATCTCCCGGAGAAACTCCGCATGCTCCCCGATCGTTTTGGATGCCGGTTCTTCCACCAAATCACCGATCCCTGTTCGCTGATCACGACTGTACCCAAGACGGGCGGCGCAAGCACCGCCCCTACACCTGGCGGGCGGCGCAAGCACCGCCCCTACACCTGGCGGGCGGCGCAAGCACCGCCCCTACACCTGGCGGGCGGCGCAAGCACCGCCCCTACACCTGGCGATTTCACTGATTACCGATCACTTCTTGCCTGAACCCTGAACCCTGAACCCCGAACCCTTTTCTTTTACTTCCACCTCACCGCCGGCGGCGTGGTCCTTCCCGTTCCGGGAAACCAGTTGTGGAAGGTGTTCTGGACGCGCAGCTGGGTCAGGTTCGACTCGTAATAGCAGCGCGGCAGGTAGAGCAGTTTTTCGAAGGCCGGCATGCCGCTGCCGTCTTCGGCCGCTTCGCGGATCAGGCCCGGGATGCGGTTCACCGCCTTGATCCACTCGCCCAGCGCATAGGCGTCGTAAGCCGTATGGCCGGTTTTCTTTTCGAGTTGGAGCATCACGCCGCGCAGGATGGCCATGGAGCGCGTGGCCCCGGCCAGGGCCCGGATTGCCTTGCCGAGTTCCGCCTTGAAGGCGGCGCGCGATCCCGGTTTGCGCTCCAGCAGGGCGGCGCGGTGATAATGGCCCCAGGTTTCGTCGAAGGCATCGATGATGGCCAGGCATTTCTCAAACAGGGCGGGGCCCAGCGCCAGCGCGTTTTTCAGGAGCGGATCCCGGTTGCCCAGGCTGGCGTGCTGCTTCCAGGCCGCGGCGATCAGGCCGCGCAGTTCCTTGCGCACGGCCGGGGTCAGGACGCTGGTCGTGCGGCGCCAGAGCATATGCGGGCCGTCCAGGAAGAGCAGGCCGCGCAGGGCGGCCGGCCCGACGCCGTGTTTGCCCAGCAGGTCCTGGATGCGGTCCATCGATTCCAGGAAATCGGAAAGCGTTCCCGTATCGCCGCAGAGGGCGAAGGAAAAGGCGTCCAGGAAACGGGCATCCTGCTTCCCGCCGCCCGACCAGGCATAGCCCGCGGCCAGCGCCAGCAGGGGCCAGGAGGACAGGAAGGCGGTGCCGTACCGGCTTTCCCAGTGGGTGTTGACGAGGCCGAAGGCGCCTTTTTCAAGGCCGCAAGCAGCCATGTAGGATTGGTTTTCAGAGGCCCGGCGGAGACTTCCGAAATCCTGACCGAAAGCGCCTGCCGAGGGGGCCACCACGAAGGGGCGTTTCGCATCGGCCACCCGTTTCATGATCGGGCCGTGCTTGCCGTCGGAATCGGTCCAGTAATACCAGTGGGTCATGATGACCGATTTGGGGATTTGGTTGAGCGCCTGGCGATAGGTGTCGTTGAAACCTTCCGACCGATAGACGTTCTTGCCCATCACCATGTCGTCCCACATCCAGACCGTCTTGCCCTTCGCTTGGAGGTAGTCGATGACCTTGCGGGCGAACTCGGCGAAGTAGCGGGCTTTGCCCTTTTCGCCGATGGCTTTGGCCGCTTCCGGGTTCGTCCCGGTGAACAGCAATTCGTCCAGCCCCGCGTGGAAGTTGGACGAGGGGAAGGCGTCCGCCAGGCCGTCCAGATAGCCGCGCACCAGCTTCCAGGCGCGGGGATCCGTCAGCACCGGGTAGCTCAGCGAGGCGCCGTCGACGAAGTCCGTGAGCCGTTCCAGCCGGAACCAGCCTTCCATGTGCGACAGCACGTTTGTCCCGGGGACGAGGTCGATTGCGCGGGCGGCCGCATAGGCGGACAGTTCGCGGGCCTGGGCCGGCGTGAGGCCGCCGGGCGGCGAGAGGTCTTCCAGGCCAGGGGCGACGAAGCGGTTTTCAAGGTAGAGCCAGAGCGTGTTGAATTTCAGGTCGACGGCGCGGTCGATCATGCCTTTGAGGAACGGAACAGACGGCAGATATTCGCGGGCGAGATCGATCTGGAACCCGCGCACGGCAAAGGCGGGCTGGTCTGTGATGGTCATGGGCGCGAGCTTGCCGCCCGCCCCCGCGGCTTCGAAAAGCTGGCACAGGGTGATGAGTCCCATCTGGAGGCCGGCCGGAGACGGGCTGGTCACGGCTGCGCTGCCATCCTTGTTAAGCGTCAGATTGTAGGCCTGTCCGCGGATTTTTTCGTCGCGGATGGCGGGAAAGGCCTTGGGGTCGAGCGTCGCCCGGACGACGGCGGAGGCATCGGGTGCCAGTCGGATGCCGGCGGCCTGGCAGGCGCGGTCCAGGCGGGCAAGGAGCCAGGCCGGGAGGGTCGCCCCCTGCAGCGCCAGGGTGGCGGGGCGTTTGACCGAGCCGGGTTTTTCGCGGATGGCGCGCGGGCGGGGGAACAGAAGATCGGAAGCGTTCATCAGGCAAGTCCTATTCTGGTTGAAGGGGCCAACACTAGCATGTTTTCTCATCGGGGTCCATAATTTCGGGGTTGACTTACCCCCTCCTGCCATTCAAATTGGAAATGAATCCGGAAGGTGTCCGGGAGTTCCCATGGGATGCTGATGAAAAGTAATGATCCCGGCTGGCGGCGGCCGAACTGGCCCGCCAGATGCGGGAACAGGGGGCGCCCAGCCAGTCGCTCCAATGGGAGAAGACCAAGGGTTGCTGGGAGGAGTTGGATCTGGGCGGGGGCGGGGAAGCGTAAGCGCATTAAGTTTGGGTGCCGCGCACCTGGCTTTGAATCCAGCGCGGCAAGGACGGTTATCGGCCCGAATACGGTGACAGCCTGGGAGAGAGACCTTGAATCATCTGATCGCACACTGGCCCCTGAAAGGCGATGCCGGGGACAAGACCTGCCGGCATTCGGGTGTCGCCCATGACGTCACGTTCGGCGAAGGCCCCTTGCCGGGAACGGGCGCCGTCCGTTTCGGTCCGGGTCAAAGCCGGATCGAAGTGCCGCCGGCGCCGGAACTGATGCTGGGAAGCCGCGATTTCACCGTCTCGGCCTGGATCCGCTGCCCGGCGGCCATGCGCGGCAACTTCGGGGAAATCATCGGCAAGTTCCACGGCCCGGCCCGGTGCGGCTTCACGCTCTGCGTGGCCGGCAGTTCGCCCGGCTATAACGCCATGAGCGACACGCGCCATGTCCACTTCGGCATCGACGACGCCTATCTCGGGCCGTGGGAGGACTGCGGCAAGCCGTGGCCCTCCAACGGGTTGGTGAGCGACCTGGTGGTTTTCGACGGCGCGCTGTACGCCGGCCTCTCGGACGCCGCGCTGCCGGAGGAGGCGGCCCGCGTGTTCCGCTGGAAGGGCGGTACGGAATGGGAGGACTGCGGCCGGCTCGGGAACGATCCCGGCCATCTTTCGGTCATGTCGATGCTCGCACATGCCGGCCGTCTTTACGCGGGAACCGGCGTTTGGGATTGGGGGCGGGCGGCGGGGGAGGGCTTTCAACCGGCCCTTTCGCGCGTGTTCGTGTATGAGGGCGGGCGGCGCTGGCGCGACCTGGGCCAGGTGGGCGCGAGCGTGCGCGTGCTGACGCTGGCCAGCTTCGACGGCTGCCTGTATGCCGGGCTGGACCGCGCGGGCGGCGGCCACGTGTTCCGGCTGGAGGGCGAGCGCTGGGTCGATTGCGGCAGCTTGAACGGCGACAACGTCGAGACCCTGATGCCCATGGACGGTGTCCTCTATGGCGCCACGCACAAGACGATCTACCGCTACGCCGGAAAGCAGGAGTGGCGGCTGATCGGCGATCAACCCCATTCCATCAGCCAGATCCACTCGATGCGGGCCTATCGCGGGCGGCTTCATATCGGAACCTGGCCGCACGCCTACGTGCTCCGGCACGAGGGCAACACGGATTGGGCCGCGGTCGGATGCCTGGGCCTGCCGCTGGGACCGGGCACGAAGTTCATCAACGAGGTCAACGATCTGACCGTGCATAACGGCAAGCTGTATGCGGGCGTGCTGCCCAAGTCGCAGGTCTATCGTTTCGAGAAGGATGACCAGTGGACGATGCTGGGCAACCTTGCCACGCGGCCCGACTGGAGCCAGGACGAGGTTACGAGCTGGGGCCGGGTGACCTGCATGGCTTCGTTCCGGGGCCGGCTGATGGCCGGCACGGGAGTGTGCCGGGCTCGTGCGATCGACTGCGACCCGGAAGGCAACCAGGGCCGGGTGCTGGCCTGCCAGGCGGGGTTGCTGGCCAGCTACGAGAAGGACATCGGCACGGACTGGACGCATGTGGCGGCGGTGCGCGAAGGGCGCGCTCTGCGGTTGTATCTCAACGGCGGGTTGGCGTCCGAAGCCAGGGGACCGGATCGTTACACGTTCGATCTCGGCAACCCGGAGCCGCTGCTGATCGGCAACGGTCCGCAGGGTCCATTCGCCGGGGAGCTGAGCGATGTGCGGCTTTACGACGCCCCCCTGGCCGAGGCGGAGATCGTCGCCCTTCATAAGCCTTCGAGAGGCGGATGAGGGAACGGACGTTCAGGCCTGTCCGCCATCTCATCATGTCACACACAATCAATGAGTTGGAACTCTCAACAACTTTCGTGGCTGCTTGAGTTATAGGCAAGATTACGACTCAACCTCTATTTTTCCCAACTGAAGTGACATGTGCCCGCGGACCCTTACCAGGGTTGGTTGGTTCTGAACGGGCCGGCGGGTAGTCCCGCGCCGTTCATGAGGTTGGGCCGGGCGGACTCGTGCCAGGCGAACCGCACGGCCACGGGCTGGTCCACCGTGTCGCTCCAGACGACGACGCTGTCCCCGTCAATGGCGGCCTGGGCGGGCAGGAACAGGCGGTCGGGGCCCGCGAGGGTGAACTCGTCCAGCGTCTTGCCGTCCCGCGCGCACAGGCCGCCGAACGTGTAATCGAACCGGATGCGGATGCGTTTTCCCTCGACGGCGCTGGACTTGAAGAGCGGGCCGGAGTAGGGCAGGTCCTTGAATCCGTAATCTTTGGCCAGGGCCCAGAGGGCCAGGCGCCGGCCGACGCCCTCCTTGTTTCCGGGGTGGATATTCCGGATATCCGTGCACAGGTCGTGGATCACCGCCATGCCCGTGTTGGGCAGCTGCAGCACGAAGGTCTGGCCTTCCCAGATTTCGGGAATCTGCCAGTCCGGCCGCCAGCTGTCGAGGGATCCGATCTGAACATAATAAAAGGGTAACAGGCCCTGGCCCCAGGCTTTGCGCCAGCCTTCGACGAGTGCCTTGTGGAAGGCGAAGTAGGCCTGGCTGGATTGGCCACGGTTGCTTTCGCCCTGGTACCAGATCATGCCCCGCAGCCCATATCCGACGACGGGCGCCACCGCGCCGTTGAAGAGGGTTCCCAGCCCCTGCCGGTCGCTGCTTGCGGCCAGGTAGGGATGTTCCGGTTCCGGCGGCCTGTTCGTGGCCGCCGGATCCGTTTTGTCCCAGGCGGCCCGGGCGGCACGGTATTGATCGTCGGCCTGCCGGGCCGCTTCGCCCCACTTCGCGAGCTCGGGAACGAGGTCCAATCCCTCCCGCGGCACCCATTTTTCGATGGGGGTGGCGCCGGTTGCGATGACGATCAGCCCGACGGGCACGTCCAGCTTCCGCAGCAGTTCGCGGCCGAAGTAGTAGGCCGTGGCGCTCAACCCGCCGGCCGTCTGGGGGGAACAGGCCGCCCAGTCAGGGGCGGGCGCCAGCCGATCCCGGGGCAGGCCCGCATCGCTGACCGGCATGCGAAGCCACCGAAGCGCGGGGTAGAGGGCTGATTCAATCTCCGCCTTGGCGTTGTCCGCCTCGCTCAGCAGCATGGCCATGTTGGACTGGCCCGAGCAGAGCCACACCTCGCCGACCAGCACGTCGCGGATTTCCCGCCGGGTGATCGGCTTTTGCCCCGCCAGGATGAGCAGGGGGGCGGGCGTCGAGTCGGCTCGCAAGGGCGCGAGGGTGACGTGCCACTTGCCATCTGCCCCGGCGATGGTTTCCTGGTGCTGTCCCTTGAATGCCACCGCGATCGCATCGCCCGGCGTCGTCCAGCCCCAGACCGGGACCGGCTTGTCGCGCTGCATCACCATGCCGTCGCCGAAGGGGGTGCCCAGGATCAGGTCGGCGTCCGCGAGTGAAGCGCTCAGGGCCCCCAACGCCGAGAGCCGCAGCCATTTTGAGATTTGCACGGATTCTCCCTGTTCACAATGAGAGGGTTAGATGGCGAATCGGAATGAATACAGCCGGGCGTTGAAAAGGCGGAAGCGTAGGCGGACCGTTTCGGGCAACCCTTCGGTTCGCGCGATCTTGTACCAGACCTGCGCGGGGTCGGCTCCTGGGCGGATGGCATAGGCCGCAAACGCCTTGCCGGCTTCATCCAGCAGTTCCACCGTCACCCTCATGGGCTCATAGCCCGGCCGCGCGTTGAAGGGGCAGACGTTCACCTCGAGGGATTGCCAGGCCTTTTCCGGCACGAGCGGCTTGGTTTCCACGAGGCCGTCGCCGCCCGTGGAGTCAAGGCTCACGAACCCGTCCTCGCGCAGCCGGGAGAGAGCGAAGGAGCCTCCCGCGCCGGGCGGGACAAAGGGGAAGCCGGGCTGGGAGTGGGGATCGGGCCTGCCGTTGTAATGGATCAGGAGCGAGCCGTCGCGGAGGATGGGCGGATTGAACGTGGGCACCGCCCAGTAAGCGTCGAGCTCGCCATGCTCGCCGTTGGTCAGGAACGCCTCGCGGTCGCAGAGCCGGGTCCACGTCCGGCCGTCCCGGCTGCAGGCGAGCTGCGTGTCGAGCCGCTGCTGGTGGATGTAGTAGACCTCCACATAGGCGAGATAAAGGCTGCGGTACCAAAATGCATACCCGCCGTAAAACTGCGTCTGCTCGTGATCGTAGCGGTCCGGCTGCATGGCCAGCTTGACCGGGGACAGGCGCTCGTCGGACCAGTTGTCGAAGTCGGCGGTTTCCTTGTGCACGAGGACACGCCCCCCGACCAGCGGGTAGTTGCGGCTCCACGCGACGTGCTTTTTCTGGATCGGGTCGTACCAGTAGGAGCAGCGGTCGCCGAAAAAGGCGACGGCGTTTTCCTTGCCCCAGGTCCAGCGGATCCCGTCGGGCGAGGTGGCGGGCGTTAGCCCGGCCCACCAGTTACCCTTTGAGGACAGGAGCTTGAACCGCCGCGACGGGTCCGTTTCCGCGGCATCCTTCAGAATCGTGAAATCGTCGATCTGGTCGTCGATCACGATGTTCGTGCCGGCATGGACTGCGCCGGCGAGGGGCTCCTTGTCGAAGGCGAGGCCGTCCCGGCTGTGGACAGCGCAGACGGGGTATTTGCCGTACCCGTGTTTGGCGCGGAACTGGGCGTAGTTCAGCGGGGTGTTGTTCTGCCAACCCTTGTAGTAGAGCCGCAAGCCGTCGTCATGCTCCACGATGCTGCCGTAGACGGCGGCCTGGCCTTCCCAGGGGCGGTCCGGAACCAGGAACGGCGCGCGCTCCTTGACCGGGCGGTTCAGACGCCGATGGACCGCGGATTTGAAGGCGATGAGATGATCGTCGACGAAGAGCTGGCTTTCGCCGTTGAGGGGGATCGGGGCGCTGGCAACGCCGGCGGGGGCAGGTGATTTCAAAAGGGCGGCGTCTAGTTTGACGACCGGGTCCTCGGCGTTGTCGTGGGTGGCAGGGGACATGCAATATTCCTTATTTTGCAGGGGGCAGGAAGGCTTTCGTCACCGGATCAACATGACCGTGCCGGGGCCGGCAGAGGGTTGAAAATCGCTCAAGACTACCCTTCCTCCGCTTCCGGTTGTGATCGTGACCGCGAACGAGCCTTTGCTGTCGGACGTCATGATGCGCCCCAGGCTCAGGTTGCCGAGCGTGCCGCTCAGGTTCCCCGTGATATTTGTGAATACCGCCCCGCCCTGGATGGCGTCTTCAAAGCCATTGACGAAGGAGACGTCAAGTTCGCATCCGCCCAGGTCCAGCGTGCTGCTGCATGCAAGCCAGTCATAGTTGGTGCCCTGGCTGGTTCCGCCGAGTTCGATCGCCACCGTGTCATCGCCGTCCAGAACCGTTGCCTGGCTTAACGTCAGTTTGGCGGTGGAGTCGACGCCGGGCTTCACGGTCAGGGCCCCGTTGTTGGCCAGGGATGCGCAGTTGATTGTGCTGCTGCCTTCCAGCGACCCGCCCAGGAACGTATTGCTGGCGCCGATCTGCACCGTTCCGCCCGAGGCGATTGTCCGGCCGCCAGGCAACTGGGTGAAGCCGCCGGAAAAGTTGATGGCGCCGAATGTGACTTTGACCGTTCCGGCATTGGTGGTCGCGTTCTCCTGCAGCAGGGTCGATGACTGACTGTTGCGGTGGATCGTGGCGGAGGGCCCGATGTAAACCGTTCCGCCGCCCCGGAATACATGGTTCTTGCTGCTGATGAGCGAAAACACCCCGCCCTGGAATTCGATTCTTCCCAGGTTCCAGAAGATGCTGTCGGACGCCCCCGAGTTGAATGTTCCGCCATTGAGCACGGTGATCGGCTTGACATTGGTGCTGACCGAGCCTCCTCCCGGCATGCTGACCACGAACTGACCGGCCGTGATCGAGCCATCTCCGAGGAGCAGGCCGCTCTGCCAGGTGAAAGCGCCCGAACACATGAGGGGGACGCTGCTTGTCACGAGGGAAGGCGCCCCGCCATTGAAGGACTCCACGCTGAACGGGGCATACATGGTCAGCTTGCCGTTGTTGCGGATGGTCAAGTTGGAGGTGATCAGCGAGGCGCCGGCTTCCCAGGTGGCCGCGTCAACCGCGACGATTCCGCCCGCTTCCAACTCTATGGCCGATCCGTTTTGAAACGTATGGGTTCCTGAAAACGTGAAGCCTCGTCCGGTAAAACGGCCGCTGTGCGTGCCGCCTCCGATGGATAACGTATCCGGCGTTGAGTGCAGGATCCCGTTGTTATTGATGAAGTTGGCGTTCGCGTTGTAGGTGGAGACGGCATAGTTCGTATAGGCGGTTCCCGGAAAAATGTTCATCGTTCCGGTGCCCGTGATATTTCGCCCGGACTGTGTAAATCGCCCCCCTCGGAGATTGATGGTGCCATTGTTGGCGAGAATGCGCCCTCCCGCCGTGGAATTGTAGACGCCCCCGCCATAGAGTTCGAGGGTGGTCGCGTTGGTGGGGCCGTAATCCTGCGTGGTAATGGTCAGGCTGGAGTTGGTGACCACGATGGTGCCGTTGCCGAACGTGTAGCCGCGGGAAAACGTGAATCCGCCGGTGAGTATGAGCCTCTGGCCGCTTGTGTCGAGACTGCCCGCGGTCGCGTTGATCGTCAGGGACCCGATGGTCGGGCTCACGTCCAGTACCACGGCGTGGCTGTTCAGCGTGGCGTTGTCGTCCGTCCCATCGGGATAGCCGCTGTTCGGGTTCCATGTGGCGGGCGCGCTCCAGTTGCCGGTCGCCACGTCGTCAAAAGCGGCGGCCAGCACCGGTTCGGCCGACGGCCAGACGAGCGTCAGCATCAGGACGACCGGAATGAGTCGCTTGTTCATGGTGTTTCCTTTTTGTGGTCTTACGGCTCCGGCAGGACGAGGAAGGCGTCAAAATCTGGCGAACTGGCGTCGTGCTTCAGCGGGAATGCAACCGGCTTGCCGTCGAAGGCTCCGGTCAGCACGGGCTTGGCCTTGGCGAAGGTCTGGGAAATGTCCAGGCAGTTGAAGACCTTGTATTTCTGTCCGGTGGCGAGGGCCTTGGAGAGGTCGACATCGACCGAGGGCTGGCCGTCCCAGGCGAAGATGGCGACGTTGGCGCGCCCTTTTTCGTATTTGTTGGCGAAGACGAAGGTCTTGACGCCGGTGGGGCGGCCATTCTTGCCGGGGAGGACCACGCTGCCCTTGTCCAAGCCCTTGGCCTGCCAGTCGGCGAACGAGAAAAGCTCCTCGGGCAGCGACTTTTCGTGGGAGCCCAGGATGAAGGGCTTCTGCTGGCCGTTGTCGATATAGGTGTTGCTGGTGACGTTGAAGCCCGCAAGGTCCACCTTGTTCGGGTTTTCCGGAATGCCGCTGCCGGCGGGAGCTGAGCTGATTTCGGTGAGGATGTTCTGGCCCCAGAAGGTGTTGCCCGTGACTTCGATGGTTTTCCAGCGGCTCAGCACGAAGGCGCGGTAGGCGCCCATCATGTAATTGTCCTTCACCACCGCATCGTGATGCATGACGTCGAGCTTGCCGTGAACCATCAGCCGCATGTTGCTGCGCCAGGGCTGCTCGGGGCCGCGTGACTGGTAGCCGACGTTGCCGATGAACCGGATGCGTTCGGCGGGCTTCCATCCGGTGAGACCGTAGTTGAAGCCGACCTGCCCGGGCTTGTGCCAGCTGGCGATGTAGGCGATGTTCTCCAGGATGTCGAAGCCCTTGATCTCGCCGCCCTGGGTGTAGATGTCGAAGTTCCAGCCGCAGCCGCGGTAGGCGATGTTGTGCTCGAGCGTCTTGACGCCCTCGTTGTTCTGGATATAGGCGGCGTGGCCGTGGCCGCGGTCGGCTTCATTGGCGTAGTAGCCGAAGTCGTGGATCAGGTTGCCGTAGGACAGAAAGTTTTTCGCCGGCGTCCAGAGGCCGGTTCCCATGGCGCCTCCGAAGACGTTGCAGTTGATCAGCTTGCACGACTGGCCTTCGGTGGCATTGACGGCGGTCTCGTTGAAATGTTTCTTCTGGAGCGGGTCCCAGTTGAGGTCGCCGATTTCCAGGCGGACAAAATGGGTGTAGTCGCACTGGTGGATGGCCAGGGTGCCGTTGAGGTGGGCGGATTCGCCGGGCGCGGAGGTGACGACGACAGGCTTTTCGGCCGCGCCTTTGAATTTGGGGGCGAACGGCCGGCGGGTGGGAATGCCCTTGGCGTTGTTGGTCATGGGGCCGTCGTACTGCCCGCCTTTGAGATAGAGCACATCCCCGGCCTGGACCGGCGTTTTCGCCGAGAAAGCGGTGTCGAGGTCGAGCGGCTTTGCAGGGGTGCCATCCCCATCGGCCGTGCCGGCCGGGGCCGCGTACCAGTCGCGCGCCAGAGCAGGGGCGGCAAAACAGACTGTCGTGAGGAATGTTGTAAGAATCCGGCTCTTGAATCCCGTGCTCATGTTTTTGACTCCTTGTATGCTCGGTAGTCTTTACTTGACAAGATTGCAGTTTTGTCGATTATCTTAGTATATATAGCGTTTGTATTGTGATATATCAAGGAGGCTGGTATATGTCAATGGCCCAGAAGATCTTTCAAGCGCTTGCGCTATTTTTTGTTCTGTTTGTCGGTCAAAACGTTTCCGCCGAGTCGCGTGTCTGGAACGGCACATCGGGATATTGGACCAACGAAACCAAGTGGGGCGGAACAGTGCCGCAGGCGGATGATGCCGTTACTTTTCCGGTCGGCGCCTATACGGTCACGCTGGACAGCGCCACGGCGGAGTTGGGCTCGTACACTCAAAACGGGGGCATCCTGTTTTTCACAAACTGGACCGCCTGCCTTAGGGCTGACGATGTCCTCATCAACTCGGGCCGCTTGGATCACGCCCTGTGCAACACCAATGCCGCGCCGGGCGTGACGAATCGCGTATATATTTCGGGCTCGACTGTGACGCTGGGCGCGCTCGCCCGGATTGACGTTGCCGGCCGCGGCTTCCCCGGGACGATATACAAAGGCATGGGGCCGGGAGGCGGCGAGCATTATTGCTGGGGCGGCAGCTATGGTGGCCTGGGCGGCCGGGGCCATTTGTTGATGGGCTACTTAACCCCGGTCTGCGGCGCCTCGAATGCGCCTGCGTTTCCCGGCAGCGGGGGTGGCGGCGGCAGCAATGTGGCCTATTATGGAGATGCGGGCGGAGGAGTTGTGCGGATTGAGGCGATTGGAACCTTGACGGTTAACGGCACTATTTCCGCGATGGGCGCCACGTCTCCGGCGGCCCGGGGCGGCGGCGGTTCCGGCGGTTCCATTTTTCTGTCCGCTCAGACCTTTGCGGGCGCGGGGGCATTGAATGCGGCAGGAGGAGCCAGTGGCGCCGCCTACGGCGGCGGCGGCGGCGGCGGGCGAATTTCAATCACCTTCGATGCGACCGCGCAAAGCAACACCGGCCCGGCAACCGCCTATTCGGTTCGACTCGAGGGCGGGAAGGGGGTTCACGGCAGCGGGGAACCAGGCACGCTGTTTTTGACCGATCCGCAAAATCTTCCAAATCCTCTTCCCCGGAATGCCATCCTCCATCTGGGCGTTAACCCTCTTTCACTTTCCCTGGCAAGCCTGACGATGACAAATTTTTCCCTTGGTTTTGGCGATGCGAATGTAACTTTGCAAGTGGCGGGTGACCTGGCGATCCTGGCGACGAATGGCGTTTTCGGGTTTTCAATGGAGCCCGCTTCCATGCTGAGCGTGGGCGGCAACATCGTCATGACGAATACGTTTCTTCGAATGGCGTCCTCCGGTGCGCTGACATCGGAATTGGCCTGCGCGGGCAGCATGTCGATCCGTGATGCCAGGGTTACAGCCAACGACATCACGGTCGGAGGCGACTTGACGGTCTTCTCGCCGGCCGGCTCCAACGGCGTGCTGCTCACAAACGGACCCGCGCTGTCTGTCGGAGGAAACATTTTCCTCAAGACAAACAGCTTCATCACGCTGGTCTCCAGGACGAATCTCCCGGCCCGACTGCAATGTGAAGGCAGCGTGACGCTCGAGTCGGCGGCTTTGACCGCCTTCAGTTGTCCCACCGGCGCCGTAAATCCCTCATACGGGGCGTTAGTTGAGGTGAAAGGCGATCTGATTTTGATGAGCAACGCGTGGGTTTATCCGCGGCTGGCAGACCCGCGCAATGAATCGAATACAGCCGGGCAGGTCCTCTTCCGTATGCGCAACCTGAACATTGCAACAAATGCCGGCTTTAACGGGGATGGCTCGGGCTATGCCGGGAGTATATCCGACGTCACATATACGAACGGCTTCGGACCTGGCGGCGGATATATCTATGCGGGTGGCGCGGGATATGGCGGAACAGGTGGTGTCGGGCACGCGACGCTTGGCGTCCGGTACGGAGCGCCGACTTACGGGGATTCGAACGCCCCTGTGCAACCGGGCAGTGGTGGGGCCTGCGCCAGCGGAGGCAACGGCAATGGCGGCAATGGCGGCGGTTCCGTGGTCATCGAGGCGGCCAAAACAGTTTCCCTGGACGGAACGATCACCGCCAGTGGCGTCGAAGGCACAATCCGAGGCGGGGGTGGTTCGGGCGGCAGCATTTTCATTACCTGCGCCACGTTCAACGGACCCGGCCTGCTCAGAGCAAATGGCGGCAAGGGCGGAGTCGGCTTGACGATGGGCGGCGGGGGCGGCGGCGGGCGCATAGCCGTCAGGCGTGTTACACACGGCTTTTCGGGAAGCGCCACCGTTGCTCCAGGCACCAGCGGTTATGCCGCCAGCACACCCAGCCGGGGAACGGTGGTCTGGCTCGATCTGCCGGTCCCGCCAAACGGGGCCGTGATCTTGGTCCGCTAACGGGCTTTCGCCCAAGGGTACGGTTTTGATCATCCGGTAAGAATCGGGTCAGGTAAGCGAGGGACTATGAAGCGATATGGAATGGCGTTTGCGGTTGCGGCGGTGTGTGCGGGATTTGCGCCGGAGGGCAGGGGGGCTGACGCGCCGCTTCCGCTGGCCGACTGTCTCCGTCTGCTGAAGGACGAGCCGTCCATGGCGAATGGGGCCACCAACCGGCAGGTGCTGGCTTCGCTGACCAACCTGACGGAAGCCGGGCGTCAGCAGTTGCTGGCCGACCTGATTCCGCTGCTGACCAATCCGCCGGGCGGAAACCGCATGTGGGCCAATTGCAACGCCTTTGTCGCGGTGGGGCCGGCGGCCCTGCCGGTCCTGGTGGACTCGCTGGCGTCCACTAACGCCAAATCGACCCCTTATACCATTACGGTCCTGACCGCCTTCAAAAGCAATGCGGTCGCCGCCGTGGCGCCTCTCCTGAAGTCAGCCGATTCCCAGGCTAAGCAGCGCGCCCTGGCTGTCCTGGGGTCCGGCCTGGTGGCCGGATCGCTCCAGGCCCCGCCCCAGCCCCTGCTGGACATGCTCAAGTCCGCGGATCCGGCGGATCGCCGGGAGGCGCTCAAGACCCTGGCTCCCTACGGGACCAAGGCCCTTGGGCTCCGCGACGAACTCGTCCGCCTCGCGAACCAGGACGCCGACCTGTCCGTGCGCATCTTCGCCGTCCGCGCCGTGAGCGGGTGGGGCGCCGACGCGGCTCCCGCGGTTCCCGGCCTGGCGCCGCTGCTTAAGCATGCCAGCCTGAGCCTGCGCGCGGAAGCGCTTGAGGATTTTGCAAAATTGGGGACAAACGCGGCCGCCGCCGCGGCCGCCGTCGAAGCCGTCATGACCGACGCTAGCGAGGATCCGTTCATTCGCCGCCTCGCCGCCGCCGCGCTGGGTCGGCTTGGTCAGCCGGGCGTGGACGCGCTTGCGAAAGGTGTCGCGGCGCTCGACGAGGAGACCGCGTACCAGGCGGCGCTGGCCCTGGCCGTGGCCGATCCCGCCCTGGCCCTTCCCGCGGCCCGGGGGCTGCTGGTCTCGAACAACGCGCAGGCCCGGCGTTTCGCGGCGTTCGTGCTGGCCAAGCTTGGCCCCGCGGCAAAGGACGCCCTGGCCGACCTGCTCAAGGCCGTCGCCGATCAGTCCGCCCCCGTCCGGCGCAATGCCATCGAGGCACTGGGCCGGCTGGGCGATGAACAGGGGGTGGCGGTGTGCACTACGGCCCTCAAGGACAAGGATCCCGGCGTTGCCCGCGCCGCGGCGGGGGCGCTTGAAGGCCTCGTCACGAACGCGGTGCAGGCTGACTCCATCCTCGGGGCCTACCGCAAATCGGTCGTCTGGCAGCCGGTCAAGACGCCCGTGAAGAGCTTCACGATCGCCGCAAAGGAGATGGAGAAATACGAGATCGGCGGACCGCTGGCCGGCCTGCGGCTGCCGCTCTGGCAGGGTCAGAACGGCGATCTTCCCGGCTATCCCGGCAGCCTTCCGGAGAAACTGGCCGAGGGCAAGACCTTCACGGACATGAACAATACCTACAATGAGTGGGGGCCCCAGGGCACGGCGCCGGAGCTGGAGCTGTATCCCGGCGCGGTGGAGCACTACCGCAACTACATGTTCAAGTATTACGGGACTCGCAGCTTCTTCGACAAGCAGAGCCAGCTGAAGAACTGGGAGGCGGCCATGCTTCCCGGGATCGACAAGGCGCGGGTCGGCGAGTTTGCCGAGCCGGTTTACTATGTCCCGCGCCACGCCAATCCCACCAATACCGGTGCGTTTCGCAAGCCCGTTTCCGTTGTCCGTTGCTCGGTCGGAAAACCGGCGTTCAAACTCGACCTGGGCGAACTGGACGTGGGGCTTTACGTCGTTCGCGTGATCGGCGCGGTCGAGAACAAGGCCCCGCGCCGCTTCCTGGAGCCGCTTTTCATGCGCTTCCGCGTCAACGATGGTTCGACTTCGCTCACCACAGGCGGTTCGACTTCGCTCACCGCAGGCGGGCCGAAGGGCGACGTGAGCGACTACCGGATCCGCTGCGGCTATGTGGACCAGTTCTACAGCATCGCCGAGTTTTATTTCCATGCCACGGAGAAGCGCCGTTTCACCGCCGAGGTCAGCGTGGACGACGGCAGCAAGGTGGAACTGCTGGTCCACAACCTGACGCTGGATGACGCCCTGGCAGGCACCACGCGGGAGGCCGTCAAGCGGCAGCCGGTGCTGGCGGCCGCCACGGCGAAGGTGATCTTCAGGAGCAAGCTGCTGGCCGAGGAGCGGCTCGCCCAGGACGCCGAGATCTGGCGTGCGCAGCCCCGGCTGAACGCCCAGGGAAGCGGCGGCTACTGGCCGACGCGCGGCGGGCGCACGGGCGGCGACGCCCAGGCCGATGTGGTGGTATTCGGTCAGGACGGGATGCCCGAAGGGCAGATTGTCGAGACATTCGGCTCCTGGCAAGGCGCCGGGCGGGGGGATGTGATTCTCATTAATAGCGAGCTCGGCCTGCGTTACACGATGAAGGAATTCCAGGCGGGGCAGCCGCTGCCGGACCCGTATCCGTTCAAGGACAGCGGGGCGGGGCTGTATCAGCCCGATCCCCAAAACCCCGACAGGGGGCAGGTGCTGGTGCCGATCGGCGACTGGGTATTCGGCCAGCGGCGCGCGTACGGCTCTCCGGATTCGCGTCCGAACGCCGACCTGTGGGTGAAGGAAGGCAACAGCGACGCTGCCCGCGAGGAGGCGATGCGGCTGATCCGGCTCGCCTGGCAGCTCCCGGGCATGGACATTGCCAACAGCCTGGCCGCTGCGGCCTGCATCCCGGCGGCCTATGGCCGGGACATCCGCTGCCGCCGGCGGGAGACCTACGCGGACTACCTGAGCCACTATCCCAACTACATCCAGCCGGTCGTGGCATACGACAAGCTCTTCACCTACATTGACGGCAACGAGGATCTGGCGGCGTCGGTCTCCCGCTTCGTGCCGTGGGTGAAGAATTCGCGGGATGTCATTCAACTGCTGGACACCTACCTGCTCCAGACCATCGCCAAGCGCGTCATGCGCTACCATTACGCCACCGGCCCCACCGAGGCCGGCGACGCGGCGCTGCTGCAGGACAACCGCAGCCTGACGGAGCCCTGGATCGACTGGCTGTTCAGCCGCACGTTCGTCTACCCGCTCAAGCCGGCCGGCCTGCAGAACGTCATGATCACCGGCTGCGACCGGAGCGGGCCTGAGTACGTCGGCTCGGCCTACTACTCCCAGGGCGAGGGCGCCGCGCGGACGGTCGAGAGCACGGAGCGGTTCCGCGAGAAGGGCATCCTGCCGGAGCGCTACGATCTGACCCGGTCGGACCTGTACCCGAAACCGATCGCGCACTGCTACTGGCATTTGGCCGTCAACGTGGCCGGCCAGGAATTCCTGCGCGTGGGCGACGTCACAGGGGCGGACAAGTCGCCGGGCCATATTTTGAATGAACTGCCCAAAGGCTCCGCCGTCAACGGCTGGAACTGGAGCCGGGACCCCAAGTTCGCCTGGATGATCAAGAACGTGCTGGGCCGCAAGGATCAGACCGACAAGGCCTGGGGCGAGATCGAGGCGGCAGCCGCCAAGGTTCCCCGCGCGCCCTGGCTGGACCAGTCCTCCCGGCAGGTCTACAACTGGGCCGGTGTCCTGGAGAGCGGCCGGCCGCACGACGACTGGCGCTTCCACCGGGCCGCGTATGTCCGCACCGGCCTTGGCATGGGGCATCAGCACAGCGACAGCCTGGATCTCCAGGTGGTGGCGCACGGGCTGCCCATGACCATGGACGGCGGGCAGCGCGGCGGGTATTCCTCCCCGGGTTCCGCGATGACCCGCGTTCATAATCTCGTGGAAGTGGATGGCCGCGGCCACTATGCGCAGTCGTGGGTGAGCGGGCTGTCCGATGCTTCCGGCGCGCGCTATATGGCGATTGCGGCCGAGCCGCCGAACGGCACCCGGCTGTTCCGCCGCCAGGTGGCGCTGATCGACGTGGACGAGGGGCAGGGGTCGCAGGCGCTTGGCGTCACGCAGCAGCTGTGCCGGGCGAAGCTTCCGGCGGGCGTGACCACGGCGAACTCGTACGTCTTCGACGTGTTCCGTGTGTCCGGCGGCGGGATGCACACCTATTGCTTCCACGGGCCGGTGAGCGATGAACTGGTGGTGAACGACCAGGGCCGGGCGGCCGTGACGCTGGCCGCGGAAGGAACCGAGCCGACGCCTGACCAGAAGTACCTGGCGCCCTTTGGCGTGGCGAAGGAGACCCTGTTCGCCGGCGACGCGCCCCCCGTGCTGAGCGCCACGTGGCGCTATTTGCGCGACAAGGGGACCGGTAGCGAGGCCCAGATGGCCGTGCCCAACTTCGATCCGGCTTCGCCCCTCAAGTATACCCGCCTGCATCTGCTGGATGCGGCCGGACTGCGCGTGCTGCAGGGCGCCTACAACTGCCACAATAACGGCTACCGCCTGCACAACGTGTTCGCCCAGAAGCGCGCAAAGGCTGAAGGCGAGCAGCTGGAATCCGCGTTCGTGGCGCTGATCGAGCCGTATGCCGGCGAGCCGTTCATCACGGACCGCAAGACGCTGGCTATCGCGGACAATGAGGCCGATGCCCGCCGGGCTGTGGCGGTCGAAGTGAAGACGAAGAATGGGCATACGGACGTGCTTTTTGCCGATGACCGGCCGGAGAAGGTCCGGACAATTTCAGATTCCAGATTCCAGATTGCGGGAGCATACGCCTGTTATTCGACGGATGCCCGGGGCGTGCGCCTGGCGACGCTGGCGGGCGGCACTCTGCTGGCCGGGCCGGAGCTGCGCCTGAAGCCTGCGGCCGCCGGATTCGCCGGCAAGGTGACGGCCGTGGACTACCTGAAGAAGACCATCACGATCGACGCCGAATGGCCCGCCTCCCTGGCCGGCCGGATCTGCGAGATCGGCACCTCCAACCGGACTACCAGCTACACCGTGACCGCGGCTGTGTCGAAAAAAGGCACTTCGGCGGTGACGTTCGACGGCGGCGCGGATTACTACCAGGCGGTCATCGACAGCCTGGTCGTCAGCAACGGCGTGGCGACCTGCGCCATCAAGACGGCGCTGGGCAAGCTGCCGGGGCTGGACCGCGACTTCACCGCCTCCAATGACCAGATGACGAAGTGGTGGCGGGCCGACTACCTGGACGATGCGCAGTGGAAGCTTTCGGGCGCGCCGGTCCAGGCAGCCGATTTCGAGCCCTCGCGGTTCCTCCGCGTCTGGGAATACGGGGTGGGGGACCAGGTGCGGATCGCCACCGATGCGGCGGCCCGGCGCGTGACTGACGGCGTTTACGAAGTCACGGGCAGCGTGGGGCTGAGTGTCGCGCTCAAGGGCAAGGGCCTGGAGAGCTCCGCGGACCAGACGAGCTGGAAGGCGCTCAAGGGGCGCCAGGACGGCGAGTGGTTCGAGGCGGATCTCGCGATGGACGGCAAGCCGGTGTTTGTGAGACGGACGCCGTAGTCAGGGGCTGGGGTTCAGGGTTCGGGATCAGGGGTCAGTGATTCGTGATCAGTGATCAGGGGTCGAGGCTTGAGGAGTTAATTTGGATACGCATGAAACAATTGCGATGTTGATCAGCCGGGACCCGCTTGACCGGGAGGCGTCCGTGTCGCTGCATCTGCAGCTTTGCCGGACTATTCAGGGCTGGGTTTCGGGCGGGTTGCTCAAGCCGGGCGACCGCATGCCTGCCGTGGTGGAACTGTCCAGGCTGTTCGGGGTCAGCAAGGGCACCGCCATGCAGGCGGTGAGCGAACTGCGCCGCCGGCAGGTGCTGAGTGCCAAGCGTCGGAGCGGCATTCACGTGGCGGAGGCGATGCCTCGCGCGGTGGAGGTGTTTTTCGGGGATGTCGCGCGCCGGGACCGGAACGCGTTGGGGGATTTCCTGGAGCAGGTGCTGGACGGGCTCAAGGCCGGTTACGAGGAGCCGAACCGGCGGTTCATGGTGACCCTGATGAACGGCCACGAGTCGAGCGCGCAGGGCCTTCATGCGGCCGCGGTGGCCCGGGGCGTGGACGGCATGGTCTTTTATCGGCCGGCTCCCGAAATCGCGGCGGCCGCGGCGGGTGTGGCGCGGGAGATTCCCTGCGTATCGCTGATCCGGCAGATTCCGGGCGCCTGCTGCGTGGCATTCAATATGGCGCCGCCCGTCAAGCGGCTCCTGCAGGGTCACCTGGCGGCCGGGATCCGGTCCTTCGCCTACGTGGGGCAGCTGTCGCTCCTGAAGAAGGATACGGACGGGCCGTTCGCTCCGTATTCCGGGGTGTATGACGCCGCGCTGGAGACACTGGCCGAGGCCGGGATCGAGTTGACCGTGTGCCTTACGCCGAACCTGACTGCTCCGCCGGCCGTGCCCGAAACAGAATCCCAGCTGCTCCGGCGCGTGGCGGGCCTTCCCGAGGGCAGCGTGGTGCTGGCCCAGACCGGCACGCTGGCCGAAAAACTCTCGCGCCTGGGACGGGGGTTCAAGATTATCACCTATACCGAGTACCGGGGGACACTGGACGCCTGCCGGGGGAAAGCCACGGTCCTCTATGGCGGACTGGAGTTGCTCGGGGAGGTGGCGGCCCGGGCGTTGAAGCAGGCCGGCGGCGATCCCGCGTCCCTGCCATCGCAGATTATCCGGGTCGAGCCACAGATTGTGGGATAGGAAACAGGATGGAACGGATGAACATGACGACGACAATCGGATGGATGCCGGGATTACTTGCCTGCTTGGTGATCGGGGCAACCGCACACGGCGGAACTCCGACGGCGGACCAGTGGATCACGGATTTCACCGGCTCGCCCCTCTATCCCAGTCAGGTGGGGCAGCCCGGCTTTCCGGGCATGGTGTCGAACCAGGCCGCCGCCGCACCATGGGGGTATCCGGAGCGCCTTCCGTATCCCGGCTCGGTGGAGCACGTGCGGGTGGAGTTGCAGCGGTACACGCCCGTCGTCCCGATCTGCAACGCGAAGACGCTGGTCAAAGCCTTCCCCGCCGTTGACCTGCCCGGCATCGCCGGGGACCGGATCC
Organism: Kiritimatiellia bacterium; assembly: GCA_044346855.1. Taxonomy (GTDB): domain Bacteria; phylum Verrucomicrobiota; class Kiritimatiellia; order CAIKKV01; family CAIKKV01; genus CAIKKV01. The sequence goes on from JBIIYJ010000008.1 coordinate 35,347, forward strand.
GCGAGTATTCCGAGCCGATCTATTCTGTTCCCAAATACCAGGATCCCAAGCCGACCGGCCTGTTCAACACGCCGGTCCGCGTGGTCGCCTGGGATGCTAAAAGCCCGCCGATCGAGCTGGACCTTGGCGCGCTCAAGCCCGGCACCTTCGTCGTTCGCCTCATCGCGGCTACGCCCTCGGAAAATGTTGAGCGCAGCAGCAAGCGGATCGTCGTCAACTGCGATATCGACGATGGCCCGGCGGGCGAGGTGAGCCACTACCGCAAGCGGTGCGCGGCGATCGATGAATTCTATTCCATCGTCGAGTTTTTCTTTCATGCGCCGGAAGCCCGCTCCTACAAGGTGAAACTGTGGATCGACCCGTCCACCGTGCTACCCGTGGTGCTCCTGCACACCATTGACGTCCACAACAAGCTGGCGCAGCTGGCTGGCAAGGCCGGCAAGACGAGCGCGTCGTTCTACGATGCCGGCGCGCGGCTGGAGGGATGGAAGGAAACGGGTACGTACAAGCCCGATACCCGGACGCCGGAGCAGCGGCTGGCCGATGACCAGGTCCTCTGGAACGCGGCCATGCCGGTGAACGGACAGATTTACGGGTCGGAGCCCCAGGGGTATTGGATCCCCTATGCCCATGCCGCGTTGCTCATGCTTCCCCCGGGTGCGGAGGACGACGGCATGGGCATCGACTTTTACGGGACGAACATGCTGGTCAACCGGTCGCCGGACTACATTCAAGAGCTGAAGAAACTCAAGGCAGGCTATAACGTGGGCCCGGCCCTGGCCTATGCCAGGCACCTCCCCGAGGCGACCCGCCAGACGGCCTATCCGGCCGCCATCCGCCTTGGCGCGGCCTACAACCATCCCTATGGCGCCACGGATCTGGCCCGGCAGTATCATGAGACGGGCGACGAGAAGAAGGCCCGCGACGCGGCCATCCGCCTGGCCCGGCTGGGCCTGCAGAACATGACGTTCGGGCTCCGCCAGACCATGATGGTCTATGACCTCATTCCCATGACCGTTCACGGGGATACCGCCTTCCGCCGCCGGTACAAGGAGATGGATTACGGGAAACGGGGCTACTTCGACGCGGAGGGACAGGACTGTTTTGTCACCAGCTACGATTACCTGTTCCCGTACATCAAGGACAATGCCGAGCTGGCTGCCTCCCTGGGGCGCTTCATCCCGTGGATCAAGACGCCTGCCGATGTCCGTCGTTTTTACGAGACGTATATCCTGCAGTATTACGCCCATCAAGTGATGACCTATAACGCGTTCCTGGGCAGTCCCACGCCCGGTTGGATGGCCAACGTTATGGCGGTGCAGCAGGATCCTGAGATCGTCAAGCCGTGGGCCGAATGGCTGTTCCGCTATACCTGGGTCTACCCGAACCGCCCGATGGGGGTCGATGAAATCGCCGTCAACGCCATTACCCGGGACGGCACGAACAAGAAAGGCTCGACCTTCTACACCTGGGGCGGAAGCGAGCTTGGAACGGTGCTTCAGTGCCTCGACATCTGCCGGAACGCGGGCTTGACGCTGCCGGTGGACATGAGCGACCGCGAGCGGTTTCCGAAGGCTTACTGGGGAACCCGTTTTAAATACGACATTTCAGTGGCCGGCGGCTACGCTTTTTATATCGGCGACGTGAGCGGCCCGACCCGGCCGAGGCTGCAGGATCTGGGACCGGCGCTGCGCAAAACGCCGGAGGCGATCCCCAACAATCCCTCGCGTGTCCTGAGCGCCTGGGCTGGCATCCTGGAAACGGGCCGCGACCAGGCCGATTTCCGGCTGCGCCGCGCGGCGGGGATCCGGGTGGGCTCGGGCTACGGCCATGCGCACCACGACACGTTCGATCTCCAGCTCTGGGCGCACGGCGTTCCGATGTGCGGCGACGGCGGCGCGCGTGAGGGCTACGGGGTGCCGACCACCTCCTGGCTGGGCAATCACAACACCGTGCTTTCTGATCGCGCCTCCGGCCATTCGTGGATTTCGACCTTCGCGCCCATCGTGGGTGCGCAATACATGAAAGCGTCGCTGGCCTGCAATGGCCTGTATGAACGCCAGTTTGTTCTTGTGGATGCCGACGTTACGAACAGCTACGGGGTGGACGTTTTCCGCATCCGGGGTGGAGCAGAGCCTTCCTATGCGTTCCACGGCATGCCCGCCGACCGGTTCGACGTGGACGCCGCGGACAAACAGAAGGCCGTGCTGGACAAGTTCTTGCCCGAGGACAGCAAGTGGAGCGGAACCTGCCCCGGCACCTTGACGGCGACGTGGCGCATGCGGCGGGAGCCCGAAACGCTCGTCTGGACCAACAAGACCGGCGTCCGGGGAGAGTTGGGCGTGCCGGGCGCGGAACGGCTGGCCATGGGGTCCGACTTCGAAGAGGCGGCCCCGCGCAAGTTTATCCGCCTGCATCTGTTGGGGCGGGCCGGCGACGAAGCCTACGGCGCCCGGGCGCTGTGCCTCCAGGCGACCCCGTATGCCAACGAGAATCTCTATGTCAAGCCTCGCGACTGGAAAGGGGAGACGGTCTTTGTGGCGGTCTACGAGCCTTTTGCCGGCGAATCATTCGTCAAGTCGGTTCGCTTGCTTACGCCGGCGGAGGAGGCCCTGACGAACGCGTCCGCGTCGATCGCAGTCGAGGTGACGTTGTCCACCGGGCGGCGCGATGTGCTTTGCCTGTCGCCTCGCGGTGCGGCTCCGATCGTCCTGAAGGAGATGACCGCGGAAGGTGAATTTGCCATGGCCTCCTTTGACGAAGCCGGTGTGAGCCAGGCTGCTCTCGCCGCCGGGACCCGCTTGAAAGCCGGAAAACTGTCGCTGACCGCCGATCGGGCGGCCTACGAGGGTGTCATTAAAAGCATCGATTATGGCAGGCGGACCGCGGAATTGAGCGAGCCATTGCCGCAGGCGGCGTCCAATGCCGTCATTGAAGTTGGGTGCCCCCGTTATCAGACAAGTTTCACGCTGGCCGGGGCGGATGGCTCCGGGGTACGCTTCCTAAAGGGAATGGATTACGCCATGTCGCGCGTGCTGGACTTCACGCCGGAGGGCGCGCCTCTCCTGCAGGGGGCGATTGCCGTCATTCCTGGAATGCCGGTGACCGACGATTCTGGCAAAATCCTCTGGCGGTTTGCGCCGGACGCGACGGCTGACAACCCGGTGCTGACCGGAGGTCCCGTACCCCGTGAAACGCTCAAGCCCGGCGACGCCCTGCGCGTGTGGGAGATCGGGGCGGGGGACATCTATCGCCTGCCCGTGCAGGTCAAGGTGGCGCGCCAGGACGATGGCTCTTTTAGACGTGAGGCGAATGTAAATGTCAAGGTGGAGGGCGGAAACTAAGGCGGCGGATGGATGCTTGTTTCTACAGGAGGGATGTCCATGATTTTTCGGAAAACGATCGTTGGGTTTGTTTGCGCGATGCTGGGCTTGGCTCTGTCGGCTCAAGCTGCGATTTATTACGTGGCGCCCTCCGCAAGCGGGGCGGCCGACGGCTCCGACTGGGCCAACGCCTACGGCGTGGCCCAGTTGCAGGCCGCGTTGAATGCGTGCTCGAGTCCGGGCGACGAGATCAGGCTCCGCTACGGTGTTTACTCCAACAGCGCCGAGTTGACGGCCGTTTCGCGGCCTGGCTTGACGATCCGGGGCGGGTACCAGGGGTCGGGCGAGGATGTCGCAAGCGATCCGACCGTGCTGACGCGCGCGCTGATGGTTACCAACCGGATCTTGTACGGGCAATCCTCGACGCTGACGTTCGAGCGGCTCAGCATCACGAATGGGATGACCGTGATGCCGACAAACGACAGCTTCGGCGCCGGGCTGTACTTGTCCAACTGCGTCACCCTGGTCACCAACTGCCTGTTCGAGGCGAACCGGTTGCCGATCCCGTACCGGAATCCCGCCACGACCCGTGCCCACAAGGGCGGGGGCATTTGCGCGATTGCGGGAGTCCTGACCGTCGTCAGCAGCCGCTTCCGGGACAACTCGCCGAATTATGTGTATGCCTTCAATAACACCGGCAGCCAATTCGGGAATGGAGTGTATGCCCAGAGTGCGAGCGTGACCCTCAGCGATACGATATTCGAATACCAGGCCACGGGGGCCCGTGACGGCATTTACGGTGGCGGCCTCTACCTGTATGGAGGAAGCGCCACTGTCACGCGCTGCGCATTCAATACGAATACGATTTATAACGGTTGGACGGGAAACGGCGCAGCGTTATACGCGGAAAACGTGAGGCCGCTCGCGATATCCAACTGCACGTTCCGAGGCAACACGATGACAGGCCCCAGCATGTCCTACGGGCAGGGCGGCGCGCTTTACATCGCCTCCTGCTATCCTTTCCTGGTGTCGAATTGCGTGTTCGAGAGCCAGGCGGTCCGCTCCGTGGGGGGTGTTTCCCGGGGCAGCACGCTGTGGCTGGCGGGGGCGGGGCTGTCGGGCACGATCGCCGACTGTTCGATCGCGGAGTCCGGCAACCTGATCGGGGTCACCTACAGCGTCCTGGAAAAGGTCTATCTCGACATTTCCTCCACGAACCGCGTGAATATCCGCAACGTGACGATCCAGGGTGGACCGTCCGGCGGCGGTATTTACAAGATGGGAACAGGCGTCCTGACGATCACCAACTGCCTGGTCGCGCTGACGGGCGGAGCGGGGCTGGAGTCCGCGGGCGGAACCACGCTGGTGTCCCAATGCACCTTCGCCGACAATTATGGCTGGGGCATCTCGAACAGCACCGCGCCGGTGGTGGTATCAGACTCGATCCTCTGGGGGAATCGAGCCGGCGGCGTGAAGTCGACCAATGTCGCGGCTACCTACACCAGTTTGCAGGAACCGCTGGCCGGCGCCGGCAATCTGGTCACGAATCCGTTGTTTGCCGTCGGCTATTACCTGTCGGTGAACGGATTGCCGGCCCAGATCGTGGACAGCCCTTGCCTTGACCTGGGCAGCCGGACGGCGGCGGCCGCCGGAATGGACAGCCGGACCACGCGCACGGACGGAACCGGGGACGCCGGGCAGGTGGACCTGGGTTATCATCCCGCAATGGGTTTTACCGGTTCCTTTTCCGACTTGAACCTTTATGTGAACGTGGTGACGGGCAGCGACGCCAACGATGGCTGGACGGCCGGGACGCCGCTGAAAACGATCACGGCGGCGCTGGGCAAGACGATCGACGGAAGCACCATTTATGTGGCCACGGGGCGCTATGTCAAGGCCTCGGGGGAGGTGTTTCCGCTGACGTCCCGCACGCCTAATCTGCGGATCGTCGGCGCGAATCGCGACACGACTCTCCTCGATGCGACTTTTACCAACCGGATCTTTACGGCTGACGGACGCGGCCGGGTCTGGTTTGAAGGGTTGACATTCACTAACGGAAACGATGCCGTCGGGGCCGGGCTTTACCTGCCCATCTGCTGGACAGTTGTGACGAATTGCGCGTTTGTCGCCAACCGTCCGATCGGTTCGGGTCTTGGGATTTACGTCCAGGGCGGAACGCTGGACTTGCTGGATAGCGTGGTTAAAAACAACGGCAATCCGACGGCGGGGATCGGGCGGTATGGGGGCGGACTCTATGCCAGCCAGGCGGCGCTGGTCCTGCGCCAGGTGACATTCGACTCGAATTTCCTGAAGGCCGGCGACAACACGATGTATGGCGGGGCCATGGCGATTTTCGGAGGGAGGGCAACGTTCACCGATTGCACGTTCAATACGAATTTCCTCTATAATGGCTATTATTTGCTCGGTGGCGCGGTGTATGCCTCTGGCGTCAGTCCTCTGACCTTTTCCAATTGTGTGTTTCGCGGCAACTACCTGAATTCAACCTATTACTACGGCCGGGGCGGAGCCCTTTACATCGCCGCCTGCCCAACTCTGACCGTGGCAAATTGCTCCTTCAGCGGGAGTGGGGTTACCTGCGGGAGCGCCGGGCTTTCCGAGGGCAACGACATCTACCTGACGGGCGCCTCGGGCGGCACGATTTCCGACTGCTCCATCGTTGCGACGGCCAGCGCTGCCGTCAACGAGGGCTTTTACATCGAAACCCCGTCGCCCAACACCCTGGCGATCCGGAACCTGTCCATGCGGGGCGGGGGCGGCGTCGCTATCCGAAAAAGAGGGACAAGCACGCTGTCGATGACCAATTTGCTGGTCAGCTTCTACGGCAGCCACGGTCTCCAGGCGGAGGCGGGAACCGTTTCCGTTGCGCATGCCTCGTTCGGCGACAATGTGGGCTGGGGCCTGATGAACGGGGCGGCGACGCTGACGGTGTCCGACTCGATCGCCTGGGGTAACGGGGCGGGCGGCATGAGCCCCGGCGCTGGTGCGGTGTCCTATAGTTGTTCCCAGGAAATCCTTCCCGGGACGGCCAACATGGCCGCCAATCCCGCATGGATCGCCGGTTATTACCTGTCGGTGGCCGGGCTTCCCGTCCAGACGGTGGATAGCCCCTGCCGGGACGCGGGCAGCAAGCCAGCCGCGGCCGCGGGGCTGGATTCTCTCACGACCCGCACGGACGGGGGTGTTGACGAGGGGACCGTCGACCTGGGATATCATTATGGGGCGGGTTCGTCGATGGTGTTGTCCAATTTGATGCTCTATGTCAACGTGGTGACCGGGAACGACGCCTTCGATGGATGGACGGCCGGGTCGCCGCTGAAGACGATCACGGCGGCGCTGGCCAAGGCTGTTGACGGCACGGCGGTGTATGTCGCCACGGGGCGGTATTACCGAGCTTCCGGCGAGGTTTTTCCGCTGACATCGCAGGCGCCCAACCTGAGCCTAAAGGGAGAGAACCGCGACACCACGATCCTCGATGCGACGTTGACGAACCGTGTCTTTTCCGCGGAGGGACGGGGCAAGATCTGGCTTGAAGGGCTGACCTTCGTCAATGGCAGCGTCACGTCCGCCCCCGCGGCTGGCGGCGGGATCTATCTGCCCTCCTGCGTGACGGTCATCACCAATTGCACGGTCGTCAGCAACCGGATCACGACCGCGGATATCTATGGGGGCGGGATTTATGTTCTGGGTGGGTCGCTTACCCTTGCTGACAGTCGCGTGCAGGCGAACGGGAATGGGGTGGTCGCCGGTTCCGGGGGCCGTTACGGGGGGGGGCTGTTTGCGAACGGGGCGGCTCTCCAGTTACGGAATTCGCTCTTTGCCTACAATACCCTGGCAGTCAACGCCCCGGCGTCGGGAGCCGGCTTGTACCTGTCCGGGGGGAGCGCCCTGATCGACGGCTGCACGTTCAACACGAACTACACGTCGGGCGGTCATCAGCATGCGGGCGCCGCCCTATATGCGACCGGCGTGAGCCCGCTCACGCTGACCAATTCCATGTTCAGGGGAAATTACCTGTATTCATCGCATTATTTTGCCAAGGGAGCCGCCCTGTATGTTTCCGGGGGTTCGCTGAAGGTCGCAAGCTGCGTGTTCACGGGGAACACCGCCACGGTGGTCACCTTCAGCAGCCTGTATGCCGACGGGTTGGAAGGTCCCCTCATTTGGGCGGGAGGACTGTCGGGCTCAATCGCCGGTTGCGATATTTGGGGACAGACCTATTCCGTTCTGATCAGCGGATCGGTTACCAGTTCCGTTGCGACTAACGGTCTGCTGTTTGTGGATGTCCCCCTCACCAATTCATTCTCGATTGCCAACACATTCTTGCGAGGCGGCGGCGGCATCGCCATCCGCAAGCGCGGCGTCGGCCTGCTGGCCATGACCAACAGCCTGGTCCATTCGTTCACGAATCACGGCGTGCTGGTGGATGCGGGATCGGTGGTCCTCG
>JBIIYJ010000119.1:0-14708 GCA_044346855.1 Kiritimatiellia bacterium
GAGGCCGTCGGTCCCGCAGGCGACTTCGACGGGCTGCGGCTTGTTCCGGAGCAGGGCCCCGGCGAAATCGGAAAGCAGGTCGGCGATGACGGGGGTGTGGCCGTGCTCGGAAAACGGAACAATCTCGTCCCGCGTCTCCGACACCAGCTGGAGATGGCGCTCCCCCGCCGGCCCCTCGTGCAGCACGATGACCCCCTTGGAGCCCACAACCGCGAGCCCCTCGTGCGTCGCGCCCTTCACCCGCTTATCGATGTAGGCCGTGAATGAGAAGCTGGCGTTGACGGTGACCAGCACGCCCGTGTCGAGCCGGGCCAGGATGGCGATGTGCGGAGGAAAGCGGACCTTCTCCCCGAACCAGGACCCATAGGCGCGGATGTCGCGCCAGATGCCGCCGCCGTTGAAGAAGCGCGCCAGGTCCAGCTTGTGGATGCCGCAGTCGAGGCAGCCGGAACTGTCGCAGAACCGCCGCCGCCGCTCAGCCAGCTGGCCTTTGACCTTGTGCCCGTCCCACATGTTGTCGAGATGGATCGCGCCCACCTTCCCGATGAGGCCGGCCGCGATCCAGTCCCGGATCTGGCGGAACCCCGGGCTGTAGCGCAACTCGAAATCGACGCCGAGCCGCCGGCCGGCCTTTCCGGCGGCCGCGATCATCCGCCGGCAGTCGCGGACGGAGGGGGCCATGGGCTTTTCCGTGATGACATGAAGGCCGACCTTGAACGCGGCCAGGGCAACCTCGGCGTGCTGCTCCACCCGCGTGGCCACGTAAAGCGCGTCCAGCTGTTCCTTTTTCAGCATTTCACGGTAGTCGGTGTAGCGGGCCAGGGATGGATCGTCCAGCTTCGCCAGGTTGGCCGGCAGAAGGTCGGCCACGGCCGCCAGGGTCACCCCCTCCGCCCGCTTGAACGCCGGCACCACGGCCCACTGCCCGTGGGTGCCGTAACCGACGAGCCCGAAACGGACCGTCTTAGCCTTTCCGCTCGCCGTTCTCGTCGTCATGCTCCCGCCTCCCGATACAGCCAGTCTTCCTGGAACAAGGACAAAAGGGATGGTAGCGGGGAACCGGCGCCGATAAAAGCCTTTTGTCGGGCCTGCACGATCGGTCTCGCAGAATCATTTCGGCGCAGAATCATTTCGGGGGGCGGGTTGAACAAAAAAGAATGGTTCTGCTGGAAATGGTTCTGCCGGGACTATCGCCCGGCGAAGCCCGCCGGCCACTCGGCCAGGTAAAGCCCGTGCTCCGGACCGGGCCACCCGGCGTTGAACAGCACGCCGCTGCCGTCGGGCAGGAAAAAGGGAAAGGCGAACGGCTCGTGATTCTCGCCCCGGGACACCGTGCGCGGGTAGGCGCAGACCGGCGTCTCGTTCCATCCGCTGCGCAGCCCCTCGACATCCACGGCGTACAGGAAATCGAAGCCAGGCCCGCCGGCCGACACGATGAAGCGGCTGTCCGGGCTGACCGCCGGGTGACACCCCCAGCGCCCGGGAGGATAGGGCGCCGACAGGTCCTCCCCCGTCCGCCAGTCCAGCGCGCTGAGCACCCACGGGAAGTGGAAGTGGTTGAAGTCATCGCCCATCTCCAGCTTCGCCCCCACTCGGACCGGAACCGGCCCGTCAAACGGGGCGGGGTTCAGGTAGCTGACGATCCTCCGGCCGTCCGGCATCCAGAGATAATGGTCGCGGGCGCCGAACATCGACAGCGGCCGCGGCGCCCGCGCATCCAGCCGGGCCGGCTCATGGAACGACCCGTCCAGCGCGGCCACGTGGATGACCTGGTCCACGTCGCGCGCGGGGGTCGGCCAGCGGTCGTAGGAAAACCGATCGGGGTCCGTGGGATCCCCCTGGAGGTGATTGCAGTAATGCTCCTCCGCCGCCAGCACGACGCGGGCGGGCTCCCCGGGGGCCAGCAGATGGATATGGGAACGCACCCGCTCCCGGTAGGGACGTCCCTGAAAATGGGACACTAAAATCCGCCGCCCGTCGGCCAGGAGCGTGGCGCCCCCGTACTCCCAGCCGGGGTCGGCCGGCTCGCAAGCCAGGATGCGCCCCGTCCGCCGGTCCCAGAGGGCCGCCGCGCCGTCCTGCCACCGGACCAGCAGGGCCGTGTCAGCCCGGTCGTCCACCTCCACCACGTCCCACCCCGGCGGAAACGGCGACGTGGACCGGCCGGTTTCCAGATCCAGGAGCAGCATGGAGACACCCCCCTGCCGGGGCCACCAGGGCCCCGAACTCGTCCGCAGCAGCACCGTCCGCCCGCCGTCCAGGAAACAACGGCACTGCTGGTACAGGGTCTGCCAGACCTGCTCGACCGGTCGGTCACCCCGCCTGCACAAACACAAAAGCCTGTTACCCGTCGCCGGGTCAACCGTTCCCCCGAAAACCCCGGCCGCCCGCTCAAATATCGTCCTGTTCATCCGCCCAGCACCGCGCGCTTCATGGCGCGTATATGCTCGGGCCCCGTGCCGCAGCAGCCGCCTACGATGTTGGCGCCAGCCTTCACCAGCAGGGGCGCCTTGGCGGCCATCTGCTCCGGGGATTCCTTGAAGACGGTCTTGCCGTTTTCCAGGACCGGCATGCCGGCGTTGGGCATGGCGATGACAAAGGCGCCGGCGGCCGCCTCCTTCATCCGCTTGATCACCTTGATGAGATGGTCGGGCCCGGTGCCGCAGTTGGCGCCAACCAGGTGGGCGCCGGCCTTGAGCGACTCGACGACGGCCCTCTCCGGGGTGACGCCCATCATGGTGGCATAACCGCCGTCCGGCTGGGGGTCGAAGGTGAAGCTGGCCGCCACCACCAGGCGTGTGTGGGCCCGGATGGCGCGGACAGCGACGCAGACCTCCTCCACCCCGGTCATGGTCTCCACCACGGCCATGTCGGCTCCGCCCTCCTCCAGCCCGAGGGCCTGGTCGCGGAAAGCCTCGAAGAACGCCTCTTCGGTCTCGTCCCCCAGCGGCTCCATGAATTCGCCCGTCGGCCCCATGCTGCCAAGCACATACTGGGCGTCCCCGGCGACCTCGCGGGCCAAAGCCGCGGCGGCGCGGTTGATCTCCCGGACCTTCCCCTCGAGCCCGTAATGCCGCAGCTTGTAGCGGGTGCCGCCGAAGCTGTTGCACTCGACGATGTCGCTCCCCGCCTTGCGGTAGGCGAGATGGATCTCCTTCACCTCCTGCGGGTGCGTCAGGCACCACAGTTCGGGGCACTCGCCCGGCTGCAGCCCGCGCGCCTGCAGAAAAGTTCCCATGGCGCCGTCGCAAAAAAGAATGTCGCCCGACGCCAGCCGTTCCATGACAGGTTTCATTGTGCGCTCCCGGATAGAATTCATCCAACACGTGTCAGCTTATCAGATACCGTCCCGCCCGAAAAAGAACAAACATTTCAGCCGGCAAACGGCCATTGCCATGTTGCCGAACCGAGCTTTCTCTGGTACTATTCAGGCAAGCCTGAGGTGTAAAGCGTGAGCGAATCGAATCCAGCAACCATCGCGGTTGATCAATTGCAATTCATGTTCGCCGTCGGCATCGAGTGCAGCAATCCCTGCATCGGTTCCGGGGAGCGCATCGACGAACTGGAGTCAACCGGCCACTACCGGCACTGGAAGCAGGACCTGGCGCTGGTCAAGGGAACCGGCGTCAAGTACCTGCGCTACGGCCTGCCGATCCACCGGATTTTCCTGGCGCCGGGCGTTTACGACTGGTCCTTCGCCGACCTGGCGCTGACCGAGATCCACAAGTTGGGCCTGGTGCCCATCCTGGACCTGGTCCACTTCGGACTCCCCGACTGGCTGGTCAATTTCCAGAACCCCGACTGGCCGAAGCACCTGGCCGATTACGCCCGGGCCGTGGCCGAGCGCTATCCCTGGATCTGGATCTACACGCCCGTCAACGAGATCTACATCACGGCCCAGTTCAGCGCGGCCTTCGGCTGGTGGAACGAGCGGCTGGCCACGGACGAGGCGTTCGTCACCAACCTGAAGCACTGCGTGACCGCCTCGATGCTGATGATGGACGCGATCCTGGGCATCTGCCCCCGGGCCCTCTTCATTTTCAGCGAAAGCACGGAATACGTCCATCCCGGCGGGCCCGACATGGTCTCCACCGCGCAATTCCTCAATGAGCGCCGGTTCATCTCGCTGGACCTGCTGTTCGGGCACGACGTGTCCGCCAACGTCTACCGCTACCTGATGCGCTCCGGCATGACGCACGAGGAGTACGAGTGGTTCCAGAAACGGCGGCACCTGCGAAGCCACTGCATCATGGGGACCGATTACTACACGACGAACGAGCACATCCTGAAGCCCGACGGGACGACCATCGGGGCGGGCGAGATCTACGGCTACTACGTCATCACCCGGCAGTACTTCGACCGCTACCGGTTGCCCGTCATGCACACGGAAACCAACAAGGGCGGCAGCGAGGCGCCCATGTGGCTATGGAAGCAATGGATGAACCTGCTCCGGCTGCGCGAGGACGGGGTGCCGATCATCGGCTTCACCTGGTACGGCATGCTCGACATGCTGGACTGGGACAGCGCCCTGACAAACCCGCGCGGCCACGTCAACAAGGTGGGCCTTTACTCCCTGAACCGCCGCCCCCGCCAGGTGGCCCGCGAATACCAGCGGCTCATCCAGGAGTACCGCCACATGCGGATCAGCGGAACCAAGTTTCCCATCCTGACCGCCTGACCCGTCACCGGCTGCCTGCGGGCAGGCTGACGCCCAACTCCTCGGCCGCCGCCCCCTCCCCGATGACAGCCTGCGCACGCCGGCCGAACCGGGGCGACCAGAGGCGGACAGGCGTCTTCGCGGCCGCCGCCAGGGCCAGCGAAGCCACTCCCGCGGTCGTCTCCTCTTTCCCCGACAGGAGCCGGTCCGCCAGTTCCACGCCCTGCATCAGGCTGTGGTCCATATTGCCCGCCTCGTATTTCCAAAGGCCGAACCGCCCCCGGCTGAACACGTCCTTCGCCTCCAGGAACGGCATGATCCGCGCCAGGGACTGGTCCCGGTCAAGGGTCGGGACCGGGTAACTGTAACCGGCATCGTAATGCCAGGCCGTGACGATGTCCTCCCGATCCCGCTCGGCCAGCAGCCCGGTGCTGACCAGCCCCCGGATCGTCTCCTCGACGATGGTCGAAGCCGGGACCGGCTTGAGGTCGCTGTAGCTGGTCTCGCACAGCAGGGAATAATGCCGATGCCGGTCCGGCGTCATGTGGGGGGAATAGTTGGACAGGTAGGTCACCCGGTAAAAGGGGCAGTTCGATTCGGGGAAATACATCCAGCTCCGGGTGCTCGGACAGGGCTGGCGCAGCCCGATGCCGACCATGTGGCCGCCGCTGTGGCGCAGCGCCTCGGCGGCCCGCCGCACGTCCCGCGGCACCTCGCTCGTCACCAGCCGGATGAAGCGGTCAAGGGGGATGGTGGTGACCAGCCGGCGGTAACCGACGGTCAGCCCGTCCTCGAAGGTCAGGCGCCGGGTTTCCAGGTTCGCCGCCACAAGCCGGCGCCCCAGGGACAGGCGGCCGGCCAGCGGCCCGGCGAACCGGCGGAAAAATTCGCCCGTCCCGCCGCTAAGCGGGAACTGGAAGCGGTTGTTCGGCCCCCAGCCCGCCTCGTCCTGCTCCAGCAGGATGTTGCGGATGGACTTTTCCAAGTCGACCTCGGCCACCCGCTCCCCGATCCAGCCCTTGCCCATCATCTCGAGGGGATGCGCCCAGACCTTGAAATTGTAGGGCTGCATGAAGTGGCGGAAGATGCCCTCGCCGAAGGCGCGGCGCATGAAGTCGGCGCAGTTGTCCGCCGCCGCCGCGCTCCCCCCCGCCCGGGCCTTGACGAGCCCGACCAGGCACTCGCAGCACAAGTCGCGGGGAAGGTGGCGGATGTTGTACTGAAACGGGTACGGGACCCAGGCGCCGCGCATCCGGATCCAGCACTCCCGGTTGTTGCGCTGGAACTCGGAGCCCATGAGCTCCTGGAAAACCCGGTCGAAAGCCGGATAGTGGCTGAACAGGACGTGCCCGCCGATGTCCCAGGTGAAGCCGGCGGAGTCGGTGAAACTGGCCGACAGCCCGCCGAGGTGAGCGTTCTGCTCGTAAACCCTGAAGTCGCCGTCGCCCGACTCCTGCAGGCGGTAGGCGGCGCCCAGGCCCGCGGGCCCGCCTCCGATGATTGCCGTTTTTTCAGCCATCGCGGCTCTCCTTAACCCGGCGCCCTCGGCGCGGGAGCGTGATCAGGACCCGGGGGTCCTGGAATAGTGGTATTGCAGCCGGACATCGTCCAGGGGCGAGACGGGCTTCGTGCTGCGGCGGCCGTCCGGGCGGATTCCCCGCTCGATCAGCTCCTGCATCTTGAGCACGGTGGAGTCCCAGGTGCACTCCCGCACCCGCGCCAGCCCCGCCGCGATCCGCTCCCGGTCCGGCGCGGCCAGGGCCTTTTCCGCCGCCGCGATGAACTCGTCCGGCGTGGCGACGATGTCCATGACGCCCTGGTACTGGCGGATCACGTCCTGGATGGGGGTCGAGATCACCGGCCGCCCGGTCGCCAGGTACTCCAGCGCCTTGGTGGGATTGATGTATTCGGTGGACGCGTTCCGGGCGAAGCACATCATGCAAACGTCGAACGCCTTGCAGTAGTTCGGCAGCACGGAGTAGTCGCGCCCGCCCAGCCAGTAGAGGTTCGGCGCGTGGGGCAGCAGGTTGGGATCCACCTTCACCACGGGGCCGACCATGGCGAACGACCACTGCGGCTTGCGCCGCGCCAGCTCGCCCACCAGGTTGGCGTCCACCCGCTCGTCGACCACGCCGAACCAGCCCAGGATGGGCCGGGCGATGAAATCGATGTCCGGCGGCACCGGGGTCGTGTCCGCCATGGCCAGCCCGAAATGGTCGGCCTCCACGCCGCAGCCGAAGAAGTGCACGTTGTCGTGATGCGCGGTCTTGCGTTCCCATAACCGGTACCCGCCGGTGAACACGATGTCCGCGTGCCCCATCAGCCACGTCTCGACGTTCACGAGATGCTCGGAGGCGCCGGAGAATTTCGACAGCTCGTCCATGCAGTCATAGACGATGCCGCGGCTCGGGAAATGGCCCAGCGACCAGATCGCGTCCATGGGGTTGTAGTACCACAGCAGGGGCTGGTTGAAGCGGCCGCTCCGGTTCACGCGGCCGATCGCCTCCCGCGCCTGGCTCCGCAGCACGTCGGGCATGGCGGGGTTGGAGGCCCACGACGGGGCCATGTGGGGCGTGGCCACGGTCAGGTTGGGCATCACCTGGTGCAGGTCGATCCGCGGCTCCCGCCCCTCCGCGAGATCGAAGAAAGGCTCCTCCATGAAGAGGATGGGATGGCGGCGCGCGAAGCGGGAGAGGAACTGCTGCGGCCGCTGCCACACGAAGCCCCAGCGCAGGTGGCTGAACACGAAGATGCCGTACTCGGCCGGCGCCAGGTTGACGGACCCGGAGCCCTGGTCCGCCGGCGCCGGGGCCGGCGCGGGAATCGCCTTGCGCCCGGCGGGATTGGCGGCGCCCGTCGCCAGCACCTCGGAGGCCGTCGCGGTGGCGGCTAGCGCGGCCGGCCGCTTCGCCACGCTGATCGTCTCGAACTCGTCGTCCGTCGCCCGGAGCGGGTGCGCCACCCGGACCAGCGGGCCGACGTCGGCGTCGCCTTTCGCGGCCAGCTCCGCGAACCGATCGGCAATTCCCGTGGCAACGCGCTCGAACTCACCGGCGCTGTTCTTCACCAGCTTGTAGAGGCCCACCTGGTGCAGCTTCCCGATCCGGTGCGTCAGCGCGCCGTCCCAGTCAAGATGGTCGAACAGCGGCCACCAGAAAAGGCCCAGCAGCGGCACGCCGTCCGCCCGCAGCCGGCGGACGTCCTCCACAGCCCGGTTCAGCCACACCTCGCGGTTGATGGGAGGCCCGTCGATGCTCGTTTCGGTGACCAGCATGGGAAGCCCGTAGCGCTGGTAGTAATCGTTCGCCACGCCGGCCAGGCCGACGGGCGACTCGGCCGTCTTCTGGCGGATCCCGCGCTCGCCGCTCTCAAGCTGCCAGTCGGAATGGGAATAGTAGTCCAGCCCGATCGCGTCGGGCAGCCGGGGATGGGTGGAGAACCAATCCAGGTCCAGGTCCGCCAGGCCGAAGCTGCGCACCCACTCGAACAGGGGATGCTTCGCGTTGACGCGGCCCGCGATCAGGTCCAGCAGCAGGAACCGGCGCAGGTTGCGCAACGCCACCTCGTCCTTCAGCTCCGGCTCGAGGGATTGGAAATGGTCGGCCGCGTCGCACAGCAGCACGATGGCCTCGGGCTGCTCCGCCCGGATGGCGCGGATGGCCCGGCTGGTGGCCTGGGCCACGCGGGACAGGATCGGGAAATACCCGCTCCACTGGCGGGAATGGGGCGGCCAGAACCCGAAATCGCCGCTGAACAGGCTGGTCACGAGCGGCTCGTTGACCGGACACCACACGTTCACGCACCCGCGATACCGGCGCACGAGCTCGGACGCCAGCTGCTCGAGCGCCTCGGGGAATTCGGGATCGCCCACGGCCTGCCGCAGCCAGAGGGGCGTGCCGAAGTGCATGATGTCCAGCACCGGCTGGATGCCCAGCTCGGCGCACAAGGCCAGGCGTTCGTCCGGAATGGACCAGTCATAGCGGGAGCGCGTCCTCTCGATGTAATGCCAGGGGATGGCGTAGCGCAGGCGCCGCAGCCCGAGCTCCCCGCGAAAGCGCCTGAGATCGTCGCGCCACACCCTGTTATGCTGCGTCCACTCGAACTGGTCCACGTCCAGGTGAGGCAGGCACGAACTTTCGATGCCGGCCCCCCAGACGAAAGCGCCATCCTCAGAAAGACCCGGCAAAACCGGCTCGCCCGGTTTCCCGGCCGCCAGGCCTTCCGCCCGCCGCCCCTTTTCCCGTTCAGCCATTCGGAACCTCCATGCGGTTGTTAGCGCCAGCCTGGAGCCGCCCGGAGGGGCCCAGGGCCCTGCGAAAATCCCGCAGCCGGCTGTCAGCATAAACGACCCAGTCGATCCCGCGCTCGGGACGGGCCGCCTGATCGCGCCTCAATTCATGATCCGCCCGCCGTCGAGCCGTTGCCGGTCGAAGGGCGCCGGCGCCGTTTGCCGTCTTCAGGGTCATGACGTGGTCTCCCATTGTTTGTTGCCATTCTAGGGGGAGCGCAAGCCGCTGACGATCGGGCTAAAACCCGAAATTCCAAGGTATTTTACGTACCGGCCGCTCAGGCATTCCGCATGGGCTGCGCCTTCGGGAGGGTCAGCTTGCGGATCGCGCGGAACTCGGCCGCGTCGTACGGGGTGCCGTCCGGCTCCAGGATGTCGTGGAACCACGGCTCCGGCTCGGGCGCCCCTTCGGGCGACCCCCAGGGGAACCGGGTCTGGCTCCGGCCCGCCACCAGGCCCCAGCTGACGGCGCCCACCTGTTCCTTTTTCAGGAGCGGCAGGTGGGTGGCGAACCGGCTTGCGGGGCGGGCCATGTATTCGGTGCAGATCACGGGACGGCCCAGCGCCTTGAGCTCGGCGATCTGCCGCTTCATCTCGGCCAGGCCGTTGTACTGGTGGAAGGTGATCACGTCCGAGGCTCCCAGCTGGAAGTCGTTGAGCGCCTGGTTGGCGTACCAGACGCCGGCTGTCAGGGGCTGGGAGGGCCGCACCTCCCGCGCCCACTTGAAGACCTCGCGGAGCAGCGGCAGGGACGCCTCGTCCATTTTCGAGTTACCGGGCTCGTTGTAAAGGTCCCAGAGCAGCACGCGCTTGTCCTGGGCAAAGGAGCCGAGCACGTCGGTGACATACCGGCGCAGCCGCCCCCACAGGCGCGGATGGGTGACGACCGTGGAGCCCGGGCTGCGCACCCACCCGGAGTTGTGGACGCCCGGGACGGGCTCGGGCTGGGGCCCGGCCTTGGGGTGGTCGTTCCAGCAGTCGTCGAACAGGACCGGGAGGACCCGGATCCCCCTGGTGTCGGCCGCGGCGAGAACGCGGTCCAGGCGCTCCTTGAACTTCTTCTGCTCGTTCTCCCACACCAGGTCGTGGAGGTAGACCCGCACCGCGTTGAAGCCCAGCCCGGCGGCCCAGCCCAGCTCGCGCTCGATGCGCGGCAGGTCGAATGTGGCGGCCTGCCACATCTCCAGCTGGTTGACGGCACTGCTGGGGAGGAAGTTGCAGCCCACGATCCAGGGCTGTTTCTCGTACCAGGAACGGGCGGCCCGGACGGACCACCGCCGGGCCGGAATGGACATCGCCTTTGCTTTCATAAACGGTTCCTTCCCCGGCGCGGTACGTCCGCCCCTCTCGCGGGCCTCGCCGTCGTTTGCAGCATGGAACCGTTTCTGCCGCAAGACCATAGGGCATGGTCTTAAAAAAAAAGGCGGAAACCCGCAGGTTTCCGCCTTCGCTATTCGCTATCCGCTATCCGCTATCTCTTATACGCCGGCCGTTTCTGGTAATGCGTATGGAGATACTGGTGGGCCTTGTGGCCGTTGGGTTCGCCCAGGAAATCCTTGTAGATCTTCTGGATGTGGAGGTTGTGGTGCGAGCACCGGTGCGTGCTGGCCACGTCGTCGGCATAAATGCCCTTCATGCGCTTGGAGCGGATCTCGTCCGTCGCGCCGTAGGGCTGTCCGCCGCCGCCGATGCAGCCGCCGCGGCAGGCCATCACCTCGACGAAGTGGAAGCGCGGCTCGCGGCCCGCCTTGCGGTCCTCGCGCAGCATATCCAGCACCGCCTCGACGTTACCCATCTGGTGGGCCACGGCGATGCGGATCTCCTTGCCGGCCACGTTCAGCACGGCTTCCTTCACGCCGTCGAGGCCGCGGACGGGAAGCAGGTTGACGTCGCCCATCTCCTTGCCGGTGACGAGGAAGTGCGCGGTGCGGACCGCCGCCTCCATCACGCCGCCGGTCGCGCCGAAGATCGTGCCGGCGCCCGTGTATTCGCCAAGGATGCTGTCGCACCCCTCGTCGGGCAGGTTCCGGAAGTCGATGCCGGCGGCCTTGATCATGCGGGCCAGCTCGCGGGTGGTCAGGGACACGTCGATGTCCTGGACGCCCGTGGAGGACATAGCCTTGTCGCGGCTGATCTCGAACTTCTTGGCCGTACAGGGCATGATCGAGACCATGAAGATCTTCTTCGGATCGGCGCCGACCTTCTCCGCGTAATAGCTCTTGGCCATGGCGCCGAGCATCTGCTGGGGCGACTTGGCCGTGGAGAAGTTGTCCACGAAATCGGGCGCGAACTTCTCCATCCAGTCGGTCCAGGCCGGGCAGCAGGAGGTCAGCAGCGGCAGCCCCTTGTTGGAGGTGAACCGCTTGACGAACTCCGTGCCTTCCTCCATGATCGTGAGGTCGGCGGTGAAGTTCGTGTCGAACACGGCCTTGAAGCCCAGGCGGCGCAGCGCGGCGTAGATCTTGCCGGTCAGCACGGTGCCGGGCTCGTACCCGAAGGCCTCGCCGAGCGCCACGCGAACCGCCGGGGCGATCTGGACGGTCGTGTAGGCGTCCTTGTCGGCCAGCTTGTCCCAGACGATCTGGGTCTCGTCCTTCTCGTAGATGGCACCGACGGGGCAGTGCGCCGAGCACTGGCCGCACTTGATGCAGGGGCTGTCGTTCAGCGAGATGTCGCCGGCCGGGGCCAGGCGGGTGTTCTCGCCGCGGCCGATGAACTCAAGGGCCCAGACGTTCTGCATCTGCTGGCAGACCATCGCGCAGCGGCCGCACTTGACGCACTTCTCGGGCTCGAGCACGATGGACGTGGTCGAGGTGTCCTTGGGGCACGGCAGGATGCGGCGCTGGAAGGGCAGCTCGCGCATCCCGAAGTCGCCCGCCAGCGTCTGCAGCTCGCAGTTGTTGTTGCGGGGGCACTGCAGGCAGTCGTTCGGGTGCGTCGAGAGGATCAGCCCGAGGACCGACTTGCGGACCTGGACGATCTCGGGGTCGTGGGTGATGACCTTCATGCCTTCGGCGACCGGGGTCGCGCAGGCGCGCAGCATCTTGGGGGAGCCCTCCGACTTCACCACGCAGATGCCGCAGGCGGCCCAGGCGGTCAGGTCGGGGTGGTAGCAGAGGGTCGGGATCTTGACCCCGGCCTTCGTGGCGGCCTTCAGGATCGTGGTTCCCGCCGGAACCTCCACCGGGACGCCGTTAATCTGACAATGGACGTTGTTGGCCATGTTGTTTATTCCTCAATCGCGGTTAACCGCGGGTGATCGCCTTGAACTTGCACGCCTTGTAACATTCCCCGCACTTCACGCACTTCGTCTGGTCGATGACGTGCTTGGTCCGCTTCTGGCCGGTGATGCAGTTGACCGGGCATTTGCGGGCGCAGACGCCGCAGCCGATGCAGGCGTCGGTGATCAGGTAGTGGACCAGGTCCTTGCACTTGCCCGACGGGCACTTGCGGTCGCGGATGTGGGCCAGGTACTCGTCCTGGAAGTAGCGCAGGGTGGAGACGACGGGATTCGGCGCGGTCTGCCCCAGGCCGCAGAGCGAGGCCTTGGACATGGCGCGGCCGATCTCGAGCAGCTTCGGCATGTCGGCGTCCGTGCCGTTGCCCGCCGTGATCCGGTCGAGGATCAGGGACATCGACTTGCCGCCGATGCGGCAGGGCGAGCACTTGCCGCAGGACTCGTCGACCGTGAAGTCGAGGTAGAACTTGTTCACGTCCACCATGCAGTCGTCCTCGTCCATCACGATCAGGCCGCCCGAGCCCATGATGGAGCCCAGCTTGGCCAGGCTCTCGTAGTCGATGGGGGTGTCGAGGAACTGCTCGGGAATGACGCCGCCGGAGGGGCCGCCCGTCTGGGCCGCCTTGAACTTGCGGTTGTTGCGGATGCCGCCGCCGATGTCGTAGATGATCTCCCGCAGGGTCGTGCCCATCGGGACCTCGATGAGGCCCGAGTTATTGATCTTGCCGGTGAGGGCGAAGACCTTGGTGCCCTTGGAGGTTTCCGTTCCGATCTTGGCAAACCAGGCCCCGCCCTTCAGGATGATGACCGGGATGTTCGCCAGCGTCTCGACGTTGTTGATGACGGTCGGCTTGCCCCACAGGCCCTTGACGGCCGGGAAGGGAGGCCGGGGGGTCGGCATGCCGCGGCTGCCCTCGATCGAGTGGATCAGGGCCGTCTCCTCGCCGCAGACGAAGGCGCCGGCGCCGAGGCGCAGCTCGATGTCGAAGCTGAAGTCGCTGCCCAGGATCTTGTCGCCCAGCAGGCCGTAGGCGCGCGCCTGCTCGATGGCCACTTCCAGGCGGCGGATGGCCAGCGGGTATTCCGCGCGGATGTAGACGAAGCCGCGGGAGGCGCCGATCGTGCGGCCGGCGATGGCCATGGCCTCGAGGATCGAGTGCGGGTCGCCCTCGATCGTGGAGCGGTCCATGTAGGCCCCGGGATCGCCCTCGTCGGCGTTGCAGATCATGTACTTCTGGTCGTTCTTGACGTCGCGGCAGAAGCTCCACTTCTTCCAGGTCGGGAAGCCGGCGCCGCCTCGGCCGCGCAGGCCGGCGACCTCGAGCTCCTTGATCACCTTCTCGGGCGTCATCTCGAAGAGCACCTTCTCGAGGGCCTGGTAGCCGTCGCGGGCGATGTACTCGTCGATCGACTCGGGGTTGATCACGCCGCAGTTGCGCAGCACGATGCGGAACTGCTTCTGGTAGAACTGGATGTCGTCGATCTTCGCGCGCTTCTTGCTCTGCTCGGAATCGTACATCAGCCGCTTGACGGGCCGGCCCTTGATGACGTGCTCCGCGACCAGATCCTTCGCGTCCGCGGGGGTCACGTTGACGTAGAAGGTCTCGTCCGGGAGAACCTTGACGACGGGCCCCTTCTCGCAGAAGCCGAAGCAGCCGGTCTTCACGATCTGGGCGTCGCCCTCGGCGCCCTGCTCGCGCAGCTCGCGCAGCAGGTTGTCATAGAGCTCGCGGCTCTTCGTCGATTCGCAGGCGGTGCCGCCGCATACCAGCACATAGGTCTTGATAGCCATGAAATCCGGTCCTCCGGTTACTTGCTCCGCGACTTGACGATGTCGGCCGCGGGTTTGTCAAACACATGATCGCCGATGAGGCGGCGGTTTAGTAAATGCTCGTCCACGATCCGGCGCGCCACGGCGGGGGTCACGTTGCCGTAGATGACCGAGGGCAGCCCGGGCATGGCGACTTCGACCGTGGGCTCGGCGTAGCAGAGGCCCATGCAGCCCGTCTGCCGGATCACCACGCTCTTCAGCTCCGCCTTGCCGGCCAGGGCTTCCACGAACGCGTCGAACGTCTGCTTGGCGCCGGCCGCGATGCCGCAGGTCCCCATGCCGATGATGACCGACATGTCCTTGCCATCGACGTTGCGGCGCTCCATCTCGTTCTTCTTCGACTCCCGCAGCTTGCGGAGGTCATCCAATGTCAGCTTCGCCATGATGCCGTTCCTTTCGCTTCCTTCAATTCGTCCTCGCGCCCCTCAAGATACTGGCGGGCAAGGGCCAGCGTGTCCGCCGTGTCCAGGCCGCCCAGCGCCTCGGCCAGCTCGCCGCGCGCCACTGCGTAGCCCGCGGCGCCGCACCGGCGCGTCACCGTCAGCTCAAACTCTCCCGGCAGGGCCATCAGCCCCGTCAGCGTGCCCGCCCAGTCGCCCGCGGGCGGCGTGTCGGCATGCGCGGCGGGAAACCGGAAGCGGATCGCCGTGCCCTCGCCGGGCTTGGAGTCCGCGCGCAGCGTGCCGCCCGTCTG
>JBIIYJ010000396.1:0-4469 GCA_044346855.1 Kiritimatiellia bacterium
GGCGTGCCTGCTGTGGAACAACGCGGCGCCCTACGGTGGCGGCGCGTTCCGCTGCGACCTGGCCGCCTGCACGTTGGCCGACAACACCGCGCTCTACGGCGGCGGAACCTACGAGGGCGCCCTGGTCAACGGCCTCGCCTGGTACAACACGGGCTTCGATTGTTTCGGGACCCTGGTGTCGCATGTCAACGCGGGTTCCGGCATCGCGGCCGGTGTTGACGGCTGCCTATCCGCTCCGCCGCTGTTTTCGGACCGCGCCGGGGGCGATTACCGCCTCGCGTACGGCTCGCCCTGCATCAACAGCGGCGCGAACGCCGCCTCGCCCGTCGGCGCCCTGGACCTGGACGGCGCGCTCCGCCCGATCCACGCCACGGTCGATATGGGCGCGTACGAATTTTTCGGAACACCCGGCGTGCCTCTTCTTTCGGAGGTTTCCGATATCCGCGCGCATCAGGCCGCCGCGTCGTGGGATCAGCCGTCCGACGGCGTGCGCGTGATCCGCTTCCGGATCGCGGTTTCAAACCTCGTTAACGGGCTGGCCGGTTCGGATACGCTGGTGGAGGCGCCGGCCCTCTCCGGCGTGGTGACCGGGTTGGCTCCGGAAACGGCCTACGCCTTCCGCATTCGCTCGGAAAACGACTACGATGTCGGCGGCTGGTCCGGCTGGCAGTCCTTCACGACCCTGACCGAAGCCGTGATCGTGACGGACCCGGCCCTGACGTTCAACCTTACGTATGCCGCCGGTCACTCGTTGACCCAGACGGTGGCACTGGTCAATCCTGGCGCGACGCCGTGCGACTGGAGCGGGGCCGTATCCTACGAGGGCGCGTCGAGCGGCTGGCTGACTGTGGCGCCGGCTGGCGGGACGGTCGATGCGTTCGGTTCCACCGGGCTGATTTTTGTAGTGACGGCCACGGGCCTCGATGCGGGAGTTTACACGGCGCGGCATACCCTGAGTTCGCCCAACGCCACCAACAGCCCGCAAGTCCAGGTCGTCACCCTCACGGTCGCGCGCGCCGCCGACACGATCGTCTTTGGCGACACCAATCAGGTTTACAACGGGACCGCCCGTCCCGTCACAGCCGTGTCGCTCAGTGGCGAGCCTGTCGCGGTCACGTACAACGGCTCAGCCACACCGCCCGTGGATGCCGGCGTTTACGCCGTGACCGGCGTGGTCGACTCGCTCAACTGGACCGCCGTCCTGTCGACGCGGCTCACCATCGCACGGGCGCCCCAGGCCATCACTGGCTTCCTGCCTGCCTCCGGGGATGTGCCCAGCACGAATCGCCTGACCCTGGTCGCCACCGGTGGAGGGTCGGGGAACCCAGTGGTGTTCGCGCTCGTGTCGGGCCCCGCCTCGCTGCTGCCCGGCAACCGGGTTCGTTTCTCGGATTATGGCGAGGTGCTCATGACCGCAGCCCAGGCCGGCGATGCCAACTGGCTGCCTGCGCCGACGGTCACCAACACCTACCAGATTGTACCTGTATCAGGGTTAACGCATTATGTTGCGCTGGGCGGGCAGGAGCCGCTTTGGCCGTATGCGGCCTGGAATGAAGCCGCCAGCAACATCCAGGTCGCGGTGGACGTCGCCCGGGATGGCGATTCCGTCGCGGTCAGCAATGGCGTCTACCAGACCGGGGGCCGTCCGGCGCCCGGCGGCACCATCACGAACCGGATTTGCGTTACCCGCGCCATCACGCTTTATAGCGTGAATGGCCCGGCGGTCACGCGCGTCGTCGGGGCGGAACCCGGCACGGCTTCGGGCTTCGACGCCGTGCGCGGCCTGTATGCCTCCGGCGGAGCGGTCATCCGTGGCTTCACGATCACGGGAGGCCATTCGGCCTCCGTCTCGGACCTGGCGCAGGACCGCTCGGGCGGCGGCGTCTATCTCACCGGCGGCTCCGAGTTGCGCCTGTGTATCGTCACGGGCAACCGCTCTTCCGAATATGGCGGCGGCGCGTTCGTGCGGGATAGCGGCCTCGTAAACAACTGCCTGCTGACCGAAAACATGAGCGACCAGGGCGCCGGCCTCTGCCTGTTTGCCGGCGGCGAAGCCGTCCAGTGCACGGTGGCTTCCAACACGGCCGGGACCGCGGCCGGCGGCGTCTATATTCCGGACACCGGCATTCTCGCCAACTGCATCGTCTGGGGTAACCGCGCGCCGCCGGCAGCCCGGCAGGATGTCTGGTCCCTGGGCGGAACGGTCTCCTTCACCTGCGCTGGCGACGGCGTCGTCGACGGAGCCGCGGGCTGCCGGATCGCCGACCCCCTGTTCGCCCCCGGCGGGTACCGCCCCGAAGTCGCGTCCCCCTGTGTGAATGCGGGTGACAACGACGAGGTCGCGACGGAAACTGACTTGAAGGACGATCCGCGCATGATCGAAACGGTCGATCTGGGCGCCTACGAGTATATTGCCATCCCAGCCGAACCCCGGGACCTGGCCGAATCGGAAGTTGCGGGCGGTTCCGTTACGCTTTACTGGCTGCCCGGCGATGTCATGCCGGTCTCTGGCTTCGCTATTGTAATGGAAGAACTGGGAGGCGGGAGTTTCCTGGCCGAAGACTTGTCCGGGTCGACAACATCGCTCGTGACTGTGGGTTTGAGCGAGGGGACCGGTTATCGCTGGCGTGCCCGGGCGTGGAACTCGCAGGGAGTCAGCGGCTGGACGCCGTGGCAGATCTTTTTCACGCCGGGCTTCATTCTGGATGTCACGCCTTCCGCGTGCAATATCGGCGGCGGCTTGGACGTCCTCATCGAAGGGCAGGGGCTCGGCTACGCCTCGAACATCGCGTTTGTTTCGCTCTGCGGCGTGCCGGCAACCATTCTGGATCAGGGGGACGACTGGGTTCGTGTGAGGGCGCCAATAGCCCCGGCTCCCGGTCTGGGCGACGTGCGGGTTTCCTCGCCCACTGGCGGAGATTCGGTGTTGAGCAATGCCTTCACCTTCCTCGAGGCGCCCGCGCCCGTCCTGCTGCCGCCCTCCAATCTCACGGTAACCAGTCTGCTGGCCCGCTGGGAGTCCCTGCCCGGAGCGCTAAGCTACCGGCTTCAGGCTTCGTCCGTTTCGGACTTCTCTTCATTCCTGCCCGGATACGAGGGGTCGAATGCGCTCGTCGATCTGAATCAGCTTGAGGTGTTCCCGCTTGTTCCGGGAACAAACTATCTGCGCATCCAGGCCTGGTTTGCGGAGGGCTACGGTCCGTTTTCTCCTGCGTTGACGGTGAAACAGCGCCTCCAACTCCTGGCGATCGGCGAAACGAATACCATTTATGACGGGACGGGCAAGACGGTCAGCGTGACGGTCGAGCCCTCCGGACTCGCGGACTCCGTGACGGTTCTCTATAACGGCTCCGCCACGCTTCCCGTGACCGCGGGCGTCTATGCGGTTTACGCGGAAGTCGACACGGCTGACTATTATGGGGACAAGGCCGGCGTGCTGAGCATCGCGAAACGGGAATTGACCGCCATGGGCGAGGACGCAAGCCGCGCCTATGGCGAGGCGAATCCTCCCTTGTCCGTCAAGCTGCTTAATTTCGCTTCCGGCGAGGGGACGTCCAATCTTACCGAGGCTCCAGTCGCCGCCTGTGCCGCAACGAACAACTCGCCCGTCGGGCCCTACTCCATCGAGGTGTCGGGCGGTTCGGCCGCAAACTACACGTTCGCCTGGTCGAACGGAACGCTGACCGTCACGCAGGCGCTGCTCACGGTCAAGGCCGACGACGCGACTCGGCTGTACGGGGAGACGAATTCGCCGTTCACGATGACGATCACGGGATGGAAAAACGGGGACGGAACGAACGTCTTCACGGCGCAGCCGGTTGCCGCCACAACGGCTGCCTCCCTGAGCCCAACCGGGACCTATCCGATAATCGTATCCGGTGGAGCCGCTCTCAACTACGCGTTCAGCTATGAGCCCGGCGTTCTCACGGTGAATCCGGTTGAGGCGTTTGTCGCAATCGGCGGGACCAACCTCGTCTATGACGGAAATCCGAAACCGGTCACGGTGGTCACCGACCCCACGAACCTGACGGTTGTCCTGACCTACAATGGATCGGAAAGCGAACCGGTAACGGCGGGGGTTTACGCGGTTCATGCCGAGATCGATGAGAGCAACTATTATGGGTCCACGAACGCCACGCTGACCATCAGCAAGGCCGATCAGGCCATCGTTTCGTTCCGGCCCGCGAATGGCGCCTACCCGGCTGACCAGCTTCTTGCGCTTTCGGCCGACGGTTCGCCGTCCGGGATTCCCGTTACCTTTGCCGTCGTGTCGGGGCCGGGCGTCCTCGAGTCGGCCAGCGAGCTCCGCTTCCTCGGGTACGGGCCCGTGATGGTTTCCGCATGGCAGGCTGCCGATGACAACTGGAACGCCTCGCCGACGTTGACGAACACGTACGAGGCCGTCGAAACAAACACGGTTTATTACGTGGCCAAGGCGGGGCAGACTCCGCGGTGGCCTTATGTGAGCG
>JBIIYJ010000120.1:0-14488 GCA_044346855.1 Kiritimatiellia bacterium
GCCGTAGAGATCGCGGACGACGACCTTGTGGCCGTGGGTCTGGAAGGGTTTGGCGAACGCCTCAAGAATGGCGTGATTGAAGCTGCGCGGCGAGGGGTGCGCATAGACGATCAGCGTGTTCATCCGGGACCTCCGAGGGTTATCAGGCGCCGGCTTCCTTGGCCCGCTAGCCTTTCACGGGGAGCAGGAAGTGCTTGTACTTCATGTCGATCTCGAGAATGTGATGGGAGAGCCAAACGCACAAATACCGGTTCAGCTCGGTGCAGATGGCGGCGTCTGAAAGGTTTTTTGAGAGGAACTCATTCGAATGTTCAAGGAACCGGACATGCTCGTTGAGTTGTTCGCCGAGTCCGGGATAGTTCCGCTCCTGGAGCATTTTCTCTTCGGTCTTGAAATGAAGGTCGGCGTAATCGAACATAGCCTTGATCGTATCCTTGGAACACCTGTCCTGTGTGGCGTTGATCAGGACGATAAGCCGTTTGTGCTGTTCATCCATCAGGGGGACGCCAACGCTGAATCCATTTGTCCAGACCAGTTCCACGATCGCCTCTTTTGTTTCTGCCACGCTTCCAGTTGATAGCCGCATTGTATCGGCTTCGTTTGAGGGGGACAAGACAATTGTGACACGACCTGCGGGCGCCCGCGTTGCGCTGGGGATCAATACGCCAGCGAACGGAACTCGGGAACGTGGTAGCTGATGACCAGGTTGGTGGAGGGAAGTTTTTTGCAGGTCTCATCGCCGCCGCGGCAGACGACATGCAGGTCGTTTCCCTTGATCGCCAACGCGCAGGCGGTGCGGAAGGGGCCGGGCCAGGAGGGCTGCTCGAGGAGGCCGGCCATCGACCAGTCCACAAGGTTCTTGGAAAACTGCACTTGCAGGCCCGAGGCTTCCTCATGGGGCAGGCCCCACCAGCGGGCGTGGAGGCGGGCGGGCAGGTTGAGCGTATTGGTCATCCGGTTCCCGACCGTCCAGAACAGGCCGCTCGGCTCGTCGAACACGACGTCGAACTTCTGGTTCCCGCCGGGCCAGGGGAGCAGAGACAGCGGCACGCCGGAGGGGGCTGAAAGCGGTTCGAGCACGGGCGGCCCGTCGGCCACGATGCGGATCTTGAGAACCGCCGCCAGGTTGGACCGGTGCACGCCGGTGCGGCAGACGAGCAGGAGGGCGTTCGGGTCGTGCCACTGGTGCGGGGGCGGGGGCATCGGGATGACATGGGCGTCCTCCCACCCGATCCGGTTGGCAAACCGGCCGCCGCCGACGGGATCGGCGTGATCCGCGGACGGGGTGGCGAAGAAGGGGATGCCGAAGCCCGGGTAGGCGGATTCGGGGAACCATTCGGAAAACGTTTTTTCGGGGCCGGAGAAGGTCCAGCTTTTGGGGGAGAGCAGGTTGGTCCCCGTCTTGGCGCGCATGACCACGGGCGTCAGGATGCTGCCGGGCCAGCCCTTGAACGGGGAGGGCCGCGTCTTCATGAAGGCGGTGTAGAAATAGCCCTGGTGGGCGAGGACCTGGCCGGGACCCTGAACGAAGAACCCCCCGGCGTCGTCCTCGGCGGTCAGGGACTCCGGCTTGCCCCACAGGTTCCCGCCGTCCTGCGACTTGACGATCTGGAGATTGCCCTTGTGGCCGAGGGCGAAGACGGACTCGCCGTCGCGGAAGAGGCGGGCGAAGCCGAAGGGGAAGTCGGCCCGGTGCTGCCAGGTGGCGCCCTTGTCGTTGGAGGAATAGATCTTGCCCAGGAGAAGGTGGTTGAACGGGTAGTGGCGCCCCTTGACGCCGGGCTGCTTGGCGAGGCCCGGCCCGTGCAAGTGGAGGGCGGCCAGAAGGCGCCCGCTGGAGAGCGCGAGGAGGGAGGGGTTTCCCTGGAACACGCCCTCCGGATCGGGGGACGCATGGACGGTAACGGGTTGAGGGTCGAGGGGAATGATTTTCCAGGATTCTGGCGTGCCACCGTTTCGCATGGAGGCAGTATAGGGAAGGGCGTGCCCGCGCGCAAGCGTCCATTGTTGCCCGAATAAAAGGAATAGGACGCCGTTGCGCTTGCGATTCCCGCGGGGTCTGTGGTATAAATCGCAAATGATCATTCGGACTCATGCGTACGCCCGGGCGGGCCTGATTGGAAATCCATCCGACGGATATTTCGGCAAAACCATTTCCATCACCGTCCGCAACTATTCGGCCCAGGTGGTGCTGTACGAATCCCCGGAACTGATGATCGAGGCCTGCGCCGAGGATCTTTGCCGTTTCGATTCGGTCGACGATCTCTGCCGCGATGTCCGGCTGCACGGGTATTACGGGGGGATGCGCCTGGTCAAGGCCACCATCCGCCGCTTCGGCGAGTATTGCCGCTCCCGGGACATCTCGCTGACCGGCCGCAACTTCACCATCCGGTATTCGACCACGATCCCGCGCCTGGTCGGCATGGCCGGCTCGAGCGCCATCGTGACCTCCACCCTGCGGGCCCTGATGCGGTTCTACGACGTCGAGATCCCCCGCGAGGTGCAGCCCAGCCTGATCCTGTCCGTTGAAAAAGAGGAACTCGGGATCGAGGCCGGGCTGCAGGATCGCGTGATCCAGGTGTACGAGGGGGTCGTCTACATGGATTTCGACCGCGAACTCATCCGCCGCCAGGGTCACGGAAGCTACCTGCCGATCGACCCCGCGCTGCTCCCGCCCCTGTACATGGCGTTCGACACCCAGTGCGCCGAGAGCTCGGAGCGCGTCCACAACCCCATCCGGGTGCGGTTCGAGCAGGGGGATCCGGCGGTTATCGGCGCCATGACGCGGTTCGCCGAACTGGCCGAGGAGACCCGCTCACTGCTGCTGGCGGGGAAGGGGGGCGAGATCGGGCGCGTGCTGAACGCCAACTACGACCTGCGCACCACCATCATGGCGATCGCGCCGCGCAACCGGCTCATGGTCGAGACGGCCCGCGCCGCGGGGGCTTCCGCCAAGTTCGCCGGGTCGGGCGGCGCCGTCATCGGAACCTATCCCAGCGAACGCGTCTACGAGCAGCTGGCCGAACGGCTTGGCGCCCTCGGCTGCACCGTTTTCAAACCGGAGATCGTCTAGATGGGCCTCATCACCAAAGCCGTCATTCCCGCCGCCGGCCGCGGCACCCGCTTCCTCCCCGCCACCAAGGCGCAGCCCAAGGAGATGCTGCCCATCGTCGACACCCCGACCATCCAGTACGTGGTCGAGGAGGCCGTCGCCTGCGGCATCACCGACATCCTCATCATCACGGGGCGCGAGAAGCGCTCCATCGAGGACCATTTCGACCGCAGCCTGGACCTGGAGATGTGTCTCGAAAAAGGGGACAAGGGTGCCGTGGCCCGGGACCTGCGCCGCATCTCCGAGATGGCCCACATCCATTACGTCCGGCAGGCCGAGCAGAAGGGGCTGGGCGACGCCATCCGCCACGCGCGGCACCACATGGCCGACGAGCCGTTCGCCGTGCTGCTGGGCGACTGCGTGGTTCACGCCGAGGGGCGCCCCTGCATCGGCCAGCTGATCGACTGCTACGACAAGGTCGGCGGCCCCGTCATCGGCCTGGAGAAGGTGCCCCGCGAAAAGGTCAGCCGCTACGGCATCATGGACGGCCAGAAGATCGGACCCCGAACCTTCGTGCTCAACGACCTGGTCGAAAAGCCCTCCGTCGAGCAGGCCCCCAGCACCTACGCCGTCGGCGGCCGCTACCTGCTCACGCCCGACATCTTCAAGTACCTGGACGCCACGAAGCCCGGCAAGAACGGGGAGATCCAGCTCACCGACGCCATTCGCCAGCAACTGGGCGAGCGCCCCGTGTTCGGCTACCAGTACGAAGGCACGCGCTACGACATCGGCAACCGGCTCGACTACCTGATCACGCAGGTCGAGTTCGGGCTGCGGCGGAACGACCTGAAGGGGCCGTTCCTCGCCTATCTGAAACGCAAACTCAAATCCGGTTAACCATCCGCTTCACGAGGAGATGACCATGCAAGAGGTAAAGAAATCGGTCCGCTGGTACGAAGGCGCCTACATCATCGTCCTGCTGGGCGTCCTGGCGCTAAGCATGACCTACCTCCGGCCCCACCGGGTGGGCGTGATCGAAATGGACAAGGCGTTCCGTCAACTCGGCGTGGCCGATCGGCTCTCCACGGCCCTGAAGGCGAAGGACCAGGCTGCCCAGCTGCGCTTCGAAGCCCTCCAGCGCGAGCTCGCCCCGGTCGAGAAACAGCTCCTCGCCGCCTTCCGCGCCGCCCAGACCGACGACCAGAAGGCCAAGGCCCAGGCCGACCTCCAGGCGCTTCAGGCCAGGTTCCAGAAAAGCCGGGCCGAAATCGCCCAGCAGGTCCAGCGCTACCAGCGCGACGCCGTGGTCACTTTCCGCGAGCGCATCCGCCCGCACGTGCGCAAGGTTGCCGCCAGCAAGCGCGTGGACCTGGTGCTGGAGCCCGAGCAGATTTTCCTGGTCATGAACAACGCGGCCGACCTGACCGACGCCGTCATCGAAGCGGCGGGTTCCGATTTCACGGCCGAAAAGGAGCTGGTCGACGAGGCGCTGCTCAAGTCGCTCGGCCTCTCGCTGGATCAGGCGCCTGCTCCCGCTGCGCCGGTCGCCCCCGTTCCGGCCTCCTGACATGGTGGAACGGTACAAGCGGGGCAAGGGAAAGCTCCTTCTCGGCAGTCACCAGAAGTGCTGGATCTGGGGGCGTAATCTCGTCCTCGAAACGCTGGCCGCCGGCCGCTGGCCCATTCTGGACCTGTTTCTCTCGGACGCCCTTCCGGCGGAGCACCGGGAATCGGCCCGAGCCCGTGCCGTCGCGCTCGGTTTTCCGGTGAAGGTGATCCCTCCGGAGGAACTTGAAAAGCTGGGGCATACCCATGAACACCAGGGCTACCTGGCCCGCATGCAGGACTTTCCCTATGCGACACTCCAGGACCTGTTGAAGGAAAAGTCGGATTCGCCCTCCTTTTTCGTGATGCTAGACGGCATCCAGGACCCTTACAATCTGGGCGCCATCCTGCGGTCGGCCGAGGTGTTCGGCGCCCATGGCGCCATCCTGCAGGCGACGGGCCAGGTGGGCGTCACAAGCATGGTGGCCCGCAGTTCCGCGGGCGCCGTGAACAGGATCCCAATCGCGCGGGTGGAGTCGCTGGAGGACACGGCCGTCTCCCTGATGCAACGCGGGGTCGCCCTGGTCGGCGCCAGCGAGAAGGCGCCAGCGGAATTGCCGGCCTGCGACTTGCGCCGCCCCGCCTGCATCGTGATCGGGAATGAGGGCACGGGCATGAGCGAAGGCGTCCGGAGCCGGTGCAGCGAATGGGTGAAGATTCCCCAGCACGGTCACGTGGGGTCGCTGAATGCCGCCGTGGCCGCCGGCATTTTCTTCTATGAGCTCCGGCGGCAACGCGGGTAATGCCATGTCTTTCCGCATCGATCGACTCCAGTCCGGCGGCTTGATCGTCAATTACCGATGCCCCGCCTCCTGCGCCCATTGCCTGTACGCGTGCGGACCCGCCCGGTCTCCTGACTACATGACGCCGGCCATGGCCGCTCAGTTGGCCGGCCGGCTCATCGAGCTCGGTTGCGCCATCGTTCACATCGGAGGCGGGGAGCCGCTGCTGGACCGGGAGGGGTTGTGCGGCGTGCTGGATGCGTTGCGGGCCGGCGGCGTGGACGTGTGCTATGTCGAGACCAACTGCTTCTGGGCTGCTTCCGAGCGGCAGGCGCGGCAGGTGGTCGCCCAGCTCCAGGAGCACGGGTTGGGTCGCCTTCTGGTGTCGATCGACCCTTTCCACAACGAAACGATCCCCTTCCAGCGGGTGCTGACGGCCATGAAAGCGGCCCAGGCGGAAGGGATGGGCGTTATCCCCTGGCGGATGGAATTCGCGGAGGACATCCAACGGCTGGATCCGGCCCGGCCCCATGGCCTGGAGGAATATGCCCGCGTGTTCGGGTCGGACTATGGGATGCAGGCGTTCAACCGGTACGGGCTGACCTTCGGCGGCCGTGCCGCCATCCGGTTCAGGGACAGGCTCGGGAAGATGCCGGCCAGCCGGATTGCCGGCCAGCCGTCGCCTTGCCGGCGTCTGGCCGAGACCACCCACTTTCACATCGATCAAGGGGGCCGCTACATACCCGGCTTGTGCACGGGCTTTGCCATTCCGGTCTCCTCCCTGGGCCGGCCCCTGATCGAGTACCCGTTGATCGACCTTCTCTATCGCGGCGGAATCGGCGCGCTGCGCGATCTGGCTGTTTCTTCTTTTGGGTACAAGGACAGGGCCGATGGTTATTGCGGGGCGTGCGACCTGTGCCTGGACATCCGGCGGCACATCGTCCGGACGGCGCGGGAGGCGCCTCCGGAATTGGGGCCCGCGGGATTCTACGCCCAGCTGGACAGGGAAACGGAATCGGGTATTCGCCAGGTTTATTCGTGAGGCGCCGGGACCGTTGACGAATGCGGATCAATGATCGACGCCCGCATTCCTGTCATTTACCTTTATTTTTCCGCTCCATCGCCTTGACCGCCGCCTGCATGAACATGTTCGTGCGGAACTCCTCAGCCAGGGTGGTGGCATCCCCGTGGCCGGCGATGATGCGGGTTGCGGGGGGAAGCGCCGCGAGCTTGATCAGGGACTCGGTCAGGGTGCGGCCGTTGCCGCCGGGCAGGTCCGTACGGCCCACGGAACCCTGGAACAGGGTGTCGCCGGTGATCAGGACGCCATCCTTCTCGAAATAAAAGCAGATGCAACCCGGGGAATGGCCGGGCGTGGCGAGGATGCGGAACGCCAGCGCGCCGAAGGTGAAGAGCGCGCCGTCGGCCACCTCGGGGAAGGGCCCGGCCGGCTTGGCCGGCGCGGGGTAATACGGGAGCAGGGCGTTCGCGGCCGTAAATGCCCAGGCGGCGTCCGCCGGATGGATCAGCACCGGCGCGGGCCGGCTGCGGCAAAGCTCGGCGAGCGCGCTGATGTGATCGGCGTGCCCGTGCGTCACCAGGTAGGCGGCCACCGTGAGACGGTCGCGCGCAAGCGTCTCTTCCAGGTCAGCGGCGTCCGCGCCCGGATCGGTCACCAGCGTCACGCCGGCATCATCCGACACCAGCACGCAATTCGCCTCGAAGGCGCCGCAGGGGATGACGCGGATCTTCATGCCGGCCCCCGCAGCGGCAGTTCCTTTTCAGTCCGGTCGGCCATGTTCTTGACGCGGACCGTGCCGCGGGCCACGTCATCGGGGCCGATGTAGATGGCTTCGCCGACGCCGGTCCTGCCGGCGCGGGAGAAAAAGGCTTTCGGCTTTTCGCGCGCAAGGCCGAGATTCACGTTGCGGCCCTGGTTCCGCAGGGCCGTGGCCAGGCGGATGGCGTCGCCGCGCTGGTTCTCGTCCATGTAGCCCACGTGGACCAGTCCCTCCTCGTGGACGGCGGGAAGGCGTCCCTTTTCGGCCAGCACTTCCACGATCACGACGTCGCCGAACCCGAGCCCCACCGCGCCCATGGGCTTGCCGCCCAGCATGGCCAGCAGGTTGTTGTAGCGGCCGCCGCCGAAAATGGCGCGGAACTTTCGCTCCGTGTCGAAGCATTCGAAGACGATGCCGGTGTAGTAGCCGAGGCCGCGGATGATGGAGATGTCGAACACGACGCTCTCGCGGATGCCGTGGTCCGAGGCCAGGCTGAAGAAGGCGGCCAGTTCCGCCGACGCCGGCGTTTCCGAGCCGAGCAGCGCCAGCGCCTCGTCGAACGACCGGATGGCCATGACCTTGAAGGCGTTTTCAACCGCGGCGGCGTTGAGGCCCTGCGCGGTCAGCATGGCCGCGATTTCCTCGTCCGGAATCTTCCCGCGCTTGTCAAGGGCCAGGAAGATGGCGGCATGATGGGCGGCCTCGATCCCGGCGCGGTTGAAGAGGTCGCTGAGCATCGCCCGGCTGTTGACGCGCACCTGGGCGTCGGCCGGTCCGAGGCCGAGCCTGGCCAGGGACCGCACCGCGGCCGCCACCACCTCGGCTTCGGCTGAAACCGACTCCTCGCCGATGATGTCGAGGTTCAACTGGTAGTGCTCGCGCTTGCGGCCCCGGGACATCCGCTCATAGCGGAAGCACTGGGCGATCGTGAACCACTTGAGGGGCATGGGCAGCTGGGTCTGGCGGGCCGCCACCATGCGGGCCAGGGTGGGGGTCATTTCGGCGCGCAGCGCCAGGTCGCGGCCGCTCTTGTCCTGGAAGGTGTAGAGCTGGTCGGCGATCTCCTCGCCCCCCTTGCGCTTGAGCAGGTCGAGGTTTTCGACCACGCAGGCGTCGTACTGGACAAAGCCGGAGGCGCGCGCGGCGGCGGACCACGCCGCAAACACGGCGTTGCGGACGGCCATCTCGTCCGGGTAGAAATCGCGCATGCCCCGGGGCGGGGCGAAAACGGGTTCGAGTGGCTCGCTCATGGCTTGACCAGCACCTTGTCCTTCATCGCCTTGCCGGGCTTGAATTTGACGATGCGGCGGGGGGGAATCGGCACCGTATGGTCGGGCTTGTTCGGGTTGCGGCCGAGCCGGGCTTTCCGGGTTTTGACCTCGAACACGCCGAAGTCCCTCAATTCGATCGTCTCGCCGCGGATCAGGCTCTCCGTGATGGCGTCGAGCATTTTCTGGATGACCGAATAAACCTGAAGCTGGGTCAGCTCGGTCTCCTCGGCGATGCGGTTGACCAGTTCCCGTTTTGTCATGTTCGGCATGTCCTTCGAAACGGTTAGGAAATCAGCGCTTCCACGCGGGCGACGGCGTCGGCCAGCGGCACGAGCTGGGAGGTCGTCTCGTTCCGCCGGCGGATCTCGACCTTACCCTCGGCCAGGGAGCGGTCGCTCACCACGAGGCGGATGGGGTAGCCGACCAGGTCGGCGTCCTTGAATTTGACGCCCGGCCGCTCGTCGCGGTCGTCCACGAGGGTCTCGATGCCGGCCCGGGTGAGCTGCTCCTCGAGGGCCAGGGCCTCCTTCATGCAGGTCTCGTTCGGGGAGAGGGGCAGCACGGCCACGATGTACGGCGCCACGCCCACGGGCCAGATGATGCCGTTGTCGTCGTGGCTCTGCTCGATGACGGCCTGGAGCGTGCGGGTGACGCCAATGCCGTAGCAGCCCATGATGATGGTCTTCTTTTCCTTGTTGGCGTCCAGGTAGGCGGCGTTGAACGCCTCGCTGTACTTGGTGCCGAGCTTGAAGACGTGGCCCACCTCGATGCCGCGCATCTCGCGCAGCTTGCCGCCGGTGCAGCGCGGGCACAGGTCGCCGGTCCTGGCGTTGACCAGGTCCAGGTAGACGGGGCTCTTCACGTCGCGCTCCAGGCAGACGTTCAGCAGATGGGTGTCGGCCTTGTTCGCCCCGGCCGCCATGCCGGCGCGCCCCTTGAGGGCAAGCTCGGCGTAAATGGGGATCGCCAGGCCCACGGGGCCGGAGAAGCCCAGGGGGCCGCCCGTGATTTTCTCGATCTGGGTAGCGTCGGCCATGACCAGTTCCTTGCAGCCGATGGCCTTGGACAGCTTGATTTCGTTCAGGTCGCGGTCGCCGGGGACCAGGGCGGCCACGGGCTTGCCGTCGGCCAGGTAGATCAGCGTCTTGATCAGGGCGGACGGCCTGAGCTTGAGGAACGCGGAGACCTCCTCGATGGTCCGCACGCCCGGCGTCGCGATCTCGGCCGCGGCCTCGCCGGCCGGCTGCGGGTCGTACGTCTTCAGGCCGCGCTCGCCGCGCTCGACGTTGGCGGCGTAGGCGCAGGCCTGGCATTCCACGATGCCGTCCTCGCCCGAGTCGGCCAGCACCATGAATTCGTGGGAGGCGTTGCCGCCCATGGCGCCGGTGTCGGCCTCCACGATCTTGACCCGCAGGCCGCAGCGGTCGAAGATGCGCTGGTAGGCCTTGTACATGGCCTGGTAGCTCCGGTCCAGGCACTCCCAGTCCAGGTCGAAGCTGTAGGCGTCCTTCATGCTGAACTCGCGGGCCCGCATCAGGCCGAAGCGGGGGCGGATCTCGTCCCGGAACTTGGTCTGGATCTGGTAGAAGGTGCGGGGCAGGTGGCGGTAGGAATTCAGCTCGTGGCTGACAAGCTCGGTGATCACTTCCTCATGGGTGGGGCCGAGCACCATCTCGCGGTCCTGGCGGTCCCGGATCCGGAACATGCTCTTCTTGAGCGTCTCGTAGCGCCCCGTGGTTTCCCAGATTTCCTTGGGCTGCAGGGAGGGCATGAGCACCTCGATGGCTCCGGCTCGGTTCATCTCCTCGCGGATGATGCGCTCGACGTTGCGAAGGGCTTTGAGGCCCAGGGGCATGAAGGTGTAGAGGCCCGCGCTGAGCTTGCGGATCAGGCCGGCGCGCATCATCAGCTTGTGGCTGTCAATTTCGGCATCCTGCGGGGCGTCCCGAAGGGTCGGGATCAAGGTGTTGGACAGACGCATTGAAGCACTCCTTTGAGAGTTGGCAAAGTCCTAAGTATCTTGCGTATCAACGCTTTAGGCAAGCGAAAACGGGAGATAGAGGATAGCGGATAGCGGACGATTGTAGTGTCGTAGTCGCGATCGTGATCGTAATCGTGATCGTCGCGGCAACTCAAATGCGAGGTCGATTACGATTACGATCACGATCGCGATCACGCCCCGATCACTGACTACCGATCACGTCTTTCTCCCGAACCCCGAACCCTGAACCCCGATTCCTCGGCTCACGCGTCCTGAAGCACTTTCAGGGAGACGCCCGCCACCAGGTCCTTGACCTTTTCGCGGTAGGTGGCCATGTGGGGGGCGGCCAGGTGGGCGCGGAGCGTATCGAGGCTGGTCCATTTTTCGACGATGGTGACCAGGTCGGCGTCGAGCTTCTGGGGTGCAAGGCCGGTGGGGACGTCGACGGTGGGGCGATATTCGACGCAGCCGTTTTCGGCTTTCACGGCCGGCACGTTGGCCTTGAAGATTTCAAGGAATTTCGGGAGGCTGCCCGGCTTGACTGAAATGGACGCTATGACGCTGATCATGACCGCTCCTTTGGTGGTGCTGTAAAACCTCAACTGTAAAAGAACGGCGCCCGCTCCGCAAGGATGTTGTGCGCGAAGAGAACCACGGATGGCACGGATGAACACGGATAAGAGAAATGATTCCTGATTTCCTGAGTTCCAGATAACGGACCGTTACTCTCGCGTGTTATTCGCGGCTTCGTCGCGCGGCGGGCTTGATCCTTTGCGACCGTTGACGATCATTGATTTTATCCCGTTAGAGTTCGGTCTTTCTTTCATCCCGCCTATTCACTATCATGACGGCCTATGAAACGAGGGATCAGCCTTTTGCTGCTTTGGATTTTCCTGCCCCTGGCGGGGTGGTGCCTTGGCCCCCATGAAATCCTGATCCTCGTTAACACGAACTCCGCGGATTCGGTGCGCATCGGCGAGACGTACGCCCG
This sequence comes from Kiritimatiellia bacterium, assembly GCA_044346855.1. GTDB lineage: Bacteria > Verrucomicrobiota > Kiritimatiellia > CAIKKV01 > CAIKKV01 > CAIKKV01. Next base: position 11,404 of record JBIIYJ010000120.1, read on the forward strand.
GTTGCGGCGGGTGCCCGAGGCCAACGTCATTCCCGTATCGGCCCCGGCGGGCCCATCCCTGTCGGCCGCGGTTTTCAAGGAGTCCATTTTCGATCCGGTCCTGGCCGAGTCAAAGCGCCGCGGCGTGGCTTCGCACATCCAGGCCTGGGTCTACGCCCCCGGCTTCCCCTGGCGCATTGACGGGCAGCCCGCCATGTCGATCACGGGCCTCACGTTCACCCGGGGCGTGCGGCCGGCGACCAACGACTGGGCGGTCGGGGCCTGGCTGTCGCCCTATTTTGCGGGCCCGCATTCCCCCGTGGAGCGCGGGTTCGATTCCCGGTCGCTCGACATGCTGTCGGACTGGATGGGGGCGGACCATCCGATCCCGGGCTGGGTGCTGGCCCACACCGGGGAGCGGGGTCTGACGGTCGAGGAGGCCGGCGCCATGCTGATCCGGGGTGTGGACTCGGACTCGTCCCGGCCTGAGGGCTATTTCTGCTTCATCACCAACCGCGATGTAAGGACCCAGGCGCGGGAGTGGCAATTCCGGGGGGCGGTCGAGGAACTCGAGGAGCGCGGGTTCCGGGCGGTCATCACCAATTCGCTTCCGCGCGGGACCGACCCCGTGGCCGGCCTGCTCATGGGCAGCGCGGAATTCGACACCCGGGGCGTCCGGCTGAGCCCCGGCGCGCTGGTGGACAACCTGACCAGCTTCGGCGCGGTGTTCGATTCGGCCGGGCAGACCAAGTGCACCGTCTGGCTGGATTCGGGCGCGGCGGCGTCGGGCGGCACGGTGACCGAGCCTTTTTCCTACTGGACCAAGTTTCCGAATGCCCGCCTGTTCGTCCACGCCGTGTCCGGCTGCACGGCGCTTGAAAGCGTCTACCAGAGCATCCGCCAGCCGCTGCAATATCTGCCCATGGGCGATCCGCTGGCCGCGCCCTGGAAGCCGAAGGCGGAGGTCCTCGTGGACGGGATCGAGGACTCCATGGTCGCCACCAACCGCCATCTCCGCGTCACCGTCCAGGGCGGGGGGACGACGATCTGGACCGCATTCCGCCTGTTCATCGACGGCCACGACGCAGGCGGGGGGCGGCTCGATGAGCCCTGGCCGTGGAGCCCGAAGGAACTGTCCCCCGGCCGCCATGAAATCCGGGTGGTGGTTCGCAGCGCGGGCCTGCTCCGGCACCAGGTGTTCACCGTGCGGCCCGTGATTCTCCTGGACGGGGAGGCGCCATGACCCGCTGTTTCTTCTTCGACCGCGACGGGATCGTGAACGTGTCGCCGGGCCCTGGCAAATACGTTGAGCGGTGGGAGGATTTCCACCTGCAGCCGGCGTTTGTCCGGGTTCTGCGGCGCGTGACCGGGCTGGGCTTCGCCTCGGTCATCATCACCAACCAGCGGTGCGTGGCCCTGGGGCGGCTGTCGCGCGCGGATCTCGAATCCATGCACGACCGGCTCCGGAACGGGCTGCGGGACGACCACGGGCTGGCGCTGACGGACGTGTTTTACTGTCCGCACGACAACGGCGAATGCGACTGCCGGAAGCCGAAGCCGGGCATGCTGCTGGCCGCGGCCGGGCGGCACGGGCTGGACCTGGCCGCGTCCTGGATGGTCGGGGATTCCCCGGGGGACGTGGAAGCGGGGCGGGCCGCCGGCTGCCGCACCGTCCTGGTGGGACCCGCGGACGGGTCCGGCTGTTCCCCGACCGTGCGGGTCGGCGGCCTGGACGAACTGGATTCCCTGATTGCGGAAGGCCGGCTTGTGGTATAGGATAGGGGATATATTGCAGCACAAGGATGAATCCGACCCATGAAACTGTTTGTGCCGGGAAGAATCTGCCTGTTCGGCGAGCATAGCGACTGGGCCGCCGGCTATCGCCGGATCAACGGCGAGCTGGAGCGCGGCTACACGATCATCACGGGCACCAACCAGGGTGTTTTTGCTGACGTTACCGCCCATCCCAACAAGCTGATCCTCAAGTCGACCCTCTCCGACGGCACGCCCGTGGGCCCGTACGAGGTGGCCATGGAGCGCGACGCCCTGATGGCCGAGGCGCAGAAGGGCGGCTTTTTCAGTTACGCGGCGGGGGTGGCCTACCAGGTGCTGACCCATTACCGGGTGCGCGGGCTCGAGATCGACAACACCCTCACGGACCTGCCGATCAAGAAGGGGCTCTCCTCCAGCGCGGCCATCTGCGTGCTTGTGGCGCGGGCCTTCAACCGGATCTACGACCTGAAGATGACGGTCCGCGGCGAGATGGAGTTCGCCTACCGGGGCGAGATCACCACCCCCTCCCGGTGCGGCCGGATGGACCAGGGCTGCGCCTACGGCAACCGGCCGATCCTCATGACCTACGACGGCGACCAGATGGACGTCCAGGAGCTGTCGGTCCCCAGGGACCTGTTTTTCGTGATCGTCGACCTCGGGGCCGGCAAGGACACGAAGGAGATCCTCAACCGCCTCAACCACTGCTATCCCTTCGCCGACAACGCCATTCAAAAAGGGGTACAGGAATACCTCGGCCCGATCAGCGCCCGCCTGACGCAGGAGGCCGGCGCGGCGCTCAAGGCGGGCGACGCGAAGCGGGTCGGGGAGCTGATGACGGAGGCGCAGGCGCAGTTCGACAAGCACCTGCAGCCGGCCTGCCCCTCGCAGCTGACGTCGCCGGTGCTGCACAGGGTGCTGGGCCACCCGGCGCTCCGGCCCTTCGTCTGGGGCGGCAAGGGGGTCGGCTCGCAGGGGGACGGCACGGCGCAGTTCATCTGCCGGGACGAGGCGGCGCAGGCCAGCGTGATCGAGATTCTCCAGCGCGACCTGGGCCTCAGCAGCCTGGCCCTGGCCATCCGGTCGACCCGCCGCGTTCGCAAGGCGGTCATTCCGGCGGCGGGCTTCGGCACGCGGCTTTTCCCGGCCACCAAGGCGGTCAAGAAGGAGCTCTTTCCGGTGATCGGGCGGGACGGGGTGTGCAAGCCGGCGATCCTGGCCATCGTGGAGGAGGCTCTGTCCGCGGGGATCGAGGAGGTTGCGATCATCGTGCAGAAGGCGGACAAGGAGATCTTCGAGGAGTTTTTCATGCTCCCGCCGCCGATCGAGAATTTCA
>JBIIYJ010000009.1:0-42210 GCA_044346855.1 Kiritimatiellia bacterium
GCCCTGAAAATGGAGTCGGTGGGACGACTGGCGGGAGGCGTGGCGCACGACTTCAACAACCTGCTGATGAGCATCCTGGGCTACGCCGAGTTGTGCCAGGAACGGCTTGAGGCGGATCACCCCGTCCGCGCCTGGATCGACGAGATAACGGCCTGCGCCAACCGCTCCGCGGCCATCACGCGCCAGCTCCTCGCCTTCGCCCGGAAACAGCCGGTCGCCCCCCGGCTCATCGACCTCAACGACGCCATCACCCACACCATCGCCATGCTGCGCCCCCTGATCGGCGAAAACATCGAGCTGGCCTGGCAGCCCCTCGCCCGGCCGGCGACGGTCAAAATGGATCCCACCCAGATTGATCAGGTCCTGACCAACCTTGCCGTAAACGCCCGCGACGCCATCGCCGGTGTGGGCCGGCTCACCATCACAACCGGAAACGTCGCCTTATCGGGCGCGGACTGCATCGGCCTGGCGGACGCCGTGCCCGGCCAATACGTGACGCTGACGGTCTCCGATACCGGGCACGGCATCGACAAAGAAACGCTCAAACACCTCTTCGAACCTTTTTTTACCACCAAGGGCATCGGCGAAGGCACGGGGCTGGGGCTCGCCACCGTCTACGGCATCGCCAAACAGAATAAAGGCTTCGTGACGGTTTCCAGCGAACCGGGAAAGGGAGCCGCCTTCACCCTCCATCTTCCCCTCCATGAAGGGGAAGCCCCGGCCCAAGCCGACCCGCCAAAGACGCCGCAACTGCGGAGAGGATCCGAAACCGTCCTGCTGGTCGAAGACGAACCCATCAACCTGTTCATCGGCCGGAAAATGCTGGAGGGGCTGGGCTATACCGTCCTGGCGACCTCCGTGCCATCCGAAGCAATCCGGCTGGCCGAAGAGCAGGCCGGCGGCATCGCCCTGCTCCTCACGGATGTGGTGATGCCGGGCATGAGCGGGCAGGAACTGTCAAACCGGCTCAAAGCCAGCCACCCGGAAATCAAATGCCTCTTCATGTCCGGCTACACCGCCAACATGATCGCCCAGCACGGCATCCTGGATGAGGATGTGAATTTCCTTTCCAAGCCCTTCAGCCGTGCCCAGCTCGCCGCCAAACTGCGGGAAGTCCTGGACCGGCCCTGACAAGCCCTTCTGCGCTCAAGGGCTTTATCCCTTCACCTCCTGCAGGGCGGCCCGCCCCTTTTCCTCCAACCGCGACTCGACGAGAAAATAAAGGGCCGGCAGGACGATCAGGGTCAGCAGCATGGCCGTGGCCAGGCCGCCCAGGACCACCGCCGCCAGCGGCCGCTGGATCTCCGACCCGCTTCCCGTGGCCCAGACCAGCGGCAGCAGCCCCAGCAGGGTCGTCATCGCCGTCATCAGCAGCGGCCTCAGGCGAAGCTCGCAGCCCCGCCGCACGGCTTCCGCCGGGCCCAGCCCCTCCTTCCGCAGCTGGTCGAAAAAGGAGACTAGCAGGATCCCGTTCTCGACCGCCGTGCCGAACAGCGCAATGAAGCCGATGGAGGCCGACACGCTGAGCGGGATCTTCATCAGGAAAAGGATCAGGATGCCCCCGATCAGGGCAAATGGCAGGTTGACGAGCACCAGCAGGGCGCTCTTCAGCGAGTTGAACGCCGAAAACAGCATGAGGAAGATCAACAAGATCGAGGCGGGGACCACGATAGCCAGCCGGCGCATGGCGCGCTGCTGGTTTTCGAACTGCCCGCCATAATCCGCGAAATAACCGTCCGGCATCGCGGCGAGCACAGGCTGGATGGCGATGCGCGCCTCGGCCACGAACCCGCCCATGTCGCGGCCGCGGATGTTGCATTCCACGACCACGCGGCGCATCCCGTTCTCGCGGCCCACCTGCGCGGGGGCTTCCACCTCCCGGAGGCTCGCCAGCTCGACCAGGGGAATCCGGGCGCCGCCCGGCGACGGCACCAGGAGCCGCTCCAGTTCCGGGATGTCGCGCCGCAATTCCTCCGGGAATCGAACCAGGATGGCGAACCGCCGGTCCTGCTCGACCACGTGCGAGGCAATTTTGCCACCCACCGCCGTCTCCACCAGCTCGTTGATCTCGCTGATATTGATCTTGTGGCGGGCGATGGCCTTGCGGTCGATAACGATCTCGACCTGCGGAAAGCCCGAAACCTGCTCGACCTTCACGTCCTCGGCGCCGGGAACGTCCCGCATGAGCACGGCCGCCCGGTTCGCGGTCTCCCGCAGCACCTCCAGGTCGGGGCCGAAGAACTTGACGGCCAGATCGCTCTTGATCCCGGAAATCAACTCGTTCACCCGCAGGGAGATGGGTTGCGAGAACGAGAGGCGCACGCCGGGTATCACGGCCAGCGCCTCCTGCATGGCCGCCACCAGCTCCGGCTTGGTCCGCCCGGTTTTCCACTCCCCTTTCGGATGAAGCATGATGATCACGTCGTTCTGCTCGGGGCCCATCGGATCCTCGGAGATTTCGGCCCGGCCGGTCTTGGTCACGACCGTCTCCACCTCGGGGAACCCCGCCAGGAGAAGGCGCTCGATTTCCGACCCCGCCGCGACAGAGCCCTCCAGCGAGGCGGACGGGAGCCGCACGACGTTGATGGCGATGGCGCCCTCGTCCAGTTGCGGAAGGAATTCAGTGCCCAGCCGGGGGACCAGCGCCAGGGAGCCGATCAGCCCCATGGCGGCCAACGCCACCAGTGTTTTAGGAAAACGCAGCGCCATCCCGAGAACAGGCCGATAGCCCCGCTTCACCAGACGGATGACGAGGTTGTCCCGGTCTTCCGCCCCCTTCCGCCCGCGCATGAAAAAGGAGGCCAGGACCGGAACAATGGTCAGGGATACCAGCAGCGAGCCGGCCATCGCGAAACACATGGTGAACGCCAGAGGCCGGAACATCTTGCCTTCCATCTGCTGAAGCGAGAAGAGCGGCAGAAAGACCACCACGATGATCAGGATGGCGAAGACGATCGGCCGGGCCACCTCGCGCACGGCCTCATACACGATTTCCAGGCGCGTCAGCCCCGCGCTCGCCTTTTCGGACAGATGGCGGGCAATGTTCTCGCAGACCACGATCGAGGCATCCACGATCATGCCCAGGGCGATGGCCAGCCCGCCCAGGCTCATCAGGTTCGCCGACAATCCCTGCGCGCCCATCAGGATGAAGGCGATGAAGGCCGTCAGAGGCAGCGACAGCGCCACGATCAGGGCCGCGCGCAGGTTCCCCAGAAAGACGAACAGGACAAGGATCACCAGCAGGGCGCCCTGCCACAAGGCGTCGCCCACCGTATGGATGCACGCCTGGATCAGGGCCGTCCGGTCGTAAAACGGATTGATCGTCACGCCTTCCGGCAATCCGGCCTGGATCTTCGGGATGGCCTTTTTGACGGCATCGACCACCAGCTTGGAGTTCATGTCCTTGAGCATGATAGTCATGCCGGCCACGGCTTCGCCCTTGCCGTCGCGCGTCACCGCGCCCTGCCGCGTTTCGGGCCCGATCTTCACGGCGGCCACGTCGCGCAGGAAAACAACCGCCCCGTCCTCGGCGTGAAGCACGATGTTTTCGATGTCCTCAAGACCCCGGATCAGGCCGAGGCTGCGCACATAAGCCTGCTCCCAGTCGCGCACGAGGAAATTGCCGCCCGCATTGGCGTTGTTGCGGTCGATCGCCTCCAGCACGTCGGGAAGCGTAATGCCGTATTTCAGGAGGCGGCTCTGGTCCACGAGCACGTGATACTGCTTCACGAACCCGCCAAAGCTGTTGACCTCGTTGATGCCGGGGATCGTCCGCAACAGGGGGGCGATGTACCAGTCCTGGAGGGTGCGCAGCTCCATGGGCGTATGCGCGTCGCTCTCCAGCGTATACTGGTAGATCTCGCCCAGCCCCGTGCTGATCGGCCCCATCTCCGGCTCGGCCCAGTCGGGCAGCTGCTCGCGGGCCGCCTGCAGCCGCTGGAAAACCAGCTGCCGCGCGAAATACAGGTCCGCCCCGTCGTTCAGCACGAGGATAACCTGCGAGAGCGCCGCCTTGGACAGCGACCGCACGTGGGACACGCCCGGCAGCCCCTGCATCGCCAGCTCGATCGGAGCCGTCACCTGCTGCTCCACGTCGAGGGGGGCCAGGCCCGGCGCCTCGGTGAGAATCATCACCTGCACGTTCGTCACGTCGGGAAACGCGTCGATCGGCAGGGATCTCCAGGCAAACACCCCGGCGCCGGCCACGGTCAGCGCGGCCAGGACGACCAGCAGGCGCTGGCGTAAAACAAGTCGTATCAGGTTGTCAAACATGGCAGGGGTCCTTGTCAATCGGCGCAGCCGGCGCCCATTTTCTCGCGCAACACGTCCGACTTGAGCAGGAAGGCTCCGTCGACCGCGACCGTTTCACCGGCGCTCAGGCCGCCGAGCACCTCGACCATGCCGAAGAAATCCCTCCCCTTGCGGATTTCCCGCCGGGCGAAATAGCCGTCTTTCCAGAACGTGAAAACGAAGGCCCGTCCCTCGTCCTCCAGCACCGCGGCCCGCGGAATCGCAAGCACTTCCTCCGCCTTTCCGTTGGCGAGCGAAAAGGTCGCCTCGCAGAACATCCCCGGCCTCAGCTCGAAGTCCGGGTTCTCCACCGTGGCGCGCACCTTGACCGTGCGGGTCTGCTCGCTCATCGTCGCGCCCACATAATCCAGCACCCCCTTGAACCGCCGGTCGGGAAAGGCGGACACGGCGATCTCGACGGCGACCGGGCCTTTTCTTTCCGCGTTCAACAGCGGGGCCAGGTCGCGGGACTGGATGTCGGCCCAGACCCAGACGGTGGAGAGATCCGCCAACAGCAGCAGGTCCTGCCCCGCCTCCGCCAGCTCCCCGGCCACCGCGTGCTTCTCGATGATCGTCCCCGCGGCGGGCGCGCGGACGGTCAACCGGCCCGCGCCCGGCCCGTGCGCCGGTTCGCGCAGCGCGGCCAGATCCGCCTCCGTCAACCCCAGCACATGAAGCATCTGCTCGGACGCTTTCAGCTCGGCCCGGTGCTGCTCAAAGGCGATCCGGGCCTCGATGGCGTCCTGTTCGGATCCCACCTTCTGCTCGTTGAGCTTCAGCTCGCGCGCGAGGACCTTTTCCGTCAGGTCGCTCAGGGTCCGGTTGCGCTCGTAGTCCGCCAACGCCTTCCCGAGCTCCACGCTGGCCAGGGTGAGCAGGGTGTCGCCCGCCCGGACGCGCGTCCCGATATCCACGGCCACCGTCTCGATAATGCCCGCGATGCGGGGGCTGATGTGAACGGCCGCGTTCTCGTTCAGCGCCACTTCGCCGGTGGCCGGCAACGCCTCGGAGACCCTGGCCAGGGCCACCGTCTGCGTGCTCACCAGACCGCCGCCGTCCGGCCGTTTCATCAGGCAGGCATCCAGCTTCACGATGCCGACTTCATACCGGCATTCGGCGCACGTGTAGATCGGGACGTCGTGCTCGCACGCCGCGGAAGCCCGCTCGTCAATGGAAGCCGCCTCCCCCTCGCCATCACCCGCGCCATGGCCATGGCCCTCGTGCCCCCCCGGCTCCTCGGCGCCCGCGGCCGCCGCCTCTTCAGCGTGGCCGTGGCCGTCATGACCGTCGTTCCCGCCGGCTTCGGATTTTCCGCATCCGCCGGCCAGGATCCCCATCGCCACCAGGGCGCAGAGGCCCCGCATGATCGCCCATTTGTTTTCGTTCATCGTCATCGTCGTCTCCGCTAATCGTTATTGAAGGATCTCAAGGGGTGTTCCGGTAAGCCGTTCGACATCCGCCGCGGCCTTGTGGCAATCCGCCAGGACATCCAGATGGCGGAGCCTGGCTTCCGTGAGGGTCCGCTGCGCATCCAGCACCTCCAGGTGCCCGTACTTCCCCTCCCGATAGCCGGCCTGGGCGCCTTCGAATGCCTGGAGGGCGCCGGGAAGCAGGTCGTCCCTGATCGTCGCCGCCTCCGCTCGCGCCGCGTCCAGCCGGCCGCAGGCTTCAACCAGTTCCGTCCTGGCGCGCAACCGGGCGGCGCGCCATTCGTGCCCGGCTCGAACAGCCTGGTGGCGGTCCGAGGCGATTCCATCCGCGTTGCGATTAAAAAGCGGCAGGGGCACCGAAAGGCCGATGGTCCCGGCATACGAGCCGTCGTCCTCGAAACGGCTGAGGCCGGCGCCAACGGTAACCTCGGGAAGGCGCTCCGCTTCCGCCAGGGCCAGCGCGTCCCCGGCCTTCTCCGCTTCATCCTTCCAGCGGCCGACTTCCGGAACGGTCTCCAGCCCGGGAAGAAGGGCGTCCAGGGACGGAACCGCCGCCAGCGCGCCCAGGTCGCCGCCCGCCTCCTTGAACACCGGCGCCGTCCCGCCCCAGGAGGCGGCAAGGCGCTTCCGGGCCGTCTCCAGTTCGCGACGGGCCCGCTCCGCCCCGATTCGGGCGGCCGCCGTCTCGACGCCCGCCTTCGTCTCCTCGAGACGCGGCACCTTTCCGGCCTTGACGCGTTCCGCCGCGGCCCGCTGAACGTCCTCGGCGACGCCCCGCAGCGACTCCGCCAGGGCGAGCCGGCCCTGCGCCAGAAGGAGGTCCGCGAACGCTTTCCGGGTCCGGGCCCGCACCTCCAGGCGTTTTGCTTCGTGATCCCAGGCGGCCAGCCGCGCCCCTGCCTGCGCCAGGCGCCGCCGCTTGTCGCGCGTCCCGCCCAGGTCCAGCGCCTGGCTCACGCGCACGGCTGTCTCCGCGCCGTCATAGCCGGATCGCTCCCCCGATCCCCCGAACTCGGACGCCTCCAGTTCGAGCTCGGGGTTGCGCCGAACCCCCGCCTGCCGCGCCTCGCCCTCCGCCGCCAGGATCCCCTGCGCCGAGGCCGCCAAATCCGGACTGTGCGCGAGCGCCAGCTCGAGCGCCCGGTCAAGCGTCAGCACGCCCTCCGGCTCGTTTTCCGTTCCCTCGGCCTGGGCCCGCAATCCCGCGCCCGTCATGGCCAGCAGGAGCGACATGCGAAACCAGGCCATCGTGTAATGTGCAATGGACTTCAAGCTTCCTCCGATCGATGAAAACTGGGTGGTGTGGCTCCCGGTCGGGAGCGCGACAATAGATTATTAGTCAAGGGTTCCGCCGCAACGGGCGGAGACAGGCAAGACGGAAAGGGGGCGAAACGCCCCTAGGCGCAAGGCGGCCGGAAAATATCCGGGATCAGCAGAACGCCCCCGGCGGCCTGTTGGCAGCCCACGTGGGCGGACGCGGCAAGAGGAACCGATATCGCGGGTACGGATGGCAAATCGGCCGTGAGCGAACAGCATTCGTAGAGGCATGTGGCGTCGGGCGCCTCATCGCAGTGCTCGTCGTCGCAAGCGGGAAAGGCCATCGTCCCCGCCATCAGCCCCACTATGGCGGCCACCACGATGAAAAGCGTCAGTCCGGTTTGTTTAAAACGGTTCACGTATTTAGAATATACCAAGTCCGGGTCGTATCCAAGCCGAAAATCAGCCACCCTCACTCCGCCAGGTCCACGCCCAGGGCCTTCCACTTGTCCAGTATCTCGTCCTTGCTGAAAAAGCCCTCGTGCCGGAACAGCTCCTTGCCGGCCGCATCGTAGAATATCTGCGTCGGGATCGTGCTGATGCCGTACGACTTCCCCGCCTCCGGGTTCTTCCACACGTCGATGAACAGCACGTTCATCCTGCCGGCATAGGTCTTCTTCAGGTCTTCCAGGATGGGCGCCATCCTCTTGCACGGAATGCATGCGCCGGCGCCCAGGTCCACCAGGCGGGGCAACGCGTTCGTCTGGACGGCCGGCTCCGGAGCGGCCGGCGTTGCCGCCGGCGCGACGGCGGGAGCGGCGGCCGGGGCCGCCGGCGGCGGGCCCTCCGCGCCCTTGCTTTTCCAGGCGTTCATCGTCAGCAGAACACCCACAACCGCCAGGGCCATGACGATCCACGCCCCTTTCCCCGAGCCTCCGCAGCCACCTTTGCCGCCGCAGCCGCAGGCGGAGCCTTTGTCCCTATTTTCGCAATTCGTCGTCATGTCAGTCCTTTTCGTGTCACGTCATTTTGTGAAAAGCGGCAGCCCGTAAATGTGGGTGACGCTGTAATACACGCCCGCCAGGATGAAAAGCGCGCCCGTGACGGGCCGGGCCCACGTCTCGATCTGGGTCAGCCGGCTGAAGGCCTTGCCCATCGCCTCGGTCGAAACGACGATCAAAAAGGAGAAGAAAACGACCGGCAGGGCGGTGCCCAGCCCGTAAACGGCCGGCACCAGAAACCGGGAGCCGTTCTGCAGCGCGAGGGGGAGCAGGCCCGCGAAAAACAAGCCGGCCGACACGGGGCAGAACGACAGCGCAAACAGGATGCCCAGCAGCCCGGCCCAGACCAGCCCCCCTTTTGACGCCCGTTCCTGGATGCCGCGGCCGGCCAGGTTCAGCGACAGGCCGGAGCCGATCCAGCCCAGCAGGACCAGGCCCAGCAGGATCATCACCGGACCGAGAATTTCGTTCATGTATTTCTGCAGGAACCGCGAGGCCTCCGAAACCGCCAGCAGCCCCCCGGCCAGAATCGCACCGAGCGCCACATAAGTCGCGGCGCGACCCAGCGTGTAGAGCAGCCCCGAGCCCAGAACCGCCCGGCGATTCCCCACCTGCCGCCCGATGAACGAGATGGCGGCAATGTTCGTTGCCAGCGGACACGGGCTGATGGCGGTGAGCAGCCCCAGCCAGAACGCGGAACCCAGGACAAGCCAGGTCATGATTCCGCCCCGCCCAGATAGCGGCGGATCGCCCCGCCCACATACGCGTTGAAGGACGGGGGATCCTGGTAGTGCGTCCAGACCTCGTCCAGGCGCTGATAGCCGGCTTCCTTCCCCCCCCGCATCTTCACGACCACGACACAGCTCGACGCCACCTCGTAGCGCTTCGCCAGCGCCTCGTCCTGCTGGAAGTTGACCGCCTTCCACTCGATTCGCCCGGCGCGCAGCTCCCCGGCGAACTCCGTCTCGACCAGGGCCTTCGCAAGCCGCTCGATCTCGTTGCAGGTGACACAGCGGAACGTGGTGTGCACGTAATAGACAATGACCCTGTCGCCCGCGGCCCCGGAGGGCGGCGCTCCGGCGGCCGGAGCTTGCCGCCTCAAGGTCATTTCCTTGCCCAGCGCAAAGCCCACGGAAACCAGCACAAAGGCCAGCAAGCCGTTCTTGAGGATATTTTGCAAACATTTACCCATATCGACAATCCCTCGGGCTGGTGGATGCGATCAGGACACCTGGTTAACCGGCCAATTTAGCCGCCCCCGCCCCCGCGACCTTCGCGACCGCCTCGGGCGTCAGCGGGGTCTTGCCCTTCTCCATGCCCAGGTCCGCCAGCTGCACATGTTCGAAGGCGGTGAAGCCCGCCTGTTCCAGGCTGTTTTTCGCGCAGTTCAAGGGGCAGCCGTCGAGCGCCAGGATCCTGCCCGCCCCCGCGGTCGTGGCCAGGATGCCGGGCACGCGGCCGCCCAGGCCCGCCGTGCAGAACATCCTGCCCGCCCCGTCTTTCGTCAGTTTCCGCGCCGCCTGATCGGCGATGGCGCCCACGTCAGCCGCCCCCGAACACGCAAAGATCAGTTTCGGGGCCCCGCCGCACGAACAAGCCGTCTTCTCGCTCATTGCCGTCTCCCGGTTATGCCAGCATTTTCTTGATATCGTCCACGCTCGGAACCTTGCCCGCGCTCCTGACCCGCCCGTCCACCACCAGCGCCGGCGTCATCATGACATTGAACTTCAGGATGTCCGCGATCGCCTCCACTTTTTCGACCGTCGCCTCCGCGCCCAGCTCCTTGACCGCGGCCTCGGCGTTGGCGAAAAGCGCCTTGCACTTCGGGCAGCCTGTACCTAATACTTGTATTCTTCTCATTCTATCCTTCCCTTTGTCATGACACGAGCGCTCCGAACATGATTCCTGAAACCGTCGCCATGACCACGACCAGCCCGACGAAGGTCAGCGTTTTCCGGGGGCCGAGAATGGAACTGAGGACCAGCATGCTGGGCAGGGAGAGGGCCGGGCCCGCCAGCAGGAGGGCCAGGGCGGGGCCCTGTCCCATGCCGCTGTCGATCAGCCCGCGCAGGATCGGCACTTCCGTCAGGGTGGCGAAATACATGAGCGCGCCGGCCGCGGAGGCGAACAGGTTGGTCCACACCGGCCATAGCAGCGAGAGCCAGCCGGGGATATCCCCGCCGCCCAGCCCGGCCAGGTCCAGGAAGGCCGCCGGCGAGTCCCCCACCAGCGCCTGGATCCAGGCATTCGGCACCAGGCCGGCGTCCTTGCCCTCCGGGCTGCCCAGGAAAAAGCCCGCCGCCAGCACCCCTCCGAACAGCAAGGGCAGGATCTGCTTCGCGAAGCCCCAGCTCTGGTCGCGCCAGTCCTTCATCTCGGCGCCCCCGAAGCAGGTCAGCACGGCCAGGCCCGCCGACCCGGCCGCGAAAGCGGCGACCGGATAGCCGGGGAACGCGAAAGCCAGCGCCGCGGCCGGAAGCGCCGCCAGGCCGATCCACGCCAGGCGCACCTTGAAGAAGCGCCACAGGCATAGGCCCATGAGGACCGCAAACAACGCGGTGATCAGCCACTTGTTCCTGAAAATCCCGAACCAGAGGCCCGCCGGCTCAAGGGGCTTGCCCCAGTTGGCGAAAACCAGGATGCCCGCCATCGAGGCAAAGTAGAGCGCCACCTGCCAGAGGGGGCGGGCGGCCTTGTCCTCGTCGCCCGTGAACACGTCCTGCGCCTGCGCCGCCTTGGCCCGTTCCTCCTTGAGGAAAAGCAGGTGCATCAGCAGCCCGATGACCACGCTGAAGACGACCGCGCCCACGGCGCGGGCCACGCCCAGCTGCCAACCGAGCACGCGGGCGGTCAGCACGATCGCCAGCACGTTGATGGCCGGCCCGGAGTAAAGGAAGGCGATGGCGGGGCCCAGGCCCGCCCCGCGCATGTAGATGCCGCCGAACAGGGGGAGGACGGTGCAGGAGCAGACGGCCAGGATGGTGCCGGACACCGAGGCCACCGAATACGAAAGCCACTTGCTGGCTTTGGGGCCGAAATACTTCATCACGGCGTTCTGGCTCACGAAGACGCCGATGGCGCCGGCGATGAAGAAGGCCGGCACCAGGCAGAGCAGGACGTGTTCCCGCGCATACCACTTGACCAGCTTGAACGCTTCGACCAGGGCGCCCTGGAACCGGCCGGACTCGATCGGGAGGTAGTACAATACGCCGAAAAGGACGAGAAGACCGCCGAGCGTCTTCAGTTCGCGCCGCCCGCTTTCATCAAGCCCGTTCATGCTGATTTCCTTTATCACGGGGCGCGCCTGTCAACCGAAGCACCTTTTCCGCGCAGGCGAAGAAATCGGCCACGCAGGGGCAGTGCAGGGAGTAGAAGACCTGCAGACCTTTCTTGTCGTCTTCCAGGATGCCGACGTTTTTCAGCACGCCGAGATGGCGGGAGATGGTGGAGAGGTCCGACCCGACGCGGTCGCGGATGTCGCACACGCAGAGCGGCCCCTTGGCCAGCTCGTCCACGATCTGGAGCCGGGCCGGATGGGCCAGCGCCTTGATCACCTTCGCCCGCGCCGCATACCGCCCCTTGTCGTTCGCCTTCATCCGCTCCCTTTCGCTTCTATTTGGTTATATTGCCAAATAGCAAAAAGGATGTCAAGCGCGCGCCGAGGAGTTGGAGGCGCCACAAGACAGGCGATTACGGCGGAGGACCGCCGACTCCATTGCCACTCGAGGTCGAAACTCCTGGCGCGGACCCTTGGGGCCCAGCGAGGGTAGCGGTTGACAATCGGCCCCGCCCCGTCCACAATGGATCTTTTACTAAAGCACAGCGGGAGAACGATCATGGCGAAAATGGAACCGATTGCGGTGGGCATCCTGGGTTACGGCCGCGCGGGCTGCGGCATGCAGGCCAACGAGCTGAAGGGCCGCGAAGCCCAGTTCCGCATCGCCGCCGTGTGCGACATCCTCCCCGCCCGCCGCGAAAAGGCCGCCGCCGCCCACGGCTGCAAGACCTACGCCAAGGCGGAGGACATGCTCGCCGATCCCGAGGTCGAGCTCGTCAGCGTGGCCACCCGCTCCTGCGACCATTTCAAGCACGCCATGATGGCCCTCAAGGCCAACAAGATCGTGTTCCAGGAAAAACCCTTCACCATGACCTTCGCCGAGGCCCGCAAGCTCCGCGCCGAGGCCGCCAAACACCACGACGCCCTCTTCATGCGCCACAACCGCCGCTACGAGCCGATGTTCCAACATGTCCGCGAGATCATCGCCTCCAAGATCCTCGGCACGGTCTTCGAGATCAAGCTGCGCCGCAACAGCTTCTCCCGGCGCGACGACTGGCAGACCATCAACAAATTCGGGGGCGGCCAGCTCCTCAACTGGGGCCCGCATATCGTCGACCACGCCCTGCAGTTCCTCGGCTACGAGGGCGACCTCGAAATCTGGAGCGACCTGAAGAAGGTCGCCGCCGTCGGCGATTCCGAAGACCACATCAAGATCGTGATGAAGAACGAGCAGGGCCTCACCGTGGATATGGAGATCAGCGGCGGCAGCGCCATCGGCGAGCCCGAATACCTGGTCTCCGGCACCCGCGGCGCCCTCAAGGCCTCGGGCAAGACCCTCACGCTGCGCTACTGGGATCCCAAGGCCAAGCCCTCCAAGCGGAAAGCCAACCCCGACACGCCCGAGGGCGGCTTCGGCAGCAAGGACGACCTGGTGTGGATCGACCAGGAGCTCGAAGTGGGCCCCAAGCTGAAATGCTCGATGACCTCCGTCTGGGACTACCTGTTCGAGGCGGTGCGCAAGGGCAAGCCCTACCCCATCACGCTGGACGAGGCCGTGGCCGTCATGGAGGTCATCTCCACGGTCAAGAAGGGCACCCCGTTCGCATAAGGGAACTGCCTCACCGCACGATCAGCAGGGTTCCGCCGGCCCCGGGCAGTTCCTCCAGATAAACCGTTCCGGCGGCCCCGTCTTCGTAAACCCCGTTGCCGCCCGTCACGGAATAGGCGCCCGCGTAGGTGTCGTAGATGACGCGGCGCCGGATGTGGATTCGTCCGCCTCCTCCCCCGCCGCCAGTCCCGCCGCCGGACGAGCCGCCGTTCGCGCGCACCTGGCCCGTTGCCCTGCCCGCCCACCTCCGGCACGCCAGGTAAATGCCGCCGCCCGCGCCGCCGCTGGAATAGTTGACCCCGCCCGCGCCGCCGGAAGCCTGGATGGCGCCGTCCACCGTCATGCCGTTCACCGCTTCGATCCAGATCAGCCCGCCCCCGAATCCGGCCGAATTCTGATACCGCGCAAGCGAATCGCCCGCGCCGCCGCCGCTGCCGCAGTGGACAACCCGGTTGGACGCGCCGTAAGCGGCCCCGCGCCCCAGGTTGTCGATGTCATAGGCGCCCCCGTAACCGCCATGCCCGCCGCCGCTGTAGCGTCCGCCACCGTACCCGAGGCCGCTCGAATTCCGCCCGCCCGCGAACCCGGCCCCGTTCGCATACACGCCGCCGTTCGTCCGGATCACAAGGTCGCCGCACAGAATCCGATAACTCCCTCCGTTCGTCTGGCTCGAATACAAGAACAGCTCGGACTGGGACCCGACCTCCAAACGCCCGTTTACGACCAGCCACCCGCCCGCGGGTCCCGCGGCGGCGTTCGTCGGCGCGGAAACGAGGCCCATCTGCCCGGCGTTCGTCAGAATCACGCTCCCGCCCACCTCCACGGTCGTGGCGGCGGATGCCGTGTTGAGCGGAGACCACAGGCCGCTGGAGCTGTAATGCTGGTTGCCCCCGAAATCGAGACGGCCGGTCGGGCCCTGGACGACCACGTCATTCGTGACCGTCAAGGCATACCCGCCCTCGGGGAACCGGATCCAGCCGTTGCTGACGTTCAGGCGATCGAATCCGGCGGGCAGCCCCGTCTCGAGAAAAAGTTTGCCCGCGTCGTTGATGACCTCGCCCAGCAGCGACCAGTCGGTCAGGTACAGGCTCCCGATGTCGCCGTCGCGAACCGGGCTGACACCGGTTCCGAGCCCGCCGCGGGTCGAGAGGGACAACTCCGGCGAAGGCAGGGCGGCCTGCTCCACAGGATTATAGGTGATCGCGACCCGGCCGCCCCCGCCGCCGCCGCGGTCCGCGCTCAGCCCGGTGGCGGACACAAGGCCGTTCGTGCCCCCGATGGTCCGGCAGGATATCCAGATGGCCCCGCCCGAGCCGGGCGACGAGTACTGACTGGCGAGCCCTCCGTTGGCCGTGATGGCGCCGTTCACCAGCACGTGGCCAGCCGCCTCGATCCGGACTGCACCGCCGCCGTTGCCGCCCGCATACCCGGCGCGGCCGTCCGTGCTGCCGCCGCCGGACCCGGGCCCCGTGGGCGCGGCGTAATCCCCATAGAGGTTTCCGCTCCGATAAGCAGGCGTCGTGCTGAACTGCTCCCCGCCCCGGCCGCCGTACGAACCGGCGCCCGGATAGGCCGCCGCAATGGCCCCCGGCCCGATTCCGTAACTGTCAAAGTTGGCGATGCCGTTGGCCGCCCAGCCGCCGCCGTAACCCTTGGCGTCCACATTGATCCGCCCGCCCCCCTCCACGACAAGCGAGTCGCACACGAGATGCACCCGGTTGCTAAGGGCGCTCCGATAGGCCGTAACGGGCGTGGTGAGCGTGGCATTGGTCTGGAGGCGAACGCCGCCCGCGACCGTCAGCGCCGTGAGCCAGTTGGTGAAGACCAGGGTGGCGTTGCTGATCGTCATTGAGCCGACGCGGGCCGGGTCCGCCAGCGTGCAACTGCCCGAGCCGATGAACACGACGTCCCCGGTTCCGGGCACGCCCATCGGCGCCCAGTTCGTGGCGGTGAACCAGTTGCCGTTTCCCCGCCAGGTGCGGCTCGCGGCCGACTCGGCCGCAAACTGCGCCCTGATGGCGCGCGCGCGATCCATGGTCACCGTCAGCGGGTTGTTCGTATGCGCCCCGACCGGCACGTCCCCCGCCCACTGAAGGAAGACGTGCCCCCCGTCGGCCGACGCCTCAAGCTGCGCCTGGCTCCCGTCGACATGCCAGCCAGCCGCCGTCACCGTCCCGTTGCTGTTGGCCGTCGCGTCCAGGTAATACTCATTGGCCCAGCTCCACGTGAGGGCAAGATTCTCGGCCCGCATCTGGAACTCCGCCTGCGAGCCCGGGCCGCCGGAAATCACGCCCCCCCCCGCAACCGCCAGCGTCCAGCCCGCGCAGGCTTTCCTGTTCCCGTTTAATTCATTCACCGGGGTAACAACCGAATTGGTGATCCAGGCGCTCTCTTCGATATTGGTATACGCCCCGTAATTCAGCGGACTCGCCGCGCTGAAATTCGCCGGGCTTCCGGCGATGGTCAGCCAGTAGTTCGTCCACACCCAGGTGAGCGTGATGTTCGTGCTCACCTGGAAAACGGCCTGGGTTCCCGATCCCTGCGCGAGGGCCGCTCCGCCGACCGTCTTCGCCAGCCTCCAGCCGTCGCACCGCCAACCGAGCCCGCCCGCCATCACCGCGGGGGCCACGCTGTTCGTGAGCCAGGAGCCGGACAGCAGCCCGCCGGTTTCCCCGTAGCCGAGAGGCCCCGGCGTCGCGTAGGGAGCCGGATCGCCCGCAATGGTCAGCGTGCTGTAGGTCCGCGAGTCCGAATTGACGATCACCCGGCCGGTCGTCGGGTCGAAAAAGGTGTCATCCTGGTATGTTGCGCCCGATGCGCTGGATCCCCAGGATCCGTTGATCCGCCCGAACCCGCCGAGCGACAGCCGCTCGACGGCCAGATCCAGGCCGTCGGCCACGACGGCCACGGCCGCGCCCGTGGGCGCAATGGACAAATCGCCCGCCACCGTGACGCCCGTGAAAATGGACTTCGCCCCTCCTCCGGAAAGCGTGAGGTGGCCGTAGGAAAGGCCGTTGACGGTTTGATCGCCGGCGCCGGCAAACGCCACCGTGCTCGCGGGATCGAGCGCCACCGTCGCGTAATTGGACGGGAAATTCGCGGCGCCGCCCGCAATCAGGCCGGCATTCGCCGCCACTGTCAGGGCGCCCCCGGCGCTTGCGCGGTTTGCCGTGAACGCGGCCAGGTTCAACGTGCCGGAGGCGATTGTCAGGTTCCCGGCCACGGCGGGATTTCCCGTCAGCGAAGCAGTGTTCCCGGCCCCGGCGTTGACGACCAGATTGTTGTAATTGGTGCCGCGGATCAACGGGGCGGGCCCGTTGAACTCGACCGTGCCCGTCGCGGGCGTGAAGGTTCCGGCGGCGGCGGACATGAAACTGCCGCCGACCTTCAGCGTTCCCGCGCCCGTGAAGCGGATGCGGGATTCGATGCCGGCGGTCGTCAGGTTGCTCACGATCGTGGCGGTGCCGTCCGCAATCGAAAGCTCCGTATACCGGGTGGCGGTGCCCGCGCCGGCGAGCGCCAGGGATCCTGCGGTAAGCGAACCCGAGCCGACCGCAATCCGCGTGCTCCGCGAGCTGGCGGCAGGCACAACCGTTGTAATCCCCCCTGAAACGGCAAGCGAATTCGTTCCGCTCAGCGTAATGCCGTTGACCGTATTGGGGGCGAGAAAGGCCAGCGATGCGCAACTGGCCGGCGCGTCCACGGTTACGGTGACGCCGGCGTTGATGATCACCGCGTCACCCGCAACCGGGGCGGGGTTGCCTCCCCACGTGGCCGCTGAACTCCACACGCCCGCCACGCTTCCCGTCCGCGTCACCGCCTGCGCGGACGAACCGGATGACACAACAACAGCCAACAGCCCTAGACCCGTGAACAACCGGAAGCAAAAATGGAAATTCATATAAGCGCCCTCCTATGACCTCTAGCGGAAAAAAGCCTTGCCCGCCTGATAAGGCCCATCTTATTCGCCCACCTGCCATAAAGCAACAACAACGCAACCCCGAACGTTCCGCGAACCCGCTACCGGATCATCAGGAGGGAGCCCGCCCGCAACGTTCGGCGGCCCGCGGCAAAAAGCCCCATCGCATTCAAATCGGACACCGCGATCAGCTTTTTGGAGGTGTTCAGCGAGGCGTTCAACTCCGCCCAGGCCGACCCGTTCCAGCGGAACAGCTTCAGCTGATCCTCGGGAATGCCACGGACGGCCGCGGCGGACGGATCATACCGCAGGCTCAACGCCCCGTTGGTGAAGGCCAGCCCCGAGAACGCATGCACGCTGACGGCTTCCAGCGCGCCCGGGCCCGGCACATCGGCCCGGTCCGCGGCCAGCAATTCCCCCCACACCTTCCCGCTCGTGGTTCCCTTGAAGGTCCACCGGACGGCATTGATCAGGTTCATCTCCGTGTTCGACGCCGAATGGCCCCAGTTCGCGGCGGAGGAGGCCACGCTCACCGGCGGCAGCATCAGCTTGCCTCGGTTGACCGCAAACCAGCCGTTGGTTTCGCCGGGCCCGCTGTAAATCAGCGTCGCGACCGACGCCAGGCCGGTCATGTTCAGCGCCCGGGCGACGCCGTAGCCGTCGGCCACGATCCGGCCGCTGTTCTGCAGCGGGCCCGTCAGGCCGAAGCGGTTCGTCACCCCGTCATCCGACCAGCCCCGGAATTCGCCGGACCCGGCGGCGCCCTGCCGCACGATCATGCCGCAGCCGGCTTGCTTCTGCTGCAGGTCGCCGGCCCCCCCGGCCGTTCCGAAATAGAAAACTCCAGACCCCGATGCGCCCGCGATCACGCTGCGCTCCGGCCAGGCCGACTTGTCCACCCTCAGCGTCCCCCCTTCCAGGCGGTATTCTCCGGAGCCGCCTGCAGCGCTGCCAAGCGTGACTGCCCGGAACTCCGCGATTCCGCCCGTCTGAAGGATCAGGCCCGTATGGCTGTTCCCCACCAGAACCCCCGCGTCAAAGTAGACGGCCCCCTGCCGGAACGCCAGCTCTCCGACGGCCGAATTGCCGATGCTCGCGCCCACGCCGTTGACCAGCGCGGCGTTTCGCACGTCCAGAACCGCGTCCGGTCCATCCACGGTAACCCGCCCCGTTTTACCGGCGGTCGTGCCCACGTTGAAGTTATAACCCGTGACAACGAACCGGCCCCCGGTCAGCTCGTAGTCCCCGCTGGAGCAGGAAAACCGCCCGTTATTGACGCCCGCCGTCCGCAATTCGACCGTGCCGCCCGATTGCCTCACCAGGCCGTCGCCCACATTTCCGCCGATGGTGAAATCGCCATACATGACGATGAGCCCATTTGAAACGGCCAGGTCGCCCAGGGAGCCGGCGTAATAACCCAGCCGGAAGCCCTTGTCGCTCCAGAGAAACCCGCCGGCCTGGACCCACACCCCGGTTCCGGAGGATCCTAGCGAGACGACCGCAACGGCATTGCTCAGCCACGCCGCGGCCCCCTCCAGCCTTGCCGTTCCCCGTTTTCCCGCCGAGGCGCCCAGCGTGACGCCGGCGCTCTCACCCGAGCCGGTCAACACGGCCGTGCCGCCATTGTCGATGTAGGCCAGCAGGTTTCCGCCCGCGTCCGGCAGGCCCGACACCCAGTTGGTCGGCTCGAGCCAGTCGCCCGCCGTGAGCGGCTTCCAGACCGTGTTGGCCGCCTCCACCGTCAGAGCAAGGGCCGCCGCCAGCGCGCAAACTGTCCCTATCTTAGAAAAGAATCGCGTCATTGCAGTCGTTCCTTCCCGGCTGGTCTGTCAATACGCATGCCAGGGATTGTAGCGTCCGACTACCAAATCGCCAATCACCTTCGTTTGGTGGGCGGATTTGGCCGGCCACTCGCCCCGGACAAGCGTGTCGAGCATACCGCGATCGCCAAACCGGCGCATGGCCTCCCACTCCACGCCGATCACCGACTCGGCGTCCCAGAACCAGCCGCCGTCCAGGCCGGAATCCAGGATCGAGGCCATGTGCCGGGCGCGCGCCTTCATATCGCCATTCACCCACGCCAGCCCGTGGGCGCCCACGTTCGAGCCGCCGGAAAAGACCTTCACGCCGCCCTCCTTCAGCGCCCGCACCGGCGCCAGCTCGGCGTTCAGCGCGGGACTGTCGCCATGCCCCGCGCCCACCATGATCGACTCCACCAGCCCCCGGCGGGCCAGCAAATCGGCCTCCAGGCCGAACAGGCGGTTGTGCGCGAAGTCGCGCGGCACGATGCAGGAAAGCGACTTTCCGCGCCTTTCGACCAGCCGCTTCACCCGCTCCACGAAGCCGGCCAGCAGTTCGTGCCGCACCGCCAGCAGTTCAGGCGTATCCACCTCCGCGGGCAGCGTTGGCCGGCGCCCGTGTTTGCGCCGGTACGCCTCGAGCACCGGCTCCTCACAGATCATGAGCGGCAGACCGCGGTTGAACGCCAGGCACAGCCCATCGGGCTGGTAATCGAGCAGTTCGTCAAAGTAGGCCAGCATATGATCCTGCACGCCCGGCCAGGCGTAGCTCATCAGGTTGACGGCCCGGCCCCACTCATCCCGGCAATGCCATTCCGGGTGAGCCTTGAAAAACCGGGTGGTCCACCCGCTGTGGGGAAAGGGGCCGTAAAAAGCGCTCATCCGAATATAGTAATGCAGCTCCAGCCCGTATTCGCGTGTGGCCGCCCGCACCACGCCCAGCGGATCCGCTCCCGCCGCCTGACACCGCTGGAGCGACCGGCAGAATATCCGCTCTCCGGGCACCAGGTGCGTGTCATCGGGCCGCACCGGACTTTCCGACACCTTCGAATCCGGGCGGAGACTCAGAAGGCCCCCGCCGTAAACCCCCCAGACCAGGCGGAAAAAATCGCCGTCGCGGAAGGGATAGACATGGCGATAAATGTCGCGGGGAGAGTCCAGGCCCCGGAAGAAGACGCCGTGGCCGTCATTGGTGACGATCAGGTTGCGGTGGTTTTCCGCGGGACCGGCGCACGGCTCGGCCTTCAGGTAAAACAGCTTTGCCTCCTGCGACCGGTCAGCTCCGCGAACGGGCGCCAGATGCAGGCGGCGGCCGGTGAAATCCGCAGCCGGAAGACAGGTGTCACGCACCACGGAAACATCGCCCGGCAATTCACAGTAGCCTGTCTCGCCGTCGAGCCACACCCGGATGGCGGGATTGTGACCCACGTGGAGCCGATGCCAGCCGGTCAGCCCCAGGTCCAGCACCAGTTCCACCGCCGGACTATGCGCGCCAGTTGCCAGCCCTACGCCATCAAAGTCGTCGAGCCCGATCGGCAGCGGAACCCACCCGGCTCCAGGCCCGCTGGCCGGTCTGAAACCGCCGACCACCAAACCCGGAAGATCCCTAAAAACGGTCGTTTTCATCGCGTCTCCTCTCGGAGAAAAAAAGGACTGACAGGCCTTTGACCCAGGCCAGCCTACAGACAGCATTAGATTAATATACAACGTTGTATTTGACAAGGTCAATAGTGATCGGTTAAGGTGCGAAGCATGACGGAGTCACGACCAGGCGAGAACGGGGCCCGGAAGAAGCGGGTGACGCTGGCCGACGTGGCCGGAAAGGCGCGCGTCAGCCTGGCGACCGTGAGCCAGATCCTGAACAACCGGCCCACTTGCTGGGCCTCGGCCGAAACGCGAAAACGGGTCATGGACGCCGTGAGCGAACTGGGGTACCGGCCCAATCTGTCGGCCCGGGCTCTCCGGTCGGGTGAAACCCTCACGATCGGCATGGTGACGACAGCCCTGGGAATCGGAAACGCCCGCAACCGGTTCGCGGGCGTGGAGGAAGCCGCGGAAAAGGAAGGCTATTCCGTCATGCTCTGCTTCCACCCCAACCGGCCCGACACGGAAGACCTGCGCATCCGGAGCTTTCTTGACCGGGGGGTGGACGGACTCCTGGTCTACCCCTCCGAAGCCGGGCCCCACCCTGAGCTGCAAAAGCTGGTGGAGGACGGATTCCCGCTGGTCACGTTCGACGGGGCCGCCCTGCTGGACTTCGCATGCGATGACATCTGCCCCGACTATGCGGCCGTGGGCCGGCTCCAGGTCCAGCACCTGCTGGAATCGGGCCGCCGGCGCCTCTGCCTCATCAACACCCGCCCCAACGCGAAGATTAACGCCCTCCGCGAGGCCGGCGCGCTGGAGGCCGCCGCGGAGGCGGGCCTCCCGCCCCCGCTGGTGCTGACCCTGAACCAGCCGGGCACGAAAGAGTCGCCCGACCTGGGCGAGCTGGAAAATGAAATCGCCGCCTTCCTGCGGGCGCACCAGGGGCAATTTGACGGACTCCTCAGCTACGACAGCCTGTCGGCCGTGGCGCTCAGGGCCTTGCTCCGGCTCGGGCTTCGGGTCCCGGACGATGTAGCCGTCATGGGCGCCGGCAACTCGATCATCGGGGAATACAACTCCCTGCCCATTTCCACCGTCAGCACGCAGGACGACCGGCAGGGCGCGGCGGCATTCGGCCTGTTGCTGGACCGGATGAAAGGCCGGCTGGGCGGCCCGACGCCGCGCCGGCTCCATCAGGAACTGGTGCTCATGCCCCGGGCGTCAACGGTCACCCGTTAAAGTAGCGCAGGTAGATGTAGCCGGAGCAGAGGACCAGGCTGAGCAGGGTTATCGGGATCCCCAACTTGCAGAAATCCCAGAATGAAAAGGGCTGGTTGTTGCGCTTGGCCACCTGGGCGATCACCACGTTTGCGGAGGCGCCGATCAGCGTGCCGTTGCCGCCCAAGCAGGCGCCAAGAGCCAAAGACCAGAACAAGGGATGAGTGATCTGGGCCGAAATCTGGGCCTCCTGCCCCTCGAGCCCCATCTGGCGGGCGAAGACCGGCGCCATGCTCTGGACCAACGGAATCATGGCCATGACCAGCGGGATGTTGTCCACGATGGCCGAGGCGATAGCGCTAAACCACAAGATCGCCAGAGCCGTCATCATCAGGTTACCACCCGTCATATCCAGCATGAGCCGCCCCAAGGCCTCGAATACGCCGTTATGCTCGAGCCCGAAGATCAGCATGAACAGGCCAATGAAGAAGAAGATCGTATTCCACTCCACGTAGGTCAGGATCTCGTGCGCCTCCCGGCGGACGACGATCGCCATGACCACGGCTCCAGCCATGGCCAGCAGGCCCGGCTCGATGTTCAGGAACCGGCCCAGGAAGAGGCCGGCCAGCACGAAGGCGAAGACCACGGCGGCCTTGCGCAGGGGGCCGGGCTGGAGGATGGCCAGGTCCGGGCGGGCGCGGCGGATGCGCTCGCGGCCCGTGTCGTTCGTACGCATCTTTTTCCGGTAAAAGACACCCACCACCACCAGGCTCGCGGCCATGACAATCAGGATAATGGGCGTCAGGTTGATGATGAACTCGTTGAACGAGAGGTGCGCGCGAGCGCCGATCAGAATGTTGGGGGGGTCGCCGACCAGGGTCGCCGTACCGCCGATATTGGAGAATATCGCCTCCAGGATCAGTATTGGCTTAGTGGGGATCTCGAGGATCTGGGTAACAAAGATGGTCAGCGGCGCGATCAGGATGACCGTTGTCACATTGTCCAGAAAGGCCGAGATCACGGCCGTGAGAACCAGGAACGAGATCATAATGACCAGTCCGTTCCCGCCCCCCAGCCGGGCCAGATGAATGGCCATCCACTCGAAAACGCCGGTCTGCGAGAGAATGCCCACGATGACCATCATTCCGACGAGCAGGAAGATCACGTTCATGTCGATGGCGCCCAGCGAAAGCTCGTAGGGCACGGCGCCCGAGACCACCATGGCGACGGCGCCAAGGAGCGCGGCCAGGGTTTTGTCGAGCTTTTCGGACGCAATCAGAACATACGTGACAAGAAAGATGATAACAGCCGTAATCATGACATCCCTTACCAGTTCAGCACATTGTCCAGCACATCATCGCGATCCAGCGTCCCGACCCACTTGCCTTCCGGGGTCACCACGTAGATCTGGGTCACCTTCTTCACGGCCAGCGCGAAGATCGCCTCCATCAGGGTGGCGTCGGGCGTCATTTTACAGATAGCTGTTTTCATCAGCCGGCGGGCGTCCGAGTGGGCTTCCTCCGTGAAATATTTCTCGAAGGGATCGAATTCCCGGATGAAGCTGACGCTTTTCAGCTGGTGGAAGAAGTCCGGCAGGCCGAACTCGAACAGGCTGTCGCAGGTGATTTCCCCGACCACGGCCCCCTGTTCGTCCACGACCGCCACCACGTCGATGTTTTCATCGTGCATGCGGCGGCTGACTTTGCGGAGCGGCGTGTCCAGGGTCACGGAGACGCCCGGCGCCTCCATGATGTCCTGCACGGTCACGGGAATATCCAGCGCCATCTTGCTGGCCGCCAGTTTCTTAAGCGCATCCGCCGGGTCGGAAGCCTCCAGAAGAAGCTGCCGGTGGGCCGGGTCGCGGAAGAACTGGGTCAACCGCGCCATGGCGCCGAGGGTGAGCATAGGCGCGTTTTCGGGGGCGATCATCAGGCAGACCAGGTTAACCTTGTCGGTGTTCCCAAAATCAATCGGCTCCTTCAGGATAGCAATCGCGATGCCCAGTCCCGTGAACCCGGGGATCCGGGCGTGGGGAAAGGCCAGCCCGCGGCCCATCACCGTGGCTCGCTGCTCCTCGCGGGCGAGAATAGCCCCTTTCAGCGCGGCGGCCGAAAGGCCGGGATTCGTCCGGCTCAGGCGAGATTTTGTCAAGGCCTCAACCATCCGCGTCAGCAGCCCGTCCTTGTCAATCGGCCCCTCCGGCATCAGGAGTTGGTCGACTTCGAGCACATTCGTCAATTGCATCCCACTTCTCCCGGTACGATGACCCGGAAGCGGTCGGTCCGACAGGCCGCATACGCGTCCGCGGACCAGGAAATGGAGCCGCGCGGCGTTTACCGTTCAATCATGTCACGAAAAACTGAATCAAACGGGTGAAAAGTATGCCACACCTTCTCTGCCACGTCAAATCATAAAGCCCTCTATATTAGGCCTTGAAATCGATTTCCCGATGGACCACTATTCAACGACGATGGACAACCGTCGAGGAGGCTCCATGAACCCGAAACCCGCCGCCCCGATCACCGATTACCTTAATTCTGAAGATATTGTCATCCCGCTGAAAGCCGGTTCATCGGAGGAAGCCTGCCGGCTGCTGATCGACCGTCTCCACCGGAGCCACGGCGGGTTCGACCAGGAGCGCGCCGTCCAGGCGGTGCTGGCGCGTGAAGCCGTCATGCCCGTCGTCATGGAACGGGAACTGGCCATGCCCCACGGGCGCCTGGCGGACCTGGCCCGGCCGCGCATCGCGGTCGGAGTCTGCCCCGCCGGACTGGCCTACCCGGGCGCGGAGGCGCCGGTCCGGGTGATCGTGCTGACCCTGGTGCCCCTCAGCGAGCCCAACCTCTACCTGCGCGTGCTGGCCGCAGTCAGCAAGTCGCTGCGCATTCCGGGAACGCTCGACCGCATCGTCGCCGCCCAATCGCCGGACGGCGTGCTGGCCGCGCTCGGCATCAGCCATGAGCACCTTCCGGAATTCCTGGCCGTCAAGCATCTCATGAACACGAATCCCGTGGTCCTCCGGGACACGGACACCCTGGGCGACGCCATCGAGCTGATCAGCGCCAAGGCCATCATGGACCTGCCGATCGTGAACGCGCAGGGCGAGGTGCTCGGCACCATCGCCATCGAGGACCTGCTCCGCCTCTGCCTGCCGGCGCACCTGCGCTGGATGGAGGACCTCTCCCCCATCCTCCGCTTCGAGCCCTTCGCCGAGTTGGTCAAACGCGACTCCGGCCTGCCCATCACCCGGTTCATGCGGGAGGACATCCTGTCCATCGGCCCGGACGTCCCCGCCATCCAGCTGGCCAAGCTCTTCCTGCTCGACGAACGCCGCCAGGTGGTCGTCCTGGACAATCGCCGGCTGATCGGCACGGCGGATCTCACCTCCTACGTCCGCAAACTCTTCTGGGATTGACCTGATATGCCTTTCGAAGACGAAACCCCGTCCCCGTCCCTCTCGCCCGCCCAGTTCGCGAAACGCGCCGTCATCCTGATCCTGGTCAGCCTCGGCGCCGCCCTGGGCTGCGGACTGGCCGGCATGACTGGACCGCAGCAACTCGCCGTCGGCGCCTTCGTTGTATCTATCCTGGGAACGCTGACGTTTTGGAACCTGCGCCTGAGCGTGGCCTTCCTGGGGGTCAGCCTGCTGATCCTGACCCGGTCCATGACGATCGAACAGTATGTCTGGGCCGCGGAGGTGCCCATCATCCTGTTCCTCATCGGCATGATGATCGTGCTGGGCTGCCTCGAGGATCTGGGCTTCTTCACCTGGGTCGTCCAGTCCATCATCTCCCTCCCCCACTTGACGGGCCACCGGCTGATCGCCGTCATCAGCGTCGTCGCAGCCCTGCTCGCCTGCGCCGTCGGCGAGGTGATCTCGATCATCATCATCGCGACCCTCGTCTTCCAGGTCTGCGGCCGACTCAAGGTCAACCCCATTCCCTTCATCATCGTCTCCGTGATCGCCACCAACATCGGCAGCGCCGGCACCATGATGGGCAACCCCGTGGGCATCCTGATCGGCGCGAAGGCCGGCTTTACCTTCGGCGACTTCCTCCTCTGGGCCTTCCCCGTCATGCTGGTCGCCACCGTCGCGAACATCGGGCTGGTCTTCTTCTGGTACCGGAAGGACCTGCGCGTGTTCGACGAACGGCTCCAAGAACAGGCGGCAAAAGGCGCCGACGCCCTCGATCCGCGCGTCCGGGTCCCCTACCGCCGCAGCCTGACCATCCTTGCCGTGGTGCTCCTGTCCATCGCCCTTCACCACCAGTTCGAGCAGATCCTGGGATTGGAGAAAAACACGGTGCTCTTCATCGCGCCCATCTTCTGCGCGGCCGGCGTCATGCTCTACCGCCGCGACCGCGCCCGCCATTACGTGGAGCGCTCCGTGGACTGGTGGACCCTGCTCTTCTTCATGATGCTCTTCTCGATCGCCGGCACGCTCAAGGCCAGCGGTGTGACGGAGGTGCTGGCCAAAAACTTCATCACCCATTTCGGCCGCGACCCGATCCTGCTGATCGCCGGCATCCTCTCCACCTCCGCGCTTGGCTCGGCGGTTGTCGATAACGTCGTCTTCGTGGCCGCCTTCTCCCCCATCATCGAAGGGCTCAAGACCACGGGCGTGGCCGTCACACCCCTCTGGTGGGCCCTGCTCTTCGGCGCCTGCTTCGGCGGCAACATCACCCTCATCGGTTCCACGGCCAATATCGTGGCCCTGGGTATGCTGGAAAAACAGGCCCACGCCCACATCCGGTTCAAGGACTGGCTCAAAATCGGCCTGACCTCGGCCGTGCTCACGTGCGCCATCGCCGGCGGCGCCATCATCCTGCTCAGGGGACGCATGGCGGAGGTGCATTCCGCACCCCCGGCGCTGCAGGAATAGCGGATAGCTAATAGCGGATAGCGGAGCGAAGTTCCAGGACCAGCGGTTCGGGCCCGATCGGCGAAACCGTCCCGCACTCGGCATGCCAGGCCGCCCCGGTCGCGGTCGCAATAAGGCCGCGCCCGCCCGCCCTCACGCCCATCGCGCCGCCGCCCGCCGCCGCCCACCGCTCGCCCGCCGCGACTGCAAACGGGAATGCCAGCGACAGCTCCGCGGCTAGGCCGGGAGGAGGGCCCGACCAGCCAGCCCTCACCCGAAGACCGCCCTGCCGGGCTTCCACGCCGAATTCGGTCCGCCACACTCCCCCGCCCAGTTCCGCCTCCACGGCCAGCACGGCGCCTTCGGAATTGAATCGCGCGCGCGACCGGATGAAACGGGACAGGAGCGGGGCGCCACCCTCCCTCCGCACGAAAGCCTGGAACAGCTGAGGTTCGGCCTCGGGGTCCGCCAGTTCGCAAGCCGAAGGCCCCCGCCAGCGGAGCGACCGGACCCCGCCCGTGCCCAGGTCCAGCTGCACGCGCCAGGCCGGGCTTTCCAGCGCCTGCTCGGAAACCGAAACGCCCGCCGGCGGGGCCGGCAGTCCGGCCGGTTGGGCCACAGCGCTCATCTCACCCTTCCCGGATCAGGGCAAGCCCTTCCCTGATCAGAGCCAGCAGCTCGTCCCGCTTCTTCTCCATGAGCGGCCGGGTTTTGGCCTCGAGATTCAGCCGGATCAGCGGCTCGGTGTTGGAGCACCGGACATTGAACCACCAGTCCGCATACTCCACGCTCACGCCGTCCAGATCGATCAGGCGGCCGTCGGAATAGCGGCTCTTGACCGCCTTCAGGACCTTCGCTGTATCGTGCACCTCGGAGTTGATCTCCCCGCTGGCGGCGTACCGCTGGATCGGGCGGACCAGCTCCGAGAGCGGCTTGCCGGCCCGGGTCACGATGTCGGCCACCGACAGGATGGCCATGGCCGCGCTTTCGGTATAGTAGTTGTCCTTGAAATAATAATGCCCCGAGAGCTCGCCCGCGAACAGGGCGCCGGCGTCCCGCATCTGCTGCTTGATGAAGGCGTGGCCCACCCGGCACATCCGGGCCGTTCCTCCGCTCTCCTCGATCACCTCCTTGACCGACCAGCTGCTGCGCAGGTCGTAGAAGATGATGCCTTTCTGCTTCTGCAGCACGCTCTGCGCCACCAGGGCCGTGATGATGTCCATGGGCACCACCGCGCCCTTCTCGTCAACGAAGCCGGCCCGGTCCGCATCGCCGTCGAACGCCACGCCGAACGCGTAATGGCCGCCCCGGATCCTGGCCTGGAGCGCCTCGAGCGTTTCCGTCTTGAGCGGGTTCGCCTCGTGGCTGGGGAAGGTGCCGTCCAGCGTGTCGAACAGCGGATCGATCTCGACCAGTCCCTCCAGGGCGCGCGCCTCGAGGATGCCCATGCCGTTGGCGAAATCGATGGCGAGCCTCGGCTTGCCCGCCGGCCGCACATGGGACTGCACGTGGCGCACATAGGCCGGCACAATGTCATAGGCGGAAACGGTTCCCGGCTTCGCCGCGGCCGGGGCGTAGCTCCCCGACGTCACGATCTTCTCGAGGTCCAGGAGGCCGGTGGCGCCGCTGATCGGGACGGCCTGCGCCCGGCAGGGCTTGAAGCCGTTCCACTCGCCCGGATTGTGCGAGGCGGTGATCATGATGCTGCCGTCCGCCCCGAGCGAGCCATTGGCGAAATAGGTCATGGGCGTGGAGCACAGGCCGATGTCAATCACGTCGCAACCCTGGCGGGTCAACCCCCGCGCCAGCGCCTCGAACAAGGGCCGGGAATGCGGCCGCATGTCCATCCCCACCACCACCTTCTTAGGTTTCAGGAAGGTGGCATAGGCGCGGCCGATGCGTTCGGCCATCTCGTCGGTCAGCGTTTGACCATAAATGCCCCGGATGTCGTAGGCTTTAAAAATGCTTTCCATGGCGCTTTCCTTTCGCTGTCTGGCCCCAAGATAGCCAAGCCGACCGCCTTCGTCCATGCGAAAGAATGACGGGCGCCTCTGCGCCTTGCAAGTCCCCGGGGGCGCCTGTCACCCGGACCGCACGCGCCAGACTTGCGCCCGACGCGCGCATCGGTCCGGGTGGCACCGGACCCTCCACCTTGTTCTGGAAAGGCGCCATATGGGACAGCCGCGCCCTAAAATCGCAGACGCGCCAAGAATGACACCAAAAAGGGTGGAATTTATCGATAAAAAGCTTATAATTAAAGAATCGTAATAATGTTATACGTTTCTGGAGGGGTAGCCATGCAGCGTGCTGGTTTTATTTCGTTGGCAGCTGGAGCCGTTTTCCTGCTGGCGGTGTCCGCCGGTGCGGCCGACAAAACCTTCATCACCCATAACGCGATGCTGACCAACTCGGGAGCCTGGAGCCCCGTCGGCGCGCCGACCGCAGGCGACACCGGGGTCATCGGCGGAGGCCCGACTCCGATCAACGCCGTCTTCAACGCCAACCTTTCAGGACCACCGACCGCCATCATCGTCAAAACGAACGGGTCAATCTCCCTGAACGCCGCCATGACCGTCGAGCATAACCTCGTACTGGACGGCGGCACATTGCGCTCCGGCTCCGGCAATTACACGTATGGCAGCACGGTTTCCCTGAGCAACGAGTCCGCCTTTCTGGCCTCCGGCGTCACCCTGTCATTCACGGGCCTGATCCAGAACGCCGGCGCCGAAGCGGGAAAACTGATCATCACCAATTCGAGCACGAACCTGGCAGGTTCTATCACCCTGAAGCGGGTCGGAAACACCTATTCGGGCGGCACGGTGCTTTGCCCCGGTACCCTCACCATTTCCTCCACCGATGTGCTGGGCACCGGCCCCGTCGAGTTGAACCCCGGCGCCATCCTGCTCTACAGCGCCAACATCAGCCTGCGCAGTCGCATTATCGCGCAAGGGGGACGACTTCAAGTGGGCGCCGGCTATACCCTGAAATGCACCAACTCCGTGCGGGGCGACCTCGAAGTACTCGCCAGCGCTGGCGCGGTCGCCACTCTGGGAGGGCTTATCGAGGATTACAGCGCCTCGGAAACCGGGCGGCTGGTAAAGACAGGAGGGGGGTCGATATCCCTTGTCAACTCTAATTCCTATTCCGGCGGAACACTCGTCAAAGATGGCGTTTTAGTCGTTAATAATGTAGCCAAAGCGCTGGGCAAAGGCAACGTGATCGTCACCAACGGAGCCGAAATAACCCTGTACAATATCGCGGAACCGTCCTGGCCCGGAGCCGAAATCATCATCCTCAGCAACGCCAGCGTCCGGTTCAGCGCCTTCCCGGGCACGCTCTATACCACCAATGTCATCGTGCGGGAGGGCGGCCACTTCAAGGGAAACACCGCCATCGGAGGCTATTACATCTACGACCGGGTTCGCATCGAGGGCCGGGTCTTTTTGAACCGCTATCCCTCGCAGAGCGGCAGCCACTCCTGGGCGGGCCTCTTCCAGGACGGCGCCGTTCCCGGCCGCCTGATCCTCACGGGCCCCGGCACCGGCTCGACCTTCATCGCCAGCGCCAACCTCTACACGGGCGGCACGGAAATCGAGGATGGCGGACCCAACGCCTTCCCCCTGAAACTGACCGGTTCGGGCCGCATGCCGGACACGGGCGAGATCCTGGTCCACACCAACGGCATCATGGATTTCAACAACATCAGCGACACGGTCGGCGGCCTCGCCGGCGTGGGGACAATTTCCCTGGGCAAGGCCGTCGTCACCGTCAACGAAGGGGTTTCCCCCGGCACGAACAACTGGCAGCCCGGCCTCCTGACCGTCGCCGCCACCAGCAGCGCGGCCCGCATCACCCTGGGCGACGCCAGCACCAACCTCTTCCATCTGCGCTCGCCCGGCCTCCAGGACCAGGTCGTCCTGCAGGGCCCCGCGGGACTGACCCTGACCGGCACCATCGAGATCGCTGGCACCCCGCTCATCTCCTCCGGCACCTACACGCTGTTCGATCTGAATGGCGGTTCGCTCCGGGGCACAATCCCCTCCCTGACGCTCCCGCCCCTCTGCTCCGGCACGCTGAACACCAACAGCGGCGACGTGGTGCTCCAGCTGAAGGTCCCGGAAAAAGGCACTATCATGATGCTGCGGTGAAGCTGAAGAATAGCTAATAGCTGATAGCTAATAGCGAAAAAGAAATAGCGGATCCGCTATCAGCTATCAGCTATTAGCTATTCTTCTAGAACGCACAGGACGCCGTCAGGATCAGGTTGCGGCCGGGTTCGTTGACGCCCGACCCGTGAACCCGGTAATCGTCGTCGAAAATGTTCTCAAGCCCCAGAGCCACGTTCAGGTTTTTGGTGACCCGGACGCCGCCCCGCAGATGGTATACCGCATACCCCGGCGTGCCGCCCGGCGGAATCCGCTGCGTGTCCCGCTTGTCGTCGGCTGACAGTTTGTCGGCCTTCGCCGCCAAATCGGAAACCGCCTCGGCCCAATACCTCTCGCCCGCGCTCTTCCAGCGGAGCCCCAGCTGCGCCGTCAGCGGCATCAGCCGGCTGACGTCGTCGCGCTCCTGCACCGCGTCTGAGGTGGGATAGGCGTCCACCCGCCCCTGCATCCACGCGGCCGACACGAACGCCTCCCAACTCCGGGCGAGCAGAACCGTTTCGGACACCTCAACGCCCTGGATGTAGCCGTCACCCGAGTTCTTCTTGGTCACCTCATCAAGATCGTCGACAATCCGCCCTGTCGGCGCGCGCACGATCATGTCCTCGATGGTCGTATAATAATAACCGATCCTGGAAACAAGCCGCTCGAACCGGGATTTGAAGCCGATTTCATAGGCGATATAACGCTCCGGGTCGAGGTCCGAGACTGGCGTTTCGATCTCGTTGCTGCGGGCCGAGTCCAGCCGCGTCAGGTCCGAAAGATTCGGCGCGCGGAAACCCTGCGAGACGCCGGCGTACGCCACGTGCGCCCGATCCCGGGTCAGAGGCCGCAGCAGCCGCAGCGAACCGGCCACCGCCTCCCAGTCCCCGTTCACCCCCATCCGCTTGCCCGTCACCGGATCCTTCACCTTGTCGGCGTCGGCCCGCGCATAGTTGTACCGCGCGCCCGGCGTCACATCCAGGCCTCCGTCGAACAGGCGGATCGTGTCCTGCACGAACAGCCCGACCGTCTCATACGAGGCATCGTCCGCCACCGGCCCCTGGATTTCGGCCTTGTCGAACGCCCCGTCGGCCTTGAATTTCCTGCCGTAGGAATCCACACCGTCCCGGTAATAATCAAAGCCGTACACCCACGCCCCCGCGGCCGTGTCGGATTCCAGCTGGAAATCGCTGCCCCACGTGGTCACGTCAAATCCCTGGGTATCCTGCGTGTCGTCGGCTTTGACGCGGTACCGGTCCTCGTCCTGCGCCTGGCGGGACAGGGTCCAGGCCAGCCGATCCACGGGACCCGACAGGTTTTCCCGAACATACTTGACGTAGGTCAGGTCGCGGTGCTGATCGAAGGAGTGCACCTTTTCGTCGCCCGCCGACAGGCCTTCCCAGTCGATCCCGTAGACGGTCTTGTGCGTCCGCCACGCGTCGTCCTGGTTGACCGTCTGGTGCGCCACGGTGAGGAGCGAATCCGCGTCAGGCGCGTAATCGAGCCGAAGGTCGTAATCCTGCTCGTCATAGCCGGTGTGATCCTGCTCGCCCACCTTGCGCCCGCCCCGCAGGTCGCCGAACTCCTTGACGGAAACGCCGCCCACGAACCCGAACTTGTCGCTGAGCTGCCCGGCGACCTGGGCTCGCCCGATGGTGGAACGGTCGGCCGTGGCGCCCCGGTAGAGGAGGGTTTTCTCGAACACCGGCGTCCCCTGCCAGGCGGGCGGGGCCAGCGTGAGTGCGTTGACGGACCCCCCGACGGCATCGCTGCCATACAAGACCGAGGCGGGCCCCATCACCGCCTCGGCGCTCCGGAGCGAAAGCGGGTCCACGGTGCCCCAATACTGGTTCGGACCGTCGCGGAACACGGAATTGTTCAGCCGGACGCCGTCGATGAGGCAAAGGGTGCGGAAGCCGGTGAAGCCGCGCAGGAACGGGGAACTCTGGCCATAGCCGGTCTTCTGCAGCATCACGGAGGGAAGGCCATCCAGGAGATCGGGCAGGGTCCGGGCCCCTTCCTCGATCGCCACCCGTTGCGCGTCGATCCGGTAAACGGTCGACGGCTCGGATTGGATGTCGCGAGCCGCGCGCGAGGCGGTCACAACAATTTCCGCGTTGGTCTCGGCTTTCCGGGACGCCGCCGGGGGTTGCTCCTGTGCACCCGCAAGCCCGGTAGCCAGAAGGAGAGGCAGCCAAACATGTGTACGTTTCATAATATGCTAAGCGATTTAGTGCCGGCCAAGGTTCACAAAAAAGGACACGGCCTGGAAAGGCCGTGCCACGCCTTTCGTGAGACGAGGTTGCCGTTGTAATGAGATCCCAAGCCGGAAAACACCTTTTTTCTTTTCTTTTCCCTCCCCGGCCTGATAACATTACAAGTTGATTTTCGATCAAAAG
Source organism: Kiritimatiellia bacterium (assembly GCA_044346855.1). Classification (GTDB taxonomy): domain Bacteria; phylum Verrucomicrobiota; class Kiritimatiellia; order CAIKKV01; family CAIKKV01; genus CAIKKV01. Next base: position 32,793 of record JBIIYJ010000009.1, read on the forward strand.
GAAAACATCATGACAAAATATCTGATGATCCTGCTGAGCGCGGTTCTGGTGAACAATTTCGTTCTGAACCGTTTCCTCGGCATCTGCCCCTTCCTGGGAGTCTCCAAGCAGCTCCCCACCGCTCTGGGCATGAGCGGCGCCGTCATATTCGTCATGACCATCGGCTCGGCCGTCACCTGGCTGATCCAGTATTACGTCCTGATCCCCCTTAATGTAGAATACCTGCAGACGCTCGTCTTCATCCTCGTCATCGCGGCCTTCGTGCAGTTCGTGGAACTGGTCCTCAAGAAGTCGGCCCCCGCCCTTCACAAGAGCCTCGGCATCTTCCTTCCCCTCATCACCACCAATTGCGCCGTCCTCGGCGTTGCCGTCCTGAACATCAGCCTTGGACTGGATTTCATCGGAAGCATCCTCTTCGGGTTCGGCGGAGCCGCCGGCTTCGGCCTCGCCCTGGTGCTCTTCGCCGGCATCCGCGAAAAGCTCGACCGCGCCAACCCCCCCCGCCCCTTTCAGGGAACCGCCCTCGCCCTGGTCACCGCAGGTTTGTTGAGTTTGGCCTTTATGGGGTTCGCTAATTTGGTAAAATAGCCATATGACAAACGATATTCTTACACCTATCTACGTGATCGGCGGAACCGGCTTCCTGAGCGGTTTGCTGCTGGCCATTGCGGCTCGTTTCTTACACGTGTTCGAGGATCCGCGAATTGAAAAGGTGACCGGCCTGCTGCCGGGGGCCAACTGCGGCGGTTGCGGGTATGCGGGCTGTGCCGACTATGCCAAGGCCATCGTGGAGAAAAACGCGCCCACCAATCTCTGCCGCCCCTGCCGGCTCGAGGCCATGCAGGAGATCTCCGCCCTCATGGGGGTGGAGGCCAAGGAGGCCGAAAAGATGGTGGCCATCGTCCTCTGCAACGGCGGCGACGTCCATTCGCGCCGCGGTTCGCTCTACAACGGCCTGGCCGAATGCTCGTCGGCCGACGTGGTTTCCGGCAGCGGCAAGGTCTGCCGCTTCGGCTGCCTCGGCTACGGCAACTGCTCCCGCATCTGCCCGGTCAGCGCCATCCGCATGATGCCCGACTCGAACCTCGCCGTGGTGGATCCCGAAAAGTGCATCGGCTGCGGCCTCTGCGTCAAGGCCTGCCCGCGCCTCCTGATCCGCATGGTGCCCGCCTCCCACTCGGTCCACATCCTCTGCCGCAACCGCGACAAGGGCGTCATGACCCGCAAGGCCTGCGAGGTCGGCTGCATCGCCTGCCAGAAATGCGTCAAGGCCGTCAACGGCCAGGGAATCCACATGGAAGGCAACCTGGCGGTGGTCGACTACACGACCCCGCTGGGGCCCGACCTGGTCAACGTCTGCCCGCAAAAGACCATCAGCCAGCGCGGAAGCAGCGCCGGTTGTCCGTCCGCCGCGGGCTGCAATGCCGCCGCCAAGCCGGCCGCACCCGAAAGCGCCTCCGTATGAAAACGGTAAAAGCCCCCTTCAAACTGCCCGGCTCGGTCCATCCCCGCTACCATAAGGATGCCACCGCCGCCCTGCCCCTCGAAATCATGCCGGCCCCCGCCGTGGTCTACGTGCCCATGGCCCAGCACCTCGGCGCCCCCTCCAAGCCCATCGTGGCCAAGGGCGATGCCGTGGCCCTCGGCCAGCTGATCGCCGAGCCCGCCGCCGCCGTCTCCGCCGCCGCCCACGCCCCCGTCTCGGGCGTCGTCAAAGCCATCTCCGAGGGCGGCTCCACCTCCGGCAAGCCCACCGCGATCATCGAGATCGAAAACGACGGCCAGGACCGCCCCGGCTCCGCCCTGCAGCCCCGGGCCGACTGGGAAACGCTCGACGGCAAGACGCTGGTTTCCATCGTCGCCGCCGCCGGCATCGTGGGCATGGGCGGCGCCGGCTTCCCCACCCACATCAAGCTCAACCCGCCGCCGGGCCGGAAGATCGACACCCTCATCCTGAACGGCGCGGAGTGCGAGCCGTTCCTCACGGCCGACCAGCGCCTGATGGTGGAAAAGGCCGACGCGATCTGGCAGGGCATCCGCATCCTGCGCCACATCCTCGGGGGCCCCCGCATCCGCGTGGCCATCGAGGACAACAAGCCCGAGGCCATCCAGGCTCTTGAAAAGGCTCTGGCCAAGGCCGACGGCGACGTCGAGATCGTCTCCCTCGCCACCGCCTATCCCATGGGCGCGGAAAAGCAGCTCATCTACTCCATCCTGGGCCGCGAAATCCCCTCCGGCTCCCTGCCGGCCGACGTCGGCGCCCTGGTCGAAAACGTGGCCACCTGCGCCGCCGTCTACGACGCCGTCGTCCTGGGCCTCCCCCTCACCAGCCGGGTGGTCACCGTCACCGGCCCGCTCATCAAGCGGCCCGCCAACCTGCTGGCCCGCATCGGCACCCGCCTCTCCGACCTCGTCGCCTTCTGCGGCGGCTTCACCGGCGACTCCGGCAAGCTGATCTGCGGCGGCCCCATGATGGGCGTGGCGCAGGTCGGCTCGGAAGTACCCATGGGCAAGACCACCTCCGGCATCCTCGCCCTCTCCCGCAAGGACGTGGCGCTCTACGAGAGCGCCCCCTGCATCGGCTGCAACCGCTGCGTGCGGGCCTGCCCCATGTCCCTTCTCCCCTGCACCATCACGATGGGGGTCGAAGCCGACCAGATCGAGCTGGCCGAGCGCCTCAACGTGCTCGACTGCATCGAATGCGGCTGCTGCTCGTTCGTCTGCCCCGCCCGGCGGCCCATGGTCCAGCTCATGCGCCAGGGCAAGTCCCGCGTGCAGCTCGCGCGGCGGCAGAAGCAGGAAAAAGCAAAAAGCAAGCAAGGATAGCGTATGGCCGACCAGTCTTCCCCCCTCTGGATGCTCAGCTCCTCGCCCCACGTGCACGAAGGCTCCTCCGTGCGGCGCATCATGGGCGACGTCCTGATCGCCCTCATCCCGGCCTTCGCGGCGGCCGTGGCGGTCTTCGGCTATGACGCGGTCCGGCTCGTCGCCGTCTGCGTCCTCACCTGCGTGGCCTCCGAGGCCGCCTCCCGCAAGCTCATGGGCCGCAACCTGGCCATCGACGATCTCAGCGCCGCCGTCACCGGCGTGCTCCTGGCGTTCAACCTGCCGCCCCTGCTGCCCTCCTGGATGGCGGCCGTCGGCTCGGTCTTCGCCATCGTCGTGGTCAAGCAGATCTTCGGCGGCATCGGCTACAACATCTTCAACCCCGCCCTCGCGGCCCGCGTCTTCCTGCTCATCTCGATCCCCGTGGCCATGACCACCTGGGCCCCGCCGGACGCCGTCACCACCGCCACCCCCCTCGGCGCCTGGAAGACGGCCTGGTCGACGGGCGCCGCCCCCGCCGGCTTCGAGGCGACCTATCCCCTCCGCCAGCTCTTCCTCGGCAACCAGCTCGGCAGCATCGGCGAGTGCTCGGAGCTCGCCCTCCTGCTCGGCGGACTCTACCTTCTCTTCCGCCGGATCATCTTCTGGGAAATCCCCGTCTTCTACCTGGGCACCGTGGCCGTCTTCACCGCCATCCTCTACGCCGTCGATCCCGTCCGCAACCTCAGCCCCCTCTATCACTTCGCCACGGGCGGCCTCTTCCTCGGGGCGTGGTTCATGGCCACGGACATGGTCACCTCCCCCGTCACCCGGCCGGGCCAGATGATCTTCGGCGTCGGCTGCGGCCTGCTCACCGTGATCATCCGCCGCTGGGGCGGCTATCCGGAGGGCGTCAGCTTCGCCATCCTGATCATGGACGGCGTCAGCCCCCTGATCGACAAGTTCGTCCAGCCGCGCGTCTTCGGCCACAACCCCGCGAAAGCCGCCCCCGCCTCCTGAAGGAGCCCCTATGAAAGAACTCGTCAAACTGGTCCTGGCCCTGACGCTGGTCTCCGTGATCGCCGGCGCCCTGCTCTCCATCACCCAGAAGTGCACGGCCGAACCCATCCGCCTGGCCGAACAGCGCCAGCTCATGGACTCCCTGCGCAAGGTCCTCCCCCCCGCCGAGGGCGACCCCCTCGTCCTCACCCTCCCCGCGGCGGACGGCGGCTCCAACACCTTCTACGTCGCCCGCAAGGGAGGCGCGCTGGCCGGCGTCGCCTTCTCCTGCTCCTCGCCCAACGGCTACGGCGGGCCGGTGGAAGCCCTCGTGGGCCTCACTCCCGACGGCGTCATCCACGGGCTCGGCATCAAGCAGAAGGAAACGCCGGGCCTGGGCACCAAGATCGCGGCGGACGCGTTTGTGAATCAATTTATCGGGAAGCCGCTGGACGGCCCCGCCTGGAAGGTCACCAAGGACGGCGGCTCCGTCGACGCCGTCTCCGGCGCCACCATCTCCTCGCGGGCCCTCTGCGACGCCATTTCGAACGGGCTGAAGATCTACCAGGACAACAGGCAGGCCATCCTCGCCGCGGCGGCCGTCCCCGCGGCGCCGGCCCCTTAAAGGAGCGGTCATGACGTTTTATTCCGAACTCATCCGCGGGCTGTGGAAGGAAAATCCCACCTTCCGCATCGTGCTCGGCATGTGCCCCACCCTCGCCGTCACCACCTCGCTGCAGAACGGGCTGGGCATGGGCGCGGCCACGCTCTTCGTGCTGGTCTGCTCGAACGTGGTGATCTCGCTGGTGCGCAACCTGATCCCCGACAAGGTCCGCATCCCCTGCTACATCGTCATCGTGGCCTCCTTCGTGATCGTGGTCGAACTGCTCATGAAGGCCTACGCGCCCCCCGTGCTGAACCAGAACCTGGGCATCTTCATCCCGCTGATCGTGGTGAACTGCATCATCCTCGGCCGGGCCGAAGCCTACGCCTCCAAGAACCCGCCCCTCCTCTCCCTGGCGGACGGCATCGGCATGGGCCTCGGCTTCACGCTCTCCCTCTCCGTCATCTCCACCATGCGGGAGCTCCTGGGCAACGGCTCGCTCACGGTCTGGGGCGACCTGGCGTTCAATCTCAAGGACTACACCGCCATCCTCCTGGTCACCCTGCCCCCCGGCGGCTTCATCACCCTCGGCTGCCTGCTGGCGGTGATGAACAAGATCGAGATCCGCGCCGCCGAACGCGAAGGCCGCGCCTTCGTTCCTTCCCGCATCGCCAACTGCCGCCAGTGCGTGGTCGGCTGCTGGACGACACCCGGCGAAAAAACACCGTCGTCACCCTCATGAGCCGCGAGGACGCCCTGGCCATCTGGCGGGCCGGCGTCGCCGACGTGCAACCCGCCTCATTCATGCCCGGCTGCGTTCGCCTGCGGGATGGACTCCTGACGGTGGCCGGCCAGACCATTCCCTTTTCGCATTCCGGCTCCCTCGTTGTCGTCGGCGCCGGAAAGGCCGGCTCGGGCATGGTCCGGGCGTTCGAGGCCGCGCTAAGCCCGGAGTGGCTGAAACGCACGCGCGGCCTGGTCAACGTCCTCGACTCGGCGGCCGACGAAGACCGCCTCCCCATAACACTGCACGGCTCGCGGCCGGACGGCGACCCGCTCCCCACCGCCGCAGGCGAGGCCGGCAGCCGCGCGATGCTGGAACTGGTCGCCTCGCTGAGGCCGGACGACACGGTCCTCGCCCTGCTATCGGGCGGCGCCTCGGCCCTGCTGCCCCTGCCCGTTCCCGGCGTCACGCTGGCCGAAAAACGGGAGACCACCGCGCTTCTCAGCAAGGCCGGCGCCACGATCGGGGAACTGAACGCCGTTCGCAAGCACCTCTCCCTCATCAAGGGCGGCCGCCTGGCCGAAGCCTCGCGGGCGGGCCGCTGGATCAGCCTGATCCTCAGCGACGTGATCGGCAACCCCCTCGACGTCATCGCCTCCGGCCCTTCGGCGCCCGACCCCTCCACCTTTGCCGACGCGCTTGCCGTGATCCGGAAATTCAAGCTGGAAAACCGCATCCCCGCCTCGGTCAAACGCCACCTGGAACGGGGCGCCCAGGGGCAGGAGCCCGAAACGCCCAAGACGCCCAACCCCGCCGTGACCAACTGCATCGCGGCTGACAACACCCGCGCCCTCGCCGCGGCCGCCCGCGCGGCCGAAGAGCGGGGCTATGCGGTGACGATCGAGCGCGACCCCATCCAGGGCGTGGCGCGGACGGAGGGAGCCAATCTGATGGAGCGGGCCCTGAAGCTCCGCTCGGAATCGGGCGGCAAACCGGTCTGCCTGCTCGCGGGCGGAGAGCCCGTCGTGCCCCGCGTGGTGCCGGGCGGCAAGGGCGGCCGCGCCCAGGAATTCGCCCTCGGCGCCTTCACCCGCCTGCCCGCCGCCGGCTTCGACGGCTGCCTGCTGGCCGCCGGCACCGACGGCGAGGACGGCCCCACCGACGCCGCGGGCGCCTTCTGCGATGGCGAGGTGCAGAAGTCGGCCAAAAGCCAGCGGCTCGACCCGGCCGCCTACTTCCTCGCCAGCCGCACCTATGATTTCCTCGCCCGCACCGGCGGCCTCCTCAAAACCGGCCCCACCGGAACCAATGTGATGGACCTGGTGGTCGCCGTCCTCCCCGCTTCCCCTCAATCCAAATCCTAATCTTAATCTCCCCCCGCGGCACGCCAATCCCCCCCCAGAAATCTCCTTTACGAAACCCAATCAACATTGTTAAACTAAACCAATAATATAGCAGGAGGGTCTCCCATGAATTCCCGTCGTCTGTGTGTTGTTCTACTGTTTTTCCTGACGAGCCTATCCGGCGCATTCGCCGTGGATGGCACCTGGACCAACAACGGGGGCGGCAACTGGTCCGACACCGGGAAATGGAAAGATGGCGTGGTGGCGGACGGGGCGGATGGCACGGCCGCCTTCAGGGTCAGCATCGTCGCCAATACGCATGTCGCGACGCTCGACGTGTCCCGCGCCGTTGGGACCCTCATCACCAGCGACGCTATCAGCCAGGACAATTTTTGGACTCTTTCGGACGGCGGAAACGCGGCGATCAGCCTGACCTTCGCCAACACGACCGCCGACACCCCCATCATCATCTCGTCCAACCGGATGACCTACCTGAATGTGCCCTTGGCCGGGTCCCAGGGGCTTGTGCTGAACTCCAAAAACCTGCTCTCACAGGATTACGGGATCGTGCTGGGCCGCACAAACCGCTACACCGGGGTGACCACCATCCGCGTTGGCGAAATCCGGGTGGGAACCAACGCACCCGCCGGCGCCCCCGGGGCCTTCGGCCAGGACACGAGCGCGATCCAGATCGGCGATGCCAACACGCTGCCCACGGACATCCTGGGCCTCCGGCTCTATCCGTATGTCACCATGGAGCGCGACATCGAAGTCCAGAACGTCGGCAGCAATGTCACCATCGGGGCCACCGCGGATACCAGCGCCTACTGGCGCACCTTCAAGGGCGCCATCAAATTGAACCGCTCCATCGACTTGAGCACCGGCACCAACGGGAAACTAATAATGGAGTCTCTGATTTCCGGCTCAGGCGGCCTCACCATCGGAGCTCAAGCCTACTCCGGGTCGATTGTGGAATTTTACGCCACTAACACCTACACCGGACCCACCACCATTTCACGCGGAACCGTCTATTTCTACACCAACGTCCCGAGCGGCGCAAATGGGGCCCTGGGCAACTCCACCACGGATGTCGTTCTCGGCAACGAATCGTCTGTCGGTTACTCCATCTACCTTTCCCTCAAACCCGGCGCCACCTTCGGCCGCAACCTCTGGGTCAAGGATGTCGGCAGCGCGGGTGTAGTCTCGCTCGGCACATCTGCCGCCGGAGTCGGAACCTATGCCGGCAATATCCGCATCGACCGCAAGCTCACCGTCAACGGCGCCACCACCGCCTACAAGCCCCTCATCACCGGCGTCATCTCCGGCACGGGCAGCGTGGAAGTCACCGGCACCGGTCATTTTGGCTTCGACAACACCAACACCTACTCGGGCGACTTCTTCCACGCCGTCGGCAACGGCCGGCTCTACCTCGGCCAGAATGTTCCAAACGGACAGCCCAGCCCCCTCGGCAACTCCACCAACCCGGTCTACTTCACGGGGGCCGGAGCCAACGCCCATTATCTCATCTTCACAAACACGCTGATCTTCGGGCGCAATATCCGCGCCAACGAGGGCGTCAAGGTGTCAATCGAAGCCGGCGCCGGCTACAAGTATCCCGATGTCGCGGGCTCCGTCGACTATGCCGGCGACCTGTACCTTGGCGGAGAAGACAGGTCTGAACTGCGCATTTCCGGAAAAATGACCACCCAGACCAACATGCTGACAGTCGCCGGGGTCAGCAGCTCGGGCAACATCATCACCCTCGCCAATCCCAGCAACCAGTTGTTCGGGACGATCAACATCGGCCAGGGGGCGCGGCTCGTGGTGGAGGCCAGCGGGGCCGTCCACGGCGCCACCCAGATCGTCTACAGCGCCGCCAGCGGCGTCAACCCCAGCGCCCTGTTCGCGGGCGGCGGTGTCACCATCACCCAGGCGATTGTCATGCCGCTGTCCGCCTATGCACCCTCCACCCTGGTCGATCTCGGCATGCGCACCAACGGCGTAGCCGTCTTTTCCGGGCCCGTGACCCTCACCCGTATCAACACTGCGCCAATTTTCAATTTCACCGCCCCGCTCAACGCGCTGGCCCGCTTCACCGCCCCCGTGACCGGCTTCTTCGTCATGCGCAAAACCGGCGTCGGCACCGTCGCCTTCGAAAACGTCAACAGCTGGACCAACGACTCCGACATCTCCGCCGGCACGCTGTGGGCCGTGGACGGCGTTGGCCTTCCCTCCGCCAGCCGCCTCCAGTTCACCGGCGGCGTCCTCGAATCCACCGGCGTCTTCAACCGCGTCCTCGGGCTGGGCCCAGGCCAGGTCGCCTGGCGCACCGCCGCCGCGCACGGCGGCTTCTCGGCGCAAGGCGGCAAGCTGACCGTGGACCTGAACAACGACGGACCCAACCCCCTCACCTGGGGCTCCTTCGGCTTTGTCAGCAACAACACCCAACTCCGGTTCAACTCGCCCCTGGCGGACAACACGGTGGAATTCGTCGACCCGCTCGTGATAAACGCGGGCGTCACCTTCCATGCCTACGACAATCCCGCCGTCCGCTCGGACAAGGCCGTCCTCTCGGGCGTTCTGTCCGGCTCCGGCGGCTTCGCCAAGAACGGCCCCGGCACGCTGGTCCTGGCGGCCACCAACACGCTGGCGGGCAACCTCGCCGTCAATGCCGACGGGGGAACGCTTCTCGTCAACGGCGAACTGCCCTCCAACGTCTCCACGCTGACGGTCTACAGCAACGGCTTCCTCGGCGGCTCGGGGACCATCCGCACCCGCACCGTGACGATGCTTCCCGGCAGCGGATTCGACTGGGCCGACGATCCGGGCACGCTGACGATCACGAACAGCTTCGCCTTCCCGTCGAACGGCGTGTTCCGCTTCGTCTCAACCGAGGCCGGCGCCTCCAAGGTCGTCAGCGGCAGCAGGTTGACCCTCCCCCCC
>JBIIYJ010000520.1:0-2757 GCA_044346855.1 Kiritimatiellia bacterium
CGCTGCTCTTCAAAAAGATTCTTCGCATAGTTTGACTGACCGCCTTACGTTTCAAAAGAAAGCAGGTTGCGTGGCGACTTGATCCTATGACGAATAGCGCATTCCCCGCCTTGGCGTCAAGGCTTAACCCTGAGCGGAGGCCCGCCCGGCTCCACGCTGGATAAACTTCGAAGTTCAGAGTTGGACGTTCGATGTTGGACGTTTTTGTCCATCTGGGACTGAACCCTGAACCCCGACGTGCTGCGCCGCAGCCTGGCGAAGGCGGAACCGCTGAACCCTGAACCCCGAACCCTCTTTCCCTCTCGCCCCTACAACCCGGTCAATGTCTGAAACAAGTTTCCAATCAATTGATCGATCGGATATTTCAGCAGCGGCAACAGCGGCAGCAGCGGCACGAGCACGCACCCGGCAAGGCTGAGCACCAGGCGCTGGCTCGCGGGGATCACCCGCATCTGCCGCACCACATTGGCAAGGCGGCCGCACTCAACACACGCGCTTTGTGTTCTCGTCACATCGCGACCGGTTTCATCGCAAAGGGGCCGGCTGTCTTATCCCGGCTCGCCCTCCCGGAAAGATGGCTCAGCGGACCTCGTCCTGCCATCCGCCTCCGAGGGAGCGATACAGGGTCACGACGCTGAGCAGTTCGTTCAGGCGGGCCTGGGCCAGATTCAACTCGGCCGAGAAAAGCTCCTGCTCGTTGTACAGCACTTCCAGATAGCTCGTGACGCCGCCCTCGTAGCGGGTCCCCGCCATGTCGGAGGCGCGGCGGTGAGCCATCGTCCGTTCCTCCTGGCGAATCCGGAATTCCCGCGTGCGTCGGTAGGCGATGAGGCTGTCCGAGACTTCGCGGAACGCATTCTGTACCGTTTTTCGGTACTGTGCGACGGCCTCGTCGAAGATCGCCTCGGACAGTTTCAAATTGCCCCTCAGCGCGCCGCCGGTGAAGACGGGAACGGAGACGGAGGGGCCGAACTGCCACATCCGGGCCGGCGACGAGAAGAGATCGGAAAACTCGACGGACTCAAAACCGAACAGGCCTGTGAGCGACACAGTCGGGAAGAACGCGGCCTTGGCCTGCCCGATGTCGGCGTTGGCGGCCGCGAGCTGCCGCTCCGCGGCCCGGATGTCCGGCCGCCGGTCGATCAGGTCAGAGGGCAGTCCGGGGGGCACCCTCGCCTCGAGCTTCTGCCGGAGGAAGTTCGCCCCGCGCGCAACCGGCCCCGGATTCCGCCCGAGCAGGATGCCCAGCTCGTTCTCCGCCTGCTCGATGCGACGCAGGATGTCGAAGATGGCGGAGTCGGCCGTGGCCACCAGCACCTGGGCCTGGAAGACGTCCTGCATCGAGGACACGCCGCCCTCCTCGCGGTTCTTCGTCAGGGCCAGTGACGTGTTCCGCACCTCCAGGCTGCGGCGCGCGATTTCCAGCTCATAGTCCAGCTCCAGCAGGGAAAGATAGGCCGTGGCCACAGACGCGACCAAGGTCTGCCGAACCGTCCGCTGCGCCTCCTCGGTGGCGAGCAACCGGGCGAGCGCCGCCTCGTTGGCGCGGCGAATGCGCCCCCACAGGTCCACCTCGTAGGACGCCATCATGCCGTAGACGCTGATGAAATCCTGTTCCTTGTCAACCCCGTCCGGAACGGGGGTAAGCCCCTCCTCCGAAGCGCGGACGCTGGTCCACCCCCCGCCGGCGCTAAGCGTCGGGAAGAGGCTCGACCGGGTGATGCGCGACACGGCTTCCGCCTGCAGCACGCGGGCCGCGGCGATCTTGAGATCCCAGCTGTTGGTGAGCGCCTCGTTGATATACGCCGCGAGCTGCGGATCGTCGAAGACCGTCCGCCAGTCGAGATCGCCCAGGGAGTTGGTGTCCGCCAGATCGGCGGTTTCCGTCGGCGAGGCATGGAACACGGCCGGCGTGTCCAGTGCGGGGCGGCGGTAGTCAGGCCCTTGGACGCAACCGGTCAGCGAGACGATTCCGGCAAGCAGGGCGGCGCATGCCGCGGCGGCGGCGCCGGAACCCGGAATGGACTTCAGGGTCTTCATCAGTGCGCCGCTCCTTTCTCTGCCGCGGGAACAGGTGCGGGGGCTGGTTTCTTTTTCCCGAATCGCTCCGACAACGACTGCACGAACACATAGCACACGGGAATGATGAACAACCCCAAGACCGTCGCGATGGTCATGCCGTAGACCACGCCGGTGCCCATCGTGCTGCGCGCGGCGGCCCCGGATCCCTTGGCGATCATCAGCGGCACGCAGCCGAGAATGAAGGCGAAGGAGGTCATGAGAATGGGCCTGAGGCGCAGCTTGGACCCCTGGACCGCCGCGTCGAGGACCCCGACGCCCTCGTCGCGCTTCATCTTGGCGAACTCCACGATCAGGATCGCGTTCTTCGCCGCCAGGCCGATCAGCATCACGAGGCCGATCTGGGCGTATACGTTCAGGTCGTAGCTCCGCACCCACATGCCGACCAGGGTTCCCAGGACGACCGTGGGCGTGGCCAGCAGCACCGAGAAGGGAAGGCTCCAGCTCTCATACTGCGCCGCCAGAAGCAGGAAAACGAAAAGCACGGCCATGCCGAAGATGACCGGCGCCTGGCCCTCGGATTTCTTCTCCTGCAGGGTCAGGCCGGACCACTCGTAGCCGACCTCGGCCGGCATCCCCTTCATGACCTCCTCGACGGCCTTAATCGCCTGCCCGGAGCTGTAGCCCTGAGCCGGCGCCCCCATCATCTCGGCGGCGTTATAGAGGTTGAACCGGGTG
>JBIIYJ010000163.1:0-11619 GCA_044346855.1 Kiritimatiellia bacterium
CGAGGTTCGGGCCGCTCATCTTGCCGATCTTCACGAGCGTGTTCAGCGGCACCATCTGCCCGCTGTTGTTGCGGACATAGATTTTGCCGATGTCGTCCGGCCGGGACGTGAACTGGGACTCGGCCTGCAGGAACACCTTGTAGACGCGGCCGAAGCGGACGAAATCGTTAACGTAGAGTCCGCTCAGATAGGCCTGGAGCGTCTGGAACACGCTGTCCACCGGCACGCCCAGGGTGCGGGCCTTTTCGCGGTCCAGCTCCACCTTCACCTGCGGCGTCGCCGGGTTGAACGTGGTGCTGATGCGGCCGATCTCGGGGCGCTTGGACGCCGCCTCGGTCACCTGCTTGACGTACCCGGCCAACTGATCGATCGTGCCGCCCGAACGGTCCTGGACCTGGATGGTGAAGCCCGACACGTTGCCGTAGCCCGGCAGCGGAGGCGGACCGAACGCGAAGGCGCGCGCGCCGGGGATTCCCTGGAACTTCTTGTTCCACTCCCGCGTGAGGGCGCTGGCCTGCAACTCGGGCGCTTTGCGCTCCTCCCACGGCTCGAGGCCGACGAACATCAGCGCCGTGTTGGGGACGTTCAGTGAATTGAAAATGTTGAACCCGGCCAGGCCGACCGCCGAGCGGACGCCATGGGTCCCGCAGACGATGGCTTCCACCTGCTTGAGGATCGCGTCGGAGCGCTGGAGCGACGCGCCTTCCGGCAGCTCGATGCCGACGAAGAGATAGCCCTTGTCCTCGTCCGGAATGAACCCGCCGGGCACGACCTTCCCGATCCCCACGATACCGCCGAACACGACCACGAGCAGCAGCATGGAGAACGCGGCCTTGCGGGCCAGGCCGCCGACCACCCGGCCGTAACTGTTGCCCAGCCGGTCGAACGACTTGTTGAACCATCTGAAGAACGCCGCGATGGGGCCGCGTCCGGGCGTCGGCTTGCGCAGCAGCATGGCCGAGAGCGCGGGGCTCAGCGTCAGCGCGTTGATCACCGAGAAGATCACCGCAATGGCGATGGTGAGCGCGAACTGGCTGTAGAGCTGGCCGGTCACGCCACCCATGAAGGCCACCGGAACGAACACCGCGCACAGCACGAGGCCGATGGCCACCACCGGTCCGGACACCTCCTTCATCGCCTGGCGCGTCGCCTCCACCGGTTCCATCCCGTGCTCGAGGTGGTGCTGCACAGCCTCGACGACGACGATGGCGTCGTCCACCACGATGCCGATGGCCAGCACGAGCCCGAACATGGTGAGTACGTTGACGCTGAAGCCCATGGCCGGGAAGAGGATGAACGCACCCAGCAGCGACACCGGCACGGTACACATGGGAATGATGGTGGCGCGGAAGCTCTGCAGGAAGATATACACCACGAGCAGCACCAGGATCACCGCCTCGAAGAGCGTGTGCACGATCTCCTCCATCGACGCCTTGATCGGCAGCGTGGAATCGAGCGTGATGTCGTAGTCCATGTCAGGCGGGAACCGGGTCCTGGCGTCATCCAGGATCTTCCGCACGTTGGCCGCCGTCTCGAGGGCGTTGGCGCCCGGGGCGAGGTAAATGCCGATCGCGCCTGCGGGCGATTGGTTCAGCCGGGCCCGCAAATCGTAGGTTTGCGCCCCGAGCTCGACGCGCGCGACATCCTTGACCTTCACCTGGGAGCCGTCGGGGTTCGCGCGGATGATGATCTCCTCGAACTCCCTGGGCTCCTTGAGCAGTCCGAGCGCGCGAACGTTGAACTGGCTCTCCTGCCCGGGCGGGGCGGGCTCCGCGCCGATACGGCCGGCGGGCGCCTGGGCGTTCTGCTCCTGGACGGCGCTCTGGATGTCCCCGGGCGTGATGCCCAGCGAGGCCAGCTTGTCCGGCCTGAGCCAGATGCGCATCGTGTAGTCCTGGGCGGTGAAGTTCTTCACGTCGCCCACGCCCTTCACCCGCTTGATGGCATCCACGAGGTTGATATCGCAGTAGTTGCCCAGGAAGATGGCGTCGTAGGAGCCCTTGGGCGACCCCAGGGCCACCACCATCAGGATGTCGGGGCTGGACCGGTTCACCACCACGCCCTCGCGCTTGACCGCGTCGGGCAGCTGCGCCTCCGCCTGGCCGACGCGGTTCTGCGCGTTCACCTGCATGATGTCCACGTCCGTGCCCACGTCGAAGTAGACGTTCAGCGTCAGCTTGCCGTCGTTGGCGTTGAAGGACTGCATGTAGAGCAGCTTGTCGACGCCGTTGACCTTGGACTCGATGGGCGTAGCCACGGATTCCATGACCGCCTCGGCGGCGGCGCCGCGGTAGGTGGTCGTGACCTGGATCATCGTCGGGCTGACCGGCGGATACTCGGCGATCGGCAGGCCCTTCAGGGTGATCAGGCCCACGATGACCGTCAGGATGGCGATCACAATCGCCACGATCGGACGCCGGATGAAAAAGTCGGCCATAACGCTACTCCTTGGCGGGCTTGGCGGACGTGTCCGGGGCGGCGTGGGGCGCCGCGGCCTTGTCGGAGGCCGCCTGCTCCATCTGAGCGGCCGTCATAGGCTGCACAGGGGCGCCCTCGCGCACCTTCTGCAGCCCCTCGACCACGATCGTTTCGCCGGCCTTGAGCCCGTCCAGGATCATCAGCTTGCGTTCGACCAGGTCGCCCACCGTGACGGCGCGCTGGGCGGCCTTGTTCCCGGAGCCGATGACCCAGACGAAGGACTTGCCCTGCAGCTCGGTGACCGCGCGCTCGGGCACCAGGATGCTGTCGGGCCGCGAGGCGAGCTCCACGCGGATCCGGCCGAACATCCCCGGGCGCAGGAGCTTCGCGGCGTTCGGGAACTCGGCGCGCACGCGCAGCGTTCCTGTTTTAGTGTCAACCGCGCGGTCGACGAACACGAACCGGCCCTTGTCCGGATGGGTCTCCCCGTTGGCCAGGACCAGGGACACGGGAAGGTCCGCGACCTCCTGGCCCGTCTGGCGGGTCACGGAGGCGGCCCGGAGGTAGTTGACCTCCGGCACGTTGCAGTAGAACCAGATCGGATCGAGCTGGGAGATGGTCGCCAGCAGCGTCGGCTCCCCCTTCCCGACCAGCGCGCCAACCGATACCTGCTTGGCGCCGATGAGCCCGGAGAGGGGCGCCTTCACATCGCAATATCCGAGATCGAGCTTGGCGCCCTCGACCCGGGCGATCGCGGAGAGGACATTCGCCTCCCCCACCGCGACGGATGCGACGGCGTTATCCAGGTCCTGCTGCGGAATGGCCCGCTTCTCGGCGAGGGGCTTGAGCCGGGCGACGTCCTGCCCATACTTGTTCAGGGCGGCTTTCGCCTCGGCCAGGGCGCCCTCGGCCGCGGCCAGCCGCTGCACGAACGTCTTCTTGTCGAGGGCGAACAGCAGGTCGCCTTCCTTCACCTCGGAGCCTTCTGTGAACAGCACCTTGTCCACGAACGCCTCCACGCGGGCGCGCACGTCCACATTTTGCGGCGAATCCAGCTGCCCGATGAACTCCGTCGACTGCCCCACGTCGACGGGAGCCACCTCCGTCACCTGGACGACAGGCGGGGGCGGCGGGGCCGGAGGCGCCTTCTTCGTGCAGGAGGCCGCGCCCAGCGCCGCGCTGGCGACAAGAGCCGCCAGCAGAATCGGCGGCAAGCCGGGAGCAAACATGACGTTCCCCTGGGCGGCTTCCGAAAGCCGGAGTCCGGGACTGACGGGTCGACATCCACTTTTCATGGCGCTTCTACTCCTTGCCTTGCATCGAACCGATAATGTAGACAAACCGTTCATGCCCCCCTCGGCGGAAGAAGGTAAAGCGTGATGGCGAACGCGAGGTAAACCCCCAGTACCAGCACGCCGATAAACCAGGCGCTCCGGCCGCCGACGGTCACCATGTTCGCCGTTAAGGTCGCAACCATCATCATCATGACCGCCCCGGGCCAGAATTCCAGGGTCATGGGCGTCGGCCCGAGAAAATAACTGAGAATCACCAGGACCGGCGCCACGAACAGGGCGATCTGGGTGGCGCTTCCCAGCGCGATGCCGACGCTGAGGTCGAGCCGGTTTTTCCGCGCCCCTGAAAACGCTGAGGCCACCTCCGCGGCGCTTCCCACCAGGGCCACCACGATGAAGCCGACGAAGGCGTCGGTCAGCCCCAGCGCTTCGGACGCCGCCTCGACGGAGGCCACGAACACCTCGCTGGTCAGCGCAACCAGCACGGTGACGCCGGCCAGGGTTCCCAGCGCCAGCGGCAGCGGCCAGGGCTCGGCGCCCCCCTCCTCATGGGCCGCCTCGGACCCGAAGGCCTCGCGGTGCGTCTTGAGGGAAAACAGGAGCCCCAGGGCGTAGATCACGATCAGCATGACGGCCAGGCTCAGGCTGAGCTTCTGGGTCTGCTCCGCGGCCGCGGCCGACTGAATGCGGCCGACCACGGTCGGCAGGAGCAGCGCAACCGTGGCCAGGAAAAGAAGGCAGGATTGAAGGCGGGCGGTTGCGGAGTTGAATGGTTGAATGTGATGCCTGAAGCCGCCCACCAGGAATGAGCCTCCCAGCATGAACAGCGTGTTAGTGACGATCGCGCCCGCAACAGAAGCCTTCACCAGCATATACTGCCCCGCGCGTAGCGCGGTCAGGGCAATCACCAGTTCGGTCAGGTTGCCCAGCGTGGCATTGAGAAGGCCTCCGACGGAATCGCCGGTCTTGGCCGCCACGGATTCGGTGGCATGGCTCAGCAGGCCCGCCAGCGGAACGATCGCCAGGATTGAAAGGGCGAACAGCAGCATGCCCGACTCGGGCTTCGCGTGCTCCACCACGAACAGCAGCGGCACGAAAACCAGCAGCCACATCATCGGGTTATGCCGGATCTCCTTGAACAGCAATTTCATGACGCCTCCCGGTTTTTCAAGAAGAGGGTGTTCCAATTGGCTACCGCTCGGGTGGTCCAGTTGAACTGGATGGCCAGGATGCGGGTAACGAACGACGCCCCCACGCCCAGGTAAGCGGCCATCAGCCGCGTCGGCTCGAAAATGCTTGCCAGCACGAATACACCGCAGCCGAGGAGCGCCGCAAGAACGTAGAACTGCCCCGGCTTCAGCATCAGCGGTTCGTCATGCGCGATCAGGTCGCGCAGCAGGCCGCCTCCTGAGGCGCTGATCACGCCCACGATCACGGAGGCCGCGATGCTGAGCCCCGCGGCCAGCGCCATTTGCAATCCGACGATCGCGTAGACACTGAGGCCGAACGCATCGAGCCAGGCGATGAGCTTGCCAAGGCGCATGATGTTACGGCGGAAGAGCACCGACATCATCGCGGAAAGGGCGATCACGGTGATATACCTGGAGTCCTGCGTGATCAGCGGAGGACCGTCCTGGATGAACAGCCCGTCGCGGATCAGCCCGCCCCCGGCCGCCGTGGCGAAAGCCAGGGCGAACAGGCCGATGAAATCATAGCCCCGCTTCACGGCCGCGAGTCCTCCCGTCAGCCCGAAAAGCAGGAACGCCACCTGGTGAAACACCAGGGGCATATGTAAGTCGGCTCCGCTCATGTCATTTTAAAAATGCCCAGGACTGTTGAGTTGTCTCCCGTCATGGAGAGGCGGCCGCTCCGGCCGTCACGACAGGAGAAGGATGATGGCGGTTCCCCAGACCGTCAGGAGGATGTGCCCGATCGGCACGGCCCCCGAATACCCCAGCACCGCGATGCTGCTGCCGGACTTTTCCTGCACGGCAGCGAGACCCGGCGTGAAAGTCTGCGCGCCCGCCAGGGCGCCGAGCAGCAGCAACGGATTGATCTTCAGGACGTAGCGGCCGAAATAAAGGCCCGCGACAAGAGGCGTCATGGTCACAATCAGGCCGCCCATCAGCACGCGCACCCCCACCTCCCTCACCCCCTCAATGAAATGGGGCCCGGCGCCAATGCCCACCATGGCCACAAATCCCGCAAGCCCGATTGACTGCATGAACTTGACCGCCCCGTCGGGTACATGGCCGAAGAGCGGGCGCACCGAGCGGAGGTAGCCGGTGACGATCCCGGCGACCAGGACGCCGACGCTGGTGCCGATGGAGACCTGCACGCCGCCCACGGTGAAGGCGGCCGCCGCGCCAAGCACGGCCCCGACGAAGATGGCCAGGCCAACGGCGACGAAGTCGGTCGTTTCGGTCGGGGAGACGACTTCGCCCAGGATCCTGGCCACCCGCAGGACCGCGGTTTCCGACCCGACCACATGCATCACGTCCCCGCGCTGCACCACGGTCTGCAGGCCGATCGGGATGTCCTGCCCGTAGCGGACCAGCCGCTTCAGGAAAACGCCGCGCACCGCATCGTCCTTCGCCATCTCGCCCAGCCTGCGGCCGACGGCCGCCTTGGACGTGACGAAGATCTCGAACGAGGCCACCGGAATGTCCAGCAGTTCCCGATCGTTGACCTCCTGGGCCAGCTCCCCGAGCGTCTCCACAACCACCTCGCTGCGGCCGCAGATGACCGCCACATCGCCAGCCTCGATGCGAGTCGCCGGCTCAGCCTCTATGATCGCATCCCCGCGGCGCAGGCGCTGGACGAAGAGCCGCGTGTCGGGAATCAGCCGCTCCGCCTCGGCCACGGTTTTGCCGACCACGCGCGCGGCCGGGTCGACGCGGTAGGCCCGGTAGACAAACGGCTGCCAGGCCGAGAAGATGCCGGCCTTGTTGCGCTTGATCCCCAGCGAGGCTTCCAGCTTCACCGCTTCCTCCCGCACATCGATCCTGAGCAGCCAGGGGCCGATCGTTGAGCACATCAGGATCACGCCGAGCGCGCCGCCCACGTAGCAGAGCGCGTCGGCCACGCCGATGTGGGCGACCAGCTTTTCCGTTAGCGCCGCATCGAGCTTAAGCGCGTTGATCGCCTCGGCGGCCGTTCCCATGGCCGGCGACTCCGTGAGCCCGCCCGACATCATCCCCGCCGAGAAGCCGAGGTCGAGCCCCATGCCTCGCGCCACCGCCCAAGCCGTGAAAAGGCCCACGACCGGCACGAACGAGCCGAGCAGCACAAAGCGCCAGCCCGTCCCTTTCATGCCGCCGAAGAAGCGGGGGCCGACCTCATAGCCAATCCCGAACAGGAACATCAGGAAC
This sequence comes from Kiritimatiellia bacterium, assembly GCA_044346855.1. Classification (GTDB taxonomy): domain Bacteria; phylum Verrucomicrobiota; class Kiritimatiellia; order CAIKKV01; family CAIKKV01; genus CAIKKV01. The sequence continues at coordinate 7,082 of JBIIYJ010000163.1, forward strand.
ACGATAGACTTTGACATGCCGGGGATTGGCACCTTGAACAGCAGGCCGATCCCGATGCCGGCCAGCAGAGACCCGGTCGCACCACCGAGACTGAACTTCCCGAATTTAAGTGACCCAACCCAGTAGCCAACGCCCAGCGCCAGATAGACGGCGAGTTCCGGATACCGGGTCAGCATGCTGTTTAACCACTCCATCATGTTACTTCCAGGGCATGTCGTAGGAGCAGATCACGCGGAAATCCGTCAGGTCGTCGGAGTCGCTGTCCTCCTCGGTGACGATGGCATAGCGCGTCCGGAGCGAAAGCCCCTTCGCGACGCCCTTGCTCGCCTTCCACTGCAGGTTCAGGTTATATTCGTCGCGCTCGAACGTGTCAGCCCCGTCCGGGTCGCTCCCGTTCACCCACAGGCCGTACGCGCTCAGGCCCTCGACCGACTTGAAGTCGTAAGCCGCCCGAAGCATGACGGCCGATTCGCCGGCGCGGTTGAAGTCCTCGACCTGGACGCTCGTGTAGCCCGGATAACCGCTCCAGGGGCTCTGCATGCCGTCGCCGTCGCCGGTATCCGTGTAGGCCACCGTGAACGTGGCGGCGCCAACCGCGAGGTCGGCTTTCAGCCCGTACTGCTCGGCCGAGAAATCCTCGCCGTTGAGCAGGTCGTCGCCGGTGCTCTCCTGGTCTGTATACTGCGCGGCCAGCGTGAGCTTCACGGTCTCGTTGATCGGCATGTTGCACTTCGCCTCGCCATAGGCGATGTTGATGATGTCCTCGCAGTAATAGTCGATGGCGCCGATGGTGAACACCCCGCGGTCATACACGGCGCCGGCCGTGAAGACGCCATGGTTGATCGTTGAGCCGGCGTCTTCCGACATCGCCACAAACTCGTCGGAATTGCGCTCCTTGATCTTGTCGAAGTACCCGGCCCCGTATTTCAGGGCCGATTTCTCGGCCAGCTTCGCCCGCCCCTGGATGGTATACGCCTCGAAGGTGTTCGGCGTCATCCGCGTGTCGTTGCGGTTGATGTACGGGGTGTCATACGCCTTGCGGCCCGCGTAGATGCTCACCTCGTCGGAGAGCTTGAAGTCGCCGTACAATTCGCCCAGCACGGAGTAGGCGCGCTGCCCGGGTTTCAGCAGCAGCGTGCCGTCCTTGTCGTCTTCCCCGACGATGCGCTGGGACGTGTAGCCCGTGGCGCCCAGGGATAGCAGGTTGCGGAAGTAGCCCGTCTTGAGTCCCGCCGAACCGCCGGCCGCCCAGCCTTCGCTTTCGGTGTCGTCATATTTGTTGCGGTCCAGGTACATCGTGCGGAGCTGGATGGCAAACGTGGTGTCCTCGATGGCCTTCTTGCGCTGGGCGCGCACCCTCTCGGAATAGGTCGGCCAGTCGAAGCTCTCGTTAAGGGGCGACTGTCCCTGCTCGGTCGAGAGGGACAGCACCGAGCCGTCGGCGGCCACCTCGGCGGCGGCCTCGGGCGGAGGCGGAACCGGCGCCGCCGCCGGAGCGGCGGCGGGGGCTCCCTGCCCCCACGCCCCGGAAACGCCCCACGCCGTCACCATTCCGGCCAGGAGCAAACCGCGAAAACCAGTCGGACTGTATTGTTCTGTGCGCATCTGCCGTTCTCCTGCTTCGAATTCCCGCCTTACTTCGTGAACACCATGGCGAAATAGCCGAACACCGTCAGCAGCACGCCGGAGACGGCGTAGCCGACCGGGAACCCGACCCACGGCACGCTGCTGCCGATTTCCTTGGCCGCTTCGCGACAGGGCCCGGAATGCGACCGCGCGCCGGCCACGCCGCCCATCAGCACGGCCGGATTGATCTTGAACAGGTGATAGCCGATCGCCCAGGTGACAAAAGGCGGAATGGTGCTGGCAATGAAGCCGACCAGGAAGATCTTGAACGCGATCGCACCGGTCAACTGCGCCAGGAGCGTGGCCCCGGCGTTGATGCCCACGATCGCGATGAAGGTGACCAGGCCCAGGTCCTCCAGGATGTTGCGCGCGGCGTTCGGCGTGCTGCCGAAGAACCGGAGGCGCGACACGATGGAGGAGACGAAGATGCCGGAGAGCAGCAGTCCGCCCGCGTTGCCCAGGCCGACGGAGAAGCTGCCGACCGGAACGTTGATCTGGCCGATAAGCAGGCCGATCACCATGCCGACGGAAAGGGTCAGCAGATCCGTGCCCGTGCTCGGCCGGGCCACCTTGCCGATCTTGGCGGACAGCTTGTCGACGGCCGACTTGAGGCCGACCACGAAGAGCACGTCGAACCGCTTCACCTCGGTTTCCGGGCCGAAGGGAATGGGCACGCCGCCGCGCTCCATCTTCACCAGCTGCAATTGCCCGGCCTCCTCCTCGCCGCGGAACTCCTTCAGCTGTTTCCCGGCCAGCGTCTTTTCCGTGACCAGGATTTCCGCCTGGTCGAGGGGTATGTTCAACGCCTTCGCATCGGCCACTTCCGGCCCGAGAAGACCCATGTTCGAGGTCAGGTCCTCGATCCGCCCGCCCAGCGCCACGATGTCGCCCGTTTCCAGGCGCAGGCCGGCCCCGGCGCCGAGCACGGCGCCGTTCCGGACCACGTTCACCACGCGGTACTGCGGGGTGCTTTTCCGGAATTCGGCGATGGTCTTGCCGACCGTGGCCGCATTGTCCAACCGATACGCCCGGAGGCCCGCGGGACGGTAGCCGCTCAGGCCGACCTCGTCCACGCTGGTGACGCCATTCTTCAGCTCGTATTCCTTGGCCGCCTTGCTCGCATCCAGCCCCCACCAGCGGGGCAGGTACTTGCAGACGAGAATGATCCCGACCGTGCCCCAGATGTAGGTAACCCCGTAGCCGAGCGCGATCATGCCGGAAATGGCTTCCGCGGTCAGCCCCTCGGGTACGGGATAGGCGCCCTGGCTGACGGCCATTTCAGCCGTGCCGATGGCCGCCGACATGGTCTGCGACCCGGCCAGGATGCCGCCCGCCGCGCCCGCGGGAAGGCCGAACATCTTCGAGAACACCACCACCAGCAGCAATCCGAGCGAGGCGCAGATCACCGCCAGGATGGTGAACGTCAGGCCGTCCTTCTTGAGGCTGTTGAAGAACGCCGGACCCACGCGCAGTCCCACCCCGTACATGAACAGGTAGTAGAACAGGGACTTGGCGAAGTTGTCGAGCTGCAGCTTGACACCGTAGGTCGAGGCCCAGGTGGCCAGGGCGACGCCGACCACAACGGCCGCCGCCACCATGCCAAGGCCGTAGCCCTTCACCGCGAACTTGCCGACGTACACGGCAAGCCCGACCGTGAAGAACAGCAGGATGTAGGGCTGGCTCTTCAAAAATATAAAAAATGATTCCATATGAACCTCTTCGCTTGTTTTACTTCGCTTTCGACATTTCCCGGGCCCGGACTTTCGGTCTCCCCGCGCGTTCGGCCTGTTCAGCCGATGGGCGCTTCTTTGATTTCGACACCGCAAACACCTCGGATGGCAACGATCCGTGCAGGGCGGGCTTGATCAGTTTCAAACCCTGTGCGGCGTGGTACCCATGGATCTCCTTGACGTCGAGCTTGCGCATGAAGGTGATCGTGTCCGCGGTGATCACCTGTCCGGGCACCATGATCGGGAACCCCGGAGGATACGGAATCACGAAGTTGGCCGACACCATTTCGGGGCCATTCTTGAGCCGTTCATCGATCATCTTATCGGCCAGCTTGATGTATTCGCAGTTCGACTCATCATAGGCCACGTAGAACGCTTCCCGCATGTGGCCTTCGTTGCTCAACGCTTTCGGATTCTCACGGAAAGCATTCTGGAAGCGGCTGAAGTTCGGCAGGTCCGGCACGTCGGTCATAAGCGATTTCACCCGCGCCTTGAAAGCCTCCTGCCCCGACTTGCCGCCCTGAGCCAGCCGCTGTTCGATCTCCCGGGACAAGTCCGCCAGAGCCTTGATCAGAAGGGCGGCATCCCCGTGGGTGTTGTTGATATTGGTTTGCACCAGGATGCTATTGCGGGATGTCTTGTTGATCTGGATGTCGAACCGTTCGGCAAGCAGGCCCTTGAATTGGGTACCGTCGAATCCGGCTGCCCCGCAAAGCAGAGTCAGGCGGGTCGGATCGAGCGCGAACTCGTCCTCATTCCAGGCCTTGATCACGTCGGGCCAGGTCGAATTCGGCGGGCCGTAGTCCTTCAGGCCGGAGTTGCGGAACTCCGCCGGAATCATGTCCTCCGGGGTGGCCACCTTGAAGTATTTCGAGATGAGCGGATGCGTGTTGATCGTCTGCCGGATCCGAATCGAGAGTTCGGTCATGGCCATGGTCAACCCGTAGCCTTCGAGTTCCATCTGCCGCCGCGCCACGTCAAGGGACGCCAGCAGCTGCTGGTTCGGCGAAGTCGACGTGTGGGCCAGGAAAGCTTCCGTGAAAGGACCTTCGACAAGATGGAAATCCTCATCCCAGACCAGGATCATCGAGCCCTGCCGGAAAGCCGACATCGACTTGTGGGTGGAATTGGTCTGATATACGCGGATTCGGGCCTTGTCAGGGTCCGGCAGCAGGCGCATGT
>JBIIYJ010000398.1:0-4345 GCA_044346855.1 Kiritimatiellia bacterium
ACCCCAAACCGAGACGGCCCCGCAGCTCCGGGGGAACCGCGTAGTCAAACTCGCGGTCGGCCGCGATGTCGACAATAACCCTGGCGATGGAGTGTGCCATTGGAAACCAAAAGGCCTCCGTCCATCACGGACGAAGGCCTTTTTTGGAAACAGGCGGCTTTCGCCGCTTCGCTTGTTACTTCAACCAGGTGGCGTCCGCAACTTCCGTGACCGTCAGGCTGTTGGACGAGGCATAGTCGGCGATCTTCGCGCCCCACCAGCCGGCGTGGCCGTCCGCGAACAGGATCGTGATGCCGTCCTCGCCGTGGTTGCCCCACTTGTCGCACATCAGCGGATCGATCGTCGCGCCGAGTCCATCGGGAACGTTGCTGGTCGCGCTGAGCTTCTGATAGCTGGAGAACGCCGGCTTGCTGGCGGCCAGTTCGGTGATGGTCTTGGGCGGCTCGTCCTCGATATTGCGCACGGCCGAGGGGCACATGAACATCTTGACGTTGCTGTCGCCGCCGATGTACTTCTTCAGGCTGGTGATGCCGGAGGGCTTGCGCTCGTCGAAGTCGGCGGAATACAGGTTGATGGAAACGCCGATCTGCTTCAGGTTGTTCAGGCACTGGGCGCGGCGACCGCGTTCCTTGACCATGGCAAGCGACGGAAGCAGCAAGCCGGCCAGAATGCCGATAATCGCGATTACGACCAGAAGTTCGATCAGCGTGAAGCCCAGCTTATAAGCCCACTTTTTGCTCGTCATCTTCATATCCGCTCCTCCCCTTGCATTTTCCAACACAAACCCTTTATTGGTTTAAAACTCTTCTTAAGTTACTCCTCTTTCGGAGGAGGGTCAAATATTTTCTCTCTTGATTTCAAAAATAGTCAGGCTATGAACATGCAATCGCCGTAACTGAAGAACCGGTACCGCTCCCGCACCGCTTCGGCGTAGGCGTTCAGCACCGCCTCCCGCCCCGCCAGGGCGCAGATCATGACCAGGAGCGTGGACTGCGGCAGATGGAAATTGGTGAGCATGGCGTCGACGGCCTTGAAGCGGTAGGGCGGGCGGATGAAGATCCCGGTCCGGCCGCCGCGGGCGCGGACAACGCCCCCCTCGTCTGTCACGGTCTCCAGCACCCGGGCGCTGGTGGTGCCGACCGGAATGAGCCGTCCGCCCGCCTGGCGAGCGCGGTTGAGGCTCGCGGCCACGGCCTCCGGCACCTCGTAGCGCTCCTCGTGCATGACATGGCCGTCCAGCGTTTCGGAGGCGATCGGCTTGAAGGTGCCCATGCCCACGTGCAGCGTGACGGAGGCGGTCGTCACGCCCCCGGCCCGCACGGCGCCCAGCAGCTCATGCGTCAGGTGCAGCCCGGCGGTCGGGGCCGCCACGGAACCCGGTTCGCGGGCGTAAACGGTCTGGTAGCGCTCGCGGTCCGTGGCGTGGCGGGGGTCCCCGGCCGGCGGGCTCCCCTTGGGCCGGCGGATGTACGGCGGCAGCGGAGGCAGGCCCTCGGCCTCCAGCGCCTCCAGCAGCGAGCCTTCGCAGGTCAGGCGGAGATGGGCCCGCCCGCCGGGCTCGCGCTTGAGCAACTCTCCCAGGATCCGGTCGCGGCCCAGCCGGAAGCGGGCCCCTTCCGCGGGATGGCCGGCCGTCTTGAAGATGGCAAGCCACAGGCCGGGCCCCTCCTCCTCGAGAAGAAGCACCTCCACGCGGCCGCCGCTTCCCTCCTTGTTGCCGAACAGGCGGGCCGGAATAACGCGGGTGTCGTTCAGCACCAGGGCATCGCCCGGCCTGAGAAGACCGGGAAGATCGCGGATGCCCAGATGCCGGATGGCGCCGGTGCTGCGGTCGAGCACCAGCATGCGGGCGTCCTCGCGCCGCGCCGGAGGCGTCTGGGCGATGAGCTCGGGGGGGAGGTCGTAGTTGAAGTCGGCAGTTTTCATAAAGGCAAAGGGAGCAGGGTTCAGGGTTCGGGGTTCAGGAAGAGGGGGCTGGGTTGTGGGTTGGGGGTTGGGGGTTCGGGTCAGACCGGTCGGACAGGTCGGACCGGTCGGACCGGTCGGACGGGTCAGACAAGTCGGACCGGTCGGACAACCTGAACCCCGAACCCTCTTTCTTTTCCCTATTGTGGCTGGAGTGACGGCGGGTTGTCAAGGCAACCCCTCGCCCAATCCTCCTCGACAACCAGACGGGCGGCGATTAAACTGTTTTCCATGCGAGCGATGAAATCCATCGGGTGGCTTATGCTGCCTCCGGTCCTGGCCGCGGTCATCGGGATAGCGGTCTACAAGGGGCTGAGCTATCGCCGGGAGCACCGGTTCGACCGGCTGATCGCGTCGGCGGCGGCCCGGAACAACCTGGATCCGGCGCTGGTTTCCGCCCTGATCTGGCGGGAGAGCAACTACCGGCCGGGCATTACGGGCAAGGCCGGCGAGATCGGGCTGATGCAGGTTCGCGAGCCGGCCGGGCGCGAGTGGGCGAAGGCGTGTTCGATTGCCGATTTCCGGCAGGACCACCTGTTCAACCCCTGCACCAACATCGAGGCGGGGACCTGGTACCTGGCGCGGGCCATGAGGCGCTGGGAAAGCCGCGATTATCCGGCCGCCTACGCGCTGGCGGAATACAACGCCGGCCCGAGCAACGCCCGCCGCTGGGCGGCCCTGCCGGGGGCGGAAACGGCCCTGGGCTTCCAGGAGGCGGTCACCTACCCCAGCACGCGGGCCTACATCCGCGACATCCTCACGCGTTCTCGCCGCCCGAATTGAACTGGAGGTCGTAGAGGTTGCGGTAAACGCCGCCCTTCGCCAGCAGTTCGGGATGCGTGCCCGACTCCACGATCCGCCCGCCGTCCAGCACCACGATCCGGTCGCAGTTGACGATCGTCGAGAGCCGGTGGGCGATGACGAACACCGTGCGGCCCTTCATGAGCGACTCGAGGGCCACCTGCACCATGCGTTCGGAGGCGGTGTCGAGCGCGTTGGTGGCCTCGTCCAGGATCATGATGGGCGGATTGCGCAGGATGGCCCGGGCGATGGTCAGCCGCTGCTTCTGCCCGCCCGAAAGCCGCACGCCGCGCTCCCCGATGAGCGTCTCGTAGCCCTGGGGCATGGCCTCGATGAACTCGTGGGCGTAGGCCTGGTTGGCGGCCTCCTTCACCTCCTCCAGGGTGGCCTCGGGCGTGCCGTAGCGGATGTTGGCCGCCACCGTGTCGTTGAACAGGATGGCCTCCTGCGTGACGACGCCCATGGCCTTGCGGAGGGATTTCAGCGAGAACTCCCGGATATCGGTCCCGTTGATCCGGATCGCGCCGGCGGTCACGTCGGCGAAGCGGGGAATCAGGTTCACCAACGTCGTCTTGCCGGACCCGGAATTGCCCACGATGGCCAGCCGCGTGCCGGCGGGGATCGTCAGGTTGATGTCCGTCAGGACGCACTTCTCGGGCCCGTAGGCGAACTCCACCCCGCTGAACTCCACGGCGGTCAGCGCCTTGTCGAGCTCCCGGGGGCGGGGGCTCTCCACGACCGTGACGGGGGCGTCGATCAGCTCGAAGATGCGCTCGGCGGCAGCCACGCTCTGCTGGACCTGCATGTGGATGCCGGAGAGCTTCTTCACCGGATCGTACATCAGCACCAGGGTGACGAGGAAGGCGATGATCTCGCTCAGGGGCATGCGCTCCGTGCGGGCGTAGAGAAGAGCCAGGGCGATGCCGAGGCCGGAGATGAAGACGATGACCGGCTCGACGGAGGCGCGGGCGCGGGCCATCCGCATCACCTTGCCGAAGAACGTGCGGTTCTGCTCCATGAACCGGTTGTTTTCCGCGGGCTCCATGCCGTAGGCCTTCACGATGCGGGCGCCGGTGATGGTTTCCTGGAGGATCGACATCAGGTCCGCGATCCGCTCCTGGGCCTGCTTGGAGTTCTTGCGCATCTTGCGGCCGAAAATGGAGATCGGCAGGATGCAGACGGGGAACATCACGAAGCTGACCAGGGCCAGCCGCGGGTCGAGGTAGAAGGCCATCGCCACCATCGCGATCAGCGTCAGGGGTTCCTTGACGATGTCGCCCAGCACGGTCGAGACGGACTGTTCGACCAGCAGCGGGTCGTTGGTGACGCGCGAGATCAGCTCGCCGGTCCGCCGCTCCGAATAGAAGAGGATGGAAAGGTCAAGCAGATGGCCGAACATGAGGTTGCGCAGGTCCATGATGACCCGGTTGCCCACCCACTTGATGAAGTATTTGCTGCCGAAATCCCCGAGCCCCCGCAGGAGCGCGAGCAGCGGGAAGGCGGCCACGGCCATCCACAGCCGGTAGGGCTCCACGTCGCCCACGGAGGAGCCTTCCCCGAAAAAGAGCGGAAGGCCCTT
>JBIIYJ010000399.1:0-4335 GCA_044346855.1 Kiritimatiellia bacterium
TGGCGAAGACGGAGACGGCCCCGCCGTTCTCGCGGGTGAAGGCCGAGATGATCTCCGCGCTGTCGCGCACGCCGGCGGTGGGCAGGCCGTCGCTGATCAAAATGACGACGACCGGCCGGACCGGCTTCCGCTCCATGGCGAGCAACTCCCGGAGCGAGGCGTAGATGTCGGTATAGCCGTGCGAGACCATGGCCCGCACGAAGGTGCGGGCCTGTTCGACGTTCTGGGCGTTGGCGGGCGCCCAGTCGGTGAAACAGCGCCGCGTCGCATCCCTGAACTCGACGACGTTGAACCGGTCGCGGGGCGACAGCTGGGCCAGGCAGCGCAGGAGCCCGTCCCGGCAGAAGGCGAGGCGCTGCTCCGTGATGCTGCCCGAACAATCCTGGATGAAGAGGATGTCCTTGGGCAGCACGGGCATGGCGTCGGCGCCGGCCCGCTCGATGTCGACCCGGGCATACTTGTAATCGGGATCGGAGCGGTCGGAAAAGACGCTGAGCCTGGCCCTGAGCAGGCTCTCGATCGGCGTGAGCGGCTCGCCCGAGGGGGGCGGAAGCATGGCGACGGTTTCCGGCGGGCGGCGGCCGCCCGCTTCCGCGGCGCCCGATCCGAGCCTCGGGCCGGGGGCCGCCTTGAGCAGGTCCTCCAGCCTCTCCCATCCCGTGTCCGCCGCGCTCACCGAGGGCGGCCGCGCCTCGGCCACGCTCTTCTTCGCGGCATCGGACAGTTCCAGCCCGCCGCCCACCTTGTGCGGGGCTTCCACCGGCAGGGTCACGTCCGCCGCGCCCTTGATGCGGGCGACATCGGGAATCAGCCGGCGGGGCCGGTCCGGCAGCTCCTCGCGCACCAGGCGATCCTCGACCTTCAGGATCTCCTCGCGGGGCGACCAGAGTTCGGTCTTGGGGGCGTCCGGGGTCGGCGGCGCGCCGGCGGACTGCTCGAGGGCGCCCGGCGGGAGGGGCTGCGGGGCCAGCTTGACCTCGTCCACCATCCGCTTCAGCGCGATGGCGTCCGACTGCACGTTGAAGCCGGGGCCTGGCTTCAGGGAGGTGGCCGCCTCGGGCCGGTCCGGCTCGGCCGAGCGCGGCACGGGGGACACCTCGGCCACCTTGAAGGTCTTGTGGACTGTCTCCTTCGCCCTTTCCAGGGACCGCGGCAGAGGGAAGCCCGGCAGGCGCATGGCGATGAGGACGTGGAAAATCACGGAAAGGGTGGCGGCGACCATACCGATCCACAGCCGTCGGCGCTGCAGGCGGGCGTGGAGCGCCTCCACGTCCGCGAAGACCGCGTCGTCCAGATCAGGCAGGAGTTTGTGTCGCATGCCCGCTCCTATTCCTTGGCCGCCCAGGGGCTTTTCGGGTACAGGTTCTTCAGCTCCGCCGTCAGGTCGGCCGCCTCCTTGGCCCGACCCGTCCGCCTGAACTCCGCGGCGGCCTTGTACAGGCTTTCGGGGGTCAGCTCGGGATCCTGGTACAGCAGCGCCACGTTCAGGTAAAAGCGCACGGCGCCCGCGACGTCGCCGCCGGCCTCGAGCGCGCGGGCGGTTCCGAAGGTGGCCCGGGCGCGGACGCCCTCGTTGGCGCCGGCCAGGCGGACGGCCTCGCCGTAGGCCTTCCCGGCGTCGGCGGGCCGGGCGTCGGCCAGGGCCAGGTCGCCCAGGTTGAGCCACGCCCGCGATTCCGAGGGGGTGTCGGCGGCGACCGCGGCGGCGGCCTCGAACTGGGCGCGGGCCTCCCCGTTCTTCCCGAGCTTGCGAAGCGCCTCGCCGGCCAGCGTGGCGCCGATCTGGGTCCAGGAGGGCTCGCGCTTCTCCGAGGCGAGCTGCCGGGCCGCCTCGAGCGCGCGGGCCGGGTCCCCGCCCTTGAGCCGGTATTCCGCCAGCCACTCGAGAAGTCCGGGCGGAAGGTCGTCGCGCAGCGGGGTGCCGATGATGCCCTGGGCCAGCTCGGCCGACTCGGGGTGCTGGCCGAGGCGGAACAAAACGATGGCCAGGCGGAGGCGGGCCTGCCGGGCGGTGTTTTCGGAGGGCTCGGAGGCCAGGGCGCCGCGCAGCTCGCGGGCCGCGTCCTCGAACTTGCCGGCGCTCTCCAGCATCACGCCGCTCCAGAAGCGGGCGTCGGCCGCGTAAGGCGTCTTCGGGAAGCGGCGCAGCAGCAGGGCGTAGGTTTCCAGGGCCTGGTCGTTGCGCCCGAGCTGGGCCTCGACCACGGCCTTCTGGTACAGGGCGTCGGACGCCAGCTCGTGCTCCGGGAACGCGGCGAGGAACCGGCCCCAGTCGCGGGCCGCGTCCTCCTTGCGACCGGCCTTGGCCGCGGAGTAGGCGGCGGCGAAGATGCCCCGGGCCGCGAGGGGCGAATCCGGATAGCGGCTGAAGACGGCCCGGTAGCACTCGGCCGCGTTCCAGTCCTCGCCCCGCCTCTTGAGCACCTCGCCCAGGCGGTAGAGCGCCTCGGGCGCCAGGGGCGAGCGCGGGTGGCTGTCGGCGATGAGGCGGTAGTACTGGATCGCCTGGTTCTCGTCCTTCAGCGCGGCGTACGATTCCGCGAGCAGCCAGCAGACCTGGTCAGCCATGCCGCTGTCGGGGGGAATGGCGCGGGCCTGGATGGCCGCGGCCTCGAACTGGCTGTCGGCGAAGAGGGCGAGGGCGCGCTCGTAGGCGGCGCGGGGGGCATAGGGGCTTTCGGGGAAGCGGCGGATGAGCGACTCGTACCGCGCGGCGGCGGAGGTCTGGCGCTGAAGCTGGCGCTCGCTGTTGGCCGCGAGGTAGAGCCAGCCGTCCACGGGCGGCTCGTTGGTCGCCAGCGCGAGGTCGGCCAGCTTGACCGTGTCCGCGTGGCGGCCCGCGCGGTGGTAGGACCAGGCGGCCTGCAGCCGGGCCGGGGCCACGCGGGAATCGGTTCCGAAGCGGTTGAACAGCTGGTCGAAGGCGTAGGCGCTTTTCACGTAGTTCGAGCCGCGGTAATACAGGTTCCCGAGCTGGTACCACGCTTCGGCGGAGACGCGCGCATCGACGCTTGCCTCGGCCGCCTTGGCGAAGAACGGCTCGGCGCGGGCGTCGCCCCCCTGCCCCGCCACGGCCAGGCCGCCCAGGGCCAGGTTGGCGTAGGGAACGAACGGGGAGGCCGGGTAGTCGCGCAGGACCCGCTCGTAGGAGGCGGCGGCCTCGCCCGGCTTGCCCAGCTTTTCGAGCGCGGCGGCGAGGCGGAAGACGGCGTCGGCGGCGATGTCGGCCGGCGGCTTTTCGGCGAGCAGCCCGCGGAGCAGGCCGGCGGCGGCCTCGTCGCGTCCCGATTCGGTGGACAGCTCCGCCCGGCGCAGCAGCGCGCGGAACCGGTTGGCGCTGCCGGGCATGGCGGCCACGCGGCCGTACGCCGCGTCGGCGGCCACGCGGTTGCCCATCTCCCGGTAGCACTCGCCGCTCCGGAACCAGACCGCGTCGGCCGATTCGCTCGCGGGATATTTCTCCAGGAAGAGCATGTACTCCTTCAGCGCCAGGTCCCGGATGCCCCGCCGGAACAGGCCGTCGGCGAACTGGAGCTGGGCGGTTTCCTCGGGCGACGCCGCGTACGCCGCGGCGGCCAGAAGGAGGAGCCAGGCCATGATCCAGCCGGACTTCATGGGGCCGGGAGCTCCGGTTCCGACAGGGCCGTGGCGAAGGAGACGTTCCACACGTCGCAGCGGCGGCAGATGTCGAGCACCCGCACCACCTGCTCGTAGGCGGTCTTGCGGTCGGCCCGGATCAGCACGGGCTGGCCCGGGAAGACGGAGACCAGGCGCTCCAGCACCGTGGTCAGCCGGGCGTCGTCGAGCGTCTGGCCGCTGACCACCACCGTTCCGTCGCGGGAGACGTTGATGATGATCTCGCCGGGGGACCGGGGATTCTCCTCGGCCGTCTTGGCGGTGGGCAGGTTGATCCCGATTTCGGATTCCCATTGCGCGTAGATCTGGCTGGTGACGAAAAAGATCAGAAGCAGGAACACCACGTCGATCATCGGCGCGATCTGGAACCCCACGGGAGCCTCTTTGAGCTTGCCCGAGAACTTCATACGTTCCTCTTGCGGATCAGGGCGGTGAGGACTTCGGCCGAGGCGGCCTCCAGCGTGGCGATCAGGCGGGCCGACCGCGAGCGGAAGTAGGCGTGGAACATCATCGCCGGGATGCCGACGATGAGGCCGAAGGCCGTCGTGATCAGGGCCTCGGCCACGCCGCCAGCCAGGAGGATGGGCTTGGCCTTGGCCAGGTCCAGTGCGACGACCTGGAAGGCCTTCATCATGCCCAGCACGGTGCCGAACAGGCCCAGCATCGGAGCGATGACGGCGATGTCGAGCAGGTACTGCG
>JBIIYJ010000400.1:0-4332 GCA_044346855.1 Kiritimatiellia bacterium
GTATGCGTGGCAGCTGCTGAAGGCGCTGTCCAACATCCAGACGCGGCCGCTGGACGATTATGTGCGGCTGGCGATCAACGATCTGTCCGGGATCCGGCAGGTGACCGGCAGCGGGGTGGGGCTGCTCGTGGAGCCGGAGGGGGCGTGGAAGTGGATCTGGCACGAGGGGGCGGACGCCTCGATCAAGACCTGGAGCGCGTCGGAGGACGTGGCGGCCGAGGTGCGGGCGGGGCAGGCCGTGTACCGCTCGCACGGGCGGCGGGTGGAGGCGGAGGACGTGGCCGACGGGGCCGTGTTTCCCATTTCGACCTGCGGCCGGGTGATCGGCTGCCTGTGCGTGCAGGGGCGCAGCGTGTTCCCCTCCGCGCTGCTGGCCGTTTTCCGGGCGGCCGCGGAGGCGGTGGGCGCGGCACTGGGGCTGCGGGAGCTGATGACGCACCGGGCCGCGGTGCAGGCGGCGGGGCCGTCCGTTCGGCGCGCGCCCCCGGTGATCGTCGGGCGCGGGGCGGCGCTGCTGCAGGTGATGCGCCAGGCGGTCAAGGCGGCGAAGCACGAGGCCACCGTGCTGATCCGGGGGGAGACGGGAACGGGCAAGGAGTTGTTTGCGCGGCTGATCGTGGACGAGAGTCCCCGGCGCGACCGGCCGTTCATCCCGGTGCATTGCAGCGCCATCGACGAGAACCTGCTCGGGAGCATGCTGTTCGGCCACGAGAAGGGGGCCTTTACCGGCGCCGTGGGGATGAAGAAGGGCGTGTTCGAGGAGGCGGACGGCGGAACCATTTTCCTGGATGAAATCGGCGAGCTCTCGCTGGTGATGCAGGTGAAGCTCCTGCGCGTTTTGCAGGAGGGCGAGTTCATGCGGCTGGGCGGTACGAAGCCGATGCGCGTGAACGTCCGCATCATCGCGGCCACGAACCGTGATCTGGAGAAGGGGATCAAGTCCGGCCGCTTCCGGGAGGACCTGTTCTACCGGCTCAACGTCATCGCCCTGACTCTGCCGCCCCTGCGCGAGCGGCGGGAGGACATCCCCGAGCTGGTGCGGCATTACGCGGAGACGCTGTCGCGGGAGACGGCGCGGGGCGTCTGCGCCGTGTCGCCGGAGGCCCTGGCCCGGCTGCAGGGGTATGGCTGGCCCGGCAACATCCGCGAGCTGCGCAACGTGGTGGAGCGGGGCCTGGTGCTGGCGGAGAATGGGATCATCACCGAGGACGACCTTCCTCCCGAGGTGGCGTTGAAGGCGGAGGCGGGCGCGGGCCCGGCGGAAGAGCAATCGCTGGAGCGGATGGAGCGGGATCATATCCTGGCTGTCCTCGCGGAATGCGGGGGAAACAAACGGCTCGCGGCCGAGCGACTGGGTATCAGTCGCAGTACGTTGTACGAGAAGCTCAAGGAAACATAAATGCCGCTGTCCCTGTCAAAATCCTAATCTTAGACTCTGAGCTGGATGTAACTACGAAACACGCGGAAGGCGCGAAAAGGGGAAGCATCACCACGGATCACACCGATTCCACGGATAAGAGAAAGCAAAGAGGGGGCGCGAAGCGCGCCAAATCCAGGCTTCGCATGGACATTTGTATTATCCATACGGAGCAGCGGAGAAACAGAGAAAACAGAGCCCGTGTTTGATTGCTCTGCGTCTCCGATTTTCCGCGTGAGAAAGAACTTCGATCGAACAATATACGATGGATAATCCAGGACAGATGACATATTCTGGGGACAGTTTCGCATAACTGACGGGGACGGAGTGTGCCCGGAACTAAAAGCTTGATGCTTCGAACGACCTGCTGCTGCGTATCGCCGCTGGCGCGGCTCACGCAGAGCGGCGCCGTTCGGGAAACAAAAAAGATTTATCAACACAGAGAACACAGAGAAATCCGGATCAAGAAAAGCAACACACAATGCAACAGTCCTCTGTGTTCTCTGTGGTGAAATCGTTCAGTCCCGCAAAATGGAAATCAAACCGAACCGGGCAACCTTGCGTATCGCCGCTGGCGCGGCTCACGCAGAGCGGCGCCGTTGGAGCAGGAAGAATAGATATGAGGAGATCACTAACGTTACTGGGACTTGGATTCCTCTATGTCGTCGGCATTCCTGTTATGGCGTTAATTGCCACATGTCTGTCGGGGTTCATCGAAGTAGGCAAAGATTATTCCCAGGAAGCAACCGTCGGAATCATTACATTGCGAGGGTTTCCTGTTTGGTTTGTTGGGACGGCACCGGGCATCAGCATCATGAGCAGCTGGCATTTTGAGCGATTCGGAATCAATTTCGCCATCTGGCTCCTGGTTCTGCTTTGCGTCGGGATTGCATCGCACGTAATGATCAAAAAGAACAAAGGCTCCACCCAGCCCAACGAGCGTGCCGGCTAACGCCGTTCGCTCATGGGCAACGTTGGCTGAAGAAAATGATTTGATCAATTCGGATCAAAGAGATTTAATCGGGGTCGGTATCGGCATCGGTATCGCTATCGGTTTCGACACGCGCATGATCGATAGCGATACCGATAGCGGTACCGATAGCGATAGCGACCGCGAGAAGGAAAGGCCTGGCCAACCAGGCTCGGGCCTATCGCCGCTGGCGCGGCTCCGGCTGAGCGGCATGTTGGCTGCTTGACGGATGCATATAAATAGGGCATTATATGATGCATGAGAACGACGCTTAATATTGATGAGCACATCCTGAAGCGCGCGTCCGAATTGACAGGCGTCAGGGAGAAGACCGCGTTGGTAAGAATGGGGCTTGAAAGCCTGGTGGAACGCCGTAGCGCCCGCAGACTCGCCGCGCTTGGCGGCAGCGAGCCCCAAGTACGACCGATTCCCCGACGGAGGCCGTCACATTGATTTTGGTCGATACATCCGTGTGGATTGACCACCTTCGCTGCAGGAACCAATACCTGGCGGAACTGCTTGAGGCTGACGAGGTGGTTATCCACCCTTTTGTGATTGGCGAGCTGGCCTGCGGCAACATTCAGAACCGGGCGGAAATTCTCTCCTTGCTCCGAGCCCTCCCGCAGGCCACGAAGGCCGGCGACGACGAGGTGCTCCAGTTGATCGGGCGCAGGAAGCTGCAGGGGAAGGGGCTTGGCCTGATTGACATCCACCTCTTGGCGTCCTGCCTGATTGAGCGTTCTAGTTTGCTGACAAAAGATGCGCGGCTGGCTGCCGTTGCGGCTGACATGGGACTTGGAGGCGCAAGACAATAACCGCCTGCTCCGTACCGGTGACCCGAGACGGGTCACCGTCCGGAGAGGCCGGACGTTCAACAGGAGGATTCAAGATGGCCAAGGCGAAGGCAGTCACCGTGGAGAATACCGATAGCGCCAAACTGCAGGCAACCCGCAAGGGTGTTCGACGCTTCTGCAACGCCGGGTTCGGGATGTCGGTTCACTGGGGGCTCTACTCCCTGAGCCACTCCGGGACCGAGTGGATCTATTACGCCGACCGCATTCCCTTCAATACGTACCGGAAGCGCATGGAAAGCTTCAATCCGGTCCGCTTCCATGCGGAGGAGTGGGCCGACCTCATGCTGGAGGCCGGGCAAAAGTTTCTTCTGATCACCTCCAAGCACCACGACGGCTTCTGCCTGTGGGACACGGAATACACCGACTTCAAGGTCACCCGCACCACCTTCGGGCGGGATGTTCTCGCCGAACTGGCCGAAGCCCTTTCCGATCGCGGCATCGATTTGCACTTCTACTACTCCCTGGTGGACTGGACCCATCCCGACTACCGGCGCAACTGGGAAGGTTACGTTACCTACTACCAGAACCAGATCCGGGAGTTATGCACCCGGTATGGCAAGATCGGCGGCATTCTCTTCGACGGGTATTGGCCTTGCGCTGATTGGATCGCCAAGGATCGTCGCGCCATGGAGTTCTTCCCCGCGCGCGGCATGTGGGACCTTGCGGGCACCTACGATCTGATCCACTCGCTGCAGCCCGACGCCGTCATCACCAACAACACCCACGTGCTTCCCCTGCGAGGCGAGGACTATCAGATCTGGGAACTGGATCTGCCCGGGGAAAACAAGATAGGCTTTAACTGCACGGAGATCGGCGACAGGCCGACCGCTTGCTGGTGGAACCTCAACTGCTGGTCGTACCAGCCGTGGAATCACGCCGTGAAGCGAGCGGACGAGATTCTGGCGACGTATCGCGCCGTGCGATCGAAAGATGCGGTCTTCTTCCTGAATGTCGGCCCGCGCCCCTTTGGGGATATTCATCCCGAAGAGCAGCAGGTTCTTCGTCAACTCGGTCAGGCGATTCGCCGCTACCGCCTGTGAAACGAGGCGCGTGACCGGCCCTGTCAAAGACAGAACTGAGGAGAAGAGGGA
>JBIIYJ010000121.1:0-14307 GCA_044346855.1 Kiritimatiellia bacterium
AGGCTGGTGTGCGAATAGCCCAGGAACCAGTTGGTCCCGATAATCAGCCGGGGCATGGATACGCCGCCGACCATCGTCCTCGGAAAATGATTCATGCCGCTGTCTCCCCAATGACTTTTCCAATCATACCGCCACTCTCCGCATAAAGGCAAGCTCGGCGGCGGGGAAACGGGAAGGCGGCTGAAGCTGGAAATCAGGAAACGAACAAGACATTCCTGATTTCCTGATTTCCAGATAGTATCGACCAGGCCTTTTCCTTATGATGGCGCGAAACGGGGGATCCATCATGCGACTTGAGCTTCACGACACGACCGTCATCAGCCATGACAGTTCGTATCACGGCTGGCCCACGGTGGCCCGGCTCCGGAACGGGGACCTGCTGGCGGTCTGCTCCGCTGGTCGCCTCGAGCACGTGGACCCTTTCGGCAAGGTGTTCCTGATCCGGAGCCGGGACGGCGGCGACACCTGGTCGCAGCCCGCGACCGCGGCGGACACCGCGCTCGACGACCGCGACGCCGGCCTGCTCGAGACGGAAAAAGGGGCCCTGGTGCTCACCTGGTTCAACTCCCTCGCCTGGATGAACTATCTGTACCGGCAGGAGATGGGGCAGATCGACTGGCTTCCCCGCGAGACGCAGGAGCTCTGGCGCGCCGCCCGGGCGAAGCTGGTCGAGACGGTGCGCGTGCGCGACGAACTGGGCGACTGGGTCGCGCGCTCGGAGGACGGCGGCGCGACCTGGCAGCCGCGCGTGCCGGCGCGGGTGAGCAGTCCGCACGGCCCCATCGAGCTGGCCGACGGCCGGCTTCTTCACGTGGGCAAGCGGACGGGGCCCCCCGCCTCCTGGAACCGGGGCAGCAGCCACGAGAGCATGGAGCTGGCGGCGGCCGAATCCCGGGACGACGGGCGCAGCTGGGCGATTATCGGAACAATCCCCTTCGCGCCCGGCCATGCCGCGGCCGACTACCATGAGCCCCACGTGGCCGAGGCCCCGGGCGGCCGCCTCGTCGCCCAGATCCGCAACCACGGCAAGCCGCACGAGCAGGAGACGCTCCAGACGGAATCCGAGGACGGGGGGCTCACCTGGAGCGTGCCGCATTCGATCGGGGTCTGGGGCACGCCCTCCCACCTGCTGCGGCTGCGGGACGGGCGGCTGCTGATGACCCACGGCTACCGGCGCGCCCCGTTCGGCAACCAGGCGCGGATCAGCTCGGACGCCGGCCGCTCCTGGTCCGCTCCGCTGACCATCAGCGCGGACGGGCTCAACACGGACCTGGGCTACCCCTCGTCGGTCGAGCTGCCGGACGGCCGGATCCTCTCCGTCTGGTACGAGGTGCTAAAGGGGAATCCGCGCGCCGTGCTGCGCCAGGTGCGCTGGTCGATTGATTGAAGAATAGCTGATAGCTGATAGCTGATAGCGAAGTGTTGAAGAATAGCTGATAGCGGATAGCTGTCTATCTCTCCGCCAGCATGGGTTGGAGGGAGGCGGCGGGGGGGGCGGGTTCAGGGGTGGCCTCCTCTTCGCAGAAGAAGCGGGTGTCCGATTTCTTGAACTCGCGCAGGGAGCCCAGCATGCGGCCCTCGGGAACGTCGGCCAGGGCCGAGACCCGGATGAACGACTCGCTGACCTGTTCCCAGTCCTCGCCGTGGATCATGGCGAACAGGTTGTAGGAGAAGCCGGGCGTGGGGATGCGTTCGTAGCAGTGCGTCACCTCGGGAAAGGCCGCCAGGCAGCGGCCGGCGCAGTGGACCAGCTGGGATGGCACGTTCCACACGCCCATGCCGCTGGCCTTGAAGCCGATATTCTCGTGGCGCAGGACCAGGGCGAAACGGCGCAGGACAACCCGTTCGCGCCAGTCCCGGAGCATGTCGAGCAGGTTGTCCACCGGGATGCCCACCGCCGCGGCCGCCTGCGCGAACAGGTCGGCCGTCGGCTGGACGTGGCCCTGGAAATACCGCACCACGGCCTTTTGCGTCTCCGTGAAGTCCGGGTCGTGCTCGTCGGCCGCCTCCGGCTCGTCCCACCGGCTGAAGGAGCCTTCGCACCGGGTGATGGTCCGCGGGTCGAACACCTCGTCGAACTTGAAGCAGGTCTGCGACGGCAGCACCATCAGGTCGGCCGGGTCCACCCGGTCGCGCAGGTCGAGCAGCACGCTATCCAGTTTCCGGGCTGGCGCCGTGCAGGTGAACCACAGGTTCGGCGCGGTTCGCCCCCGCGGGCTTCCCGGGCCCAGGGTGTCGAGCCCGCCGGGCCAGGCGCGCAGGTGGCAGCGGGTGACGCCGGGGTGGGGGACCACCACGCTGGCCACCGCCTCGGCCCACGCCTCGTTGGGGAGGGAGACGGCGCACAGGGCGCTGCGGTAGCCCAGCCGTTTCGGGTGGAAAATCGCGCCCAGCCGCCGGCCGACCCCGTCGGCGAACAGGCGCGCCACGAAGGACACCGCTTCCTTTTCGGAGAATCCCCACTCGGCCCCCAGGGCCTCGAACGGCCGCCGAATCAGCGGCAGCCCGCACTGCAAAGCATACAAGAACCCCTTTTCCGCCTCGGTAAAACTCATGACCAGATCCTTCCCTGCCCTTTGTCGCGTATGGTGACCATGTGGAGAGGATAGGCCAAGGCGGGCCGGTTGCGACATGGGGCTGAGGCGCATTTACGGCGGGGAAAATCCTGACTTGCCGTTTACTCTTGCGCTCGCTTGTCCGCTCTGACAAAGTCCGGAGCCTATGGACTTGGCCTTTGTCGCAAAATCCATCGATGGGCGCGGGGGGACGGAACGCGACCTTCTCCAGCTGGCCGCCGGCCTTGCGGGCCGGGGCCACGCCGTCACCCTTTACCTGCTTCGCGCCGGCGGCCCGGTCCCGCCCGGCTGCCGCGTCGTCCGTGTTCCTGTTTTAGGTTTCGACGCCCTGGCGAGGCTCTGGAGCCTGGCCTGGCTGGGTCCCCGCCTGGCCTTCCGCGGCGGGCACGACCTGGTTACCGGCTTTGCGCGCCTGCTCCGCCAGGACGTGGTCCGTTGCGGGGGCGGCACCCACGCCGCCTTCCTCGAGACGCTCGGCAAGGTCCAGTCCCCCGCCCGCGCCGCCTTCCGCCGCCTGCATCCGCTCCACCGCTCCATCCTGTCCATCGAGCGCCGGCAGTACCGCCCCGGCCATTTCCGCCGCGTGCTGGCTATCTCGGAAACCGTCAAGGGCGACCTGATGCGCACCTACGGCCTTCCCGAGTCCGCCATCCGCGTCATCCCGGACGGCGTGGATACCGGCCGGCTGAACCTTTCCCTGCGCGGCCGCCACCGCGCCGCCGTCCGGGTCCAGTTCGGCATTCCGCCGGACGCCCCCTGCGTGCTCTTCCTGGGCAACGGCTTCCGGCGCAAGGGGCTCGACGTCCTCATCCAGGCCTTCGCCCGGATCCCCGAGCCCGCCTGGCACCTCCTGGTCGCGGGCGCCGACCCCGAGACGAACGCCTATCGCGCCCTGGCGGCCCGGCTGGGCGTGGCGGCCCGGGTCCGGTTCGCCGGCTACCAGCCCGATCCCGCCCCCCTCTACGCCGCCGCCGACCTCCTGGCGCTTCCCGCGGTGCAGGAGGCGTTCGGCAACGTCGTGCTCGAGGCGCTGGCCTGCGGCCTCCCCGTCGCCGTCAGCCGCGGGGCCGGGGTGGCCGGCCTGCTCCGGAACGAACCGGCGGCCGGGCTCCTGGACGACCCCCGGGACCCGGACGAACTCGCTGCCCGGCTGAGCCACCTCTACGGGACGGCTGCCGACGGTTCCGCCGCCGGCCCTGCCCGGCGCCTGGCGGAAACCTATTCGCATGAAACCAACACAACCGCGGTGGAGGCCCTTCTCGAGGAGGTTCTCCGGGAAAAGAGGTCCGCTCAGGCGGATCTTGCTTTTTAATGAAAAAGGCATAAGATAAACGAATGCTCAAAATACTGCATCTGCTGAGCAACTGGAAGTGGACCGAACGCGCGGAACCTGCCGCGGACATGGTTCTGGGCCAGATCCGGTCGGGCGCCGACGCCACGTTTGTTTGTGGCCGATGTCCCTTTGACGCCAACGATGCGGTGGAGCACCGGGCGCGCACCAAGGGCTTGCAGCCGGTGGTGCTAAACCTGTCCAAGCATTTCAATCCGTTCGAAGCCGTCGTCGCGCTGCCCCGCCTGATCCGGTTCATGCGGGAAAACCGGTTCGACATCATTCACGCCCACATGACCAACGCCCATCTGCTGGGGGGCTATGCGGCCCGGCGCGCCCTTCCCAAGGCCCGCGTGGTGGCCACCTTTTACGAGCCCGAGGGGCCGCGCCAGTCGTTCCGGCCGAACCTCCTGCTGAAGCGGTATACCGACGGCGCCGTGGTCATCACCCCGCGCGCCCGGGAAAACCTGGTGCGCCTGTTCAAGATTCCGGAATCCCGCATCGCCGTCATCGAGCCGGGGCTCGACGTGGCCCGCTTCCAGGTTCCCGTGTCGCGGGCGGAGGCCCGGGCTTCCTTCGGGTTGAAGCCGGAGGACATGGTCATCGGCATGGTCACCCGCATCCGCGAGGCGCGCCGGCTGGACGTGGTCATCGAGGCGACGGCCCGGCTGGCGGCGCGCTATCCCACGCTCAAGCTGATGATTGTGGGGCGCGGCGGGGAGGGGGCCGTGGAGTCCATCATCGAGCGGCCGGCCGAGGAACTCGGCATCCGCGACCGCGTGGTGCTGCCCGGCTATTGCCGCGAGCGCCGGTTGGTGGACGCCTACAAGGCCATGGACCTGCTGGCCTATCCGTTTCCGGGCACCGATCCTTCCTGCCGCACCGTGCGCGAGGCCATGGCGGCCGGCCTGCCGGTGGTGGCCGGCCGGTCGGGCTACCCGATGGATCTGGTGCGGGAGGGGAAGACCGGTTTCGTGGCGGAGCTGGAACCGCAAGCCCTGGCGACCGCCCTGGAGGCCCTGCTGGCCGATCCGGTCCTGCGCGAGCAGGCGGGAGCCCGGGCCGCCCTGGACGCCCGCGAGCGCTTCGAGAGCCGGACCCAGGCGGGCCGGTGCCTCGCCTTTTACGATTCGCTGGGAAGCCGGCGGTGAGGACGGACTGGCTGAGCGTGGAGCATGCCGGCTGGCGCTGGCGGGTCCGGCCCGAGGCCGCGCCCCTCATCCTGGGGCGCGAGTGGAGCCCGCCCGCCGCCGATGGCCGCGGCTGGCGGATCGTGCAGCGCTGGGGCAGCCGCGTCAGCGCGCTGGACGAGTCGCCCGGCGCGGGCCTTTTCGTCAAGTGGTACGGCCTCCGCCACACGGGCGAGGCGCTGCGTTTCGCGTTCACGCCGAGCCGGCCGGAGGCGGAGTGGGCGATGAACGCCCGCCTGGGCGGCGAGGGCCTTCCCGTGGCGGACTGCCTGGCGCTGGGCGAAAGGCGGCGGTGCGGCCTGTGGGTCGGCGGGATCCTGGTGCTGCGGGCCGTCGTTCCGCCGCTGACGCTTTCAGGGTTGCTGGAAAACGCGGCGGCCGGCCCGGCCCGGCGCGCGGCGGGCGCGGCCGCGGACCTGGCGGCGGCCCTGCACGGGCGGGGTTACTGCCATCACGACCTGCACGGCGACAACCTGCTGGTGGAGCGGCCCGGGGAGGCGGCGGAGCGCCTGCTCCTGGTTGACCTCCACGAGGCGACCCGGAGCGGCGGCGCGGCCGCCGAGGGGGACTGGCTGGGCGACCTCGCCCGCCTGAACGCCTACACCCCGGGCAGCCGGAACCTGCGGCTGAGGTTCTGGCTGCGCTACGCCGGGCGGCGCGGGCTGCCCCGGGAGCGGTTCCGGGAATGGATTGGAAAAGTGGACCGGGAGACGCGGCGGCTCTGGGAGAGGCATCGCAGAAAGCGGGGAACCTCGATTGAGCGGTACTGAATCCTCCATCCTGTTTCTTGAGAAGGTGTTCCTCGAACCGTGCCAGTCCGAGGCGCGCGGCGTCGAGATTTTCAACGCCAACCTGCTGGGCGACCTGGTCCGCCTCGGCATCAAGGTCACCGTCGTGGCGCACCCCGACTGGGCCCGCCTGCTGGCGCGCCGGCTGGGTCCCGCCGCGCCCGAGACGGTCGGCTTCCCCGGCTGGCTGAAGGGCATTCCCGGGGCGGTCGTCGCGCTGTGGCGCCTGCGCCGGCGCCGGTTTTCCGCGCTGCTCACGGGCAACGTGGGCGACCGCCTGATCCCGGCCCTCGGCCTGATCCGGAAATGGGGACTGGCCCCGCGCGCCGTGCTGCTGGCCCACCGCGAGCCCGCGCCCCGGTTCGTGGACGCGCAGGGGGCGATGCCGACCGACGTGGTGGCCGTGAACCGCCGGATCGCCAAGCATTTCGAGGGGCGCCGCTACGGGCGCGTGGAGGTCTATTACGGGGTCACGCAGGCCGACCGCTTCCTGGGCCCGCGCCCGGCCAAGGCGGCCTCCGAGCCGGTGGATTTCTGCCTGATCGGCGACTTGAACAGCGCGTGGAAGGGGGCCGACACGGCCGTGGAGGCCTTCCGCCTGCTCCCGCCCGCGGTGGCGGACCGCTGCCGGCTCCACCTGGCCTCGTTCCGCGAGCCGCGGTCGAGCGGGGATCCCCGCATCCTCTGCTACGAATGGATGCCGTTCGACGCGATGGCGGATTTCCTGAAGCGCATGGACGTCATGCTGGCGCCGTCCCGCGACGAGGGCGTCATGCGCGAGACCTTCAGCCAGGCCGCCGTGCAGGGCATGCTCAGCGGGTGCCCCCTGATCGTGAGCGACCTTGCCATCCTGACCGAGAAGATCAACGAGGGGGGCGGCCTGGTGGCGCATTCCCCCGAGGAGATGGCCGCGGCCATGGGCCGCCTGGCCTCCGACGCCGAGCTGCGCGTCCGCATGGGCGAGAAGGCCCGCCGCGTGGCGGCGGCCCGCTACATCTGGCGCACGGACGAGTTCGTGAAGCGGTACCTATTTCCCGCGTAGCGGCCGGATCCATTTTTTAAAACGGTGCTTGGCGTCGTAAAGCGCGAAGGGCAGCCGCCGCAGCCCGCTGAAGGCCAGCCCCAGGCGGCCGAGGTACAGGCAGACGAACAGCTCCCGCTCGGGCCAGGTGAGCGGGTGGCAGAGGCGCTTCAGGTCAGCCAGCCGAAGCCGCTCTTTCAAGGGGCCGGGAAAGAACCGCGCGCGCCCCGTGTCGATGACGCTGAATTCCGCCCGCCCGTCCCGCACCCGCGCCAGCACGTTTCCGGCCGAGAGGTCGCGGTGGTAGACCCCCCGCTCGTGCATGCGGCCGGCAAACTCCGCCAGCGCTTCGTAGAACGCCTGCTTCGGAAGGCCCTCGAACGAGTCGGCCCCCGCGGCAAAGGCGGTGAAGGCCGCGCGCACCGAGCCCGTGCCGGGGAAGAGGCGGCAGACGTAGTAGCTCGACTGGAGGGCCGCGTGCCGGACCGGCCGCTCGAAGAAGGCCACCGGCTCCGGCGTGGCCACCCCGCGCCGCTCCAGTTCGCAGGCGGAATTCCAGCTTCGCCGCGCCTTGGAGGGCTGGTAGAGGGAGAGCAGGCGTTTGTGCCAGAGCCGCGCCCGGGCCTGCTTCACCACCAGTTTTTCGCCGGGCCGCACCGGGTCGGCCGCCACCCAGACGGTGTTGCGGGCCCGCCTCAACACATCCTGCTGCGCGGCCTCCAGGCGGTCCGGCAGGAACCGGTTCGCGACCCGCTCCGATGGCCAGTCCTCCGCGGGCAGGGACAGCAGGCCCAGCCAGCCCGAGACGCGGACCGGCAGGTGCCGCCGCGTCGAGGCGCGCGAAAGCGTCAGCGCCGCCATCGGCTCCGCCGGCCCCCTCAGCTCCAACACCCTCCCGTTTTCCCAAAACAGGTACAACGGCGCCTCCGTCAGCACGGGCGGCGGGAGGCGCGGGATCCGGCCGTCGCGGTCCAGGAACCGGGCTGCGAGCAGGTCGGCCGGCTTGTAGAGGGCCGCCAGGTCCGCCGCCCGGCCGTTGCGGGTCCAGCCCGCGTGGACCAGCCCGCGGGGCGTGCGGAACTCCAGGATCGTCACGTCGGGGCTCGCCGCCAGGGCGCGCGACCACGTGGCGCCGGGCAAAAAGCCGGCGAGGGCGCGGAGCGCGTGGAAGGCGGGCCGGATGCGGTAGTGCTCGGGCTTGCCCGGGGCGCGGCCGTAGAAGGTGACGTGCGGCACCGGCTCCGGGTACTCGTGCGTGCCGTCGTCGATGAGCCCTTCGCGCTGGCCGATGAGGGGGCCCCAGTAGACGCGGCGCAAGGCGCCCGAGGCCGCGGCCAGCAGCAGGTAGCGCGCAAGGTAGTCCGCCTGCTTGCCTTCGGCGTCCTCCAGCAGCCGGCGGATGCGGCGCTCGCTCCACGCCGTGTGGGTGCAGACCGTTTCCGCGATGCCGAAGGCGCGCCCCACGGCCGCCAGCAGGCGCGCCTTGCGCATCAGGTTGAAGCGCGCCAGGCCGGCCAGGTTGGGCCCCAGGATCTTGGGGTCGTAGGCCTCGGGCTCGGTCGCGCGCTCGGCGAACAGGTTGTCTGTCTGCACGTCGGGCAGCAGGCCGGGGCCCCGGAGCAGGTGGAGGAGGCCGGCGTTGTAGACCGGCTCGAAGTCCGTGACGTTCAGCCCCGCCAGCGGCACGCCGGCGGCGCGGGCCTCGGTCAGCGCCGCCCGCCAGGCGATCAGGAACGCGTTCAGGTTCGCGTAGCCGGTCCATTTGCGGCGGTTGCAGGTCGAGCCCGCCTCGAAGAAGACGGGCGCCCGGCGGTAGGCGGCGAACACCCCGCGGGTGAAGGCGGTCCACCGCTCCAGCGCGACGGGGGCCGGCATGAGCCGGGCCTCCTCGAGCGGCTGGACGAGGTGGAGCCACACCTGGAACCGGGCCTCGAGCAGGCGCTTGAGCAGCCGGCCGGAGGGCGCCTCCTCGTAGCCGTAGGTGATGTCCAGCCGCACGTCGTGCAACCCCAGCTCGCGGAGCGAGCGGATGACGTAGTCGTCCCCCGCGGGATCGTCGGGCGCGGCCACGCAGATGCCGAGGAAATCGCCCGGCACGGTTTTGGCGGCCGCGGGCGGCAGCGGGTCGGAGGCGCGCAGCGCGCCCGGAAGCGTCCGCAGGCAGCCGGCGAAGAAGCCCCCGGCCGAGAACAGTTGATCGGGTTTAGCCATGCGCGCCCTCCACGGCCCGGCGGGGGCTCCGGATGGAGGTGAGCACCTCGTAGGAAATGGTGCCGGACAGAGCCGCCAGTTCGTCCGCCCAGATCGAGGCGCCGCCCTGTTCGCCCAGCAGCACGGCTTCGTCGCCCGCCTGGACCGGCGAGTCGGGTCCCAGGTCGGCCATGATCAGGTTCATGGTCACCCTGCCCGCCAGCCGCGCGCGGCGGCCGCCGGCCAGGATTTCGCCGCGGTTGCTCCAGGCGCGGCTGTAGCCGTCGGAGTAGCCCGCCGGCAGGGTGGCGATGCGGGTGGCCCGGGGGGTGACGTAGGTGGAGTCGTAGCTGACGCGAAAGCCGGCCGGCACGGATTTGACCTGCGCCACGCGCGTTTTCCACTGAAGGAAGGGGCGGGTGGGGGGGGCGCCCGGCGAGGGGGGGCCATAGCCGTAGAGAAGGATGCCGGGGCGGACCGCGTCCAGCCGCCACTCCGGGGAGCCGCAGAGGCCGGCGCTGTTGGCCGCGTGGCGGAAGGGGATCGCGAGGCCGGCGCGGCGGCAGTCCTCGAGGGCCTGGTTGAACCGGGTCATCTGGAGCGCGGTGAAGGCGGGATCGCTCCCCGCGCAGGCCAGGTGTGTTCCGGCGCCGGCCAGGCGCAGGCCGGGCAGGGCCGCCAGGGCGGTCAGTTCGGCGGCGGCGGTCTCCCAGGCGAAGCCGAGGCGGCCCATGCCGGTGTCGATCTTGGCCTGGCCGGTGACGACCGAGCCGAGGCGGGCGGCCTCCAGGGCCAGGCCGCGGGCCTGGTTGGAGGAGACGAGCAGGGGTTCGAGGCGGGCTTCGAGGATCAGGGGGACGTCGCCTGGCTCCGCGACCCCGAGCCACAAAATGGCGGCCTGGGGCAGCAGGCGGCGCAGCTGGAGCGCCTCGGCGGCGTGGAAGACGGCGAAGCGGCGGATGCCGGAGCGCCAGGCCTCGGGGCCGACCAGGTCGAGGCCGTGGCCGTAGGCGTCCGCCTTGAGCATGGCGATGAGATCCGTGGACGGGGCCAGGGCGGCGCGGAGGGCGGCCAGGTTCGAGCGCAGGACGCCCAGGTCGATCTCTGTCCAGGAGTCGTTCATGTAGGGGAGGAGGGGGCGGGAGTCGCGTCCTGGACCGGCAGGCCCCAGGCCCGGAGTTGTCCGCCAATGAAGGTGATGACGGCGTCGTGGGCCTGCCGGCCGTCCTGCCGGGGGTCGACGGAGGGGCCGTAGGCGATGCG
Organism: Kiritimatiellia bacterium; assembly: GCA_044346855.1. Lineage (GTDB taxonomy): Bacteria > Verrucomicrobiota > Kiritimatiellia > CAIKKV01 > CAIKKV01 > CAIKKV01. The sequence goes on from JBIIYJ010000121.1 coordinate 10,359, forward strand.
GACGGGGGAGGCGGGATTGACCGCCCCGAATTCCTTGAACAGGCGGCCGTTGCCCTGGAGGTCGGTTTTGACGGCGACGGGGAGCACGGGCACGCCCGCCTTGGCGGCCAGTTTTTCGCCTAGGGTGTTGAATTCCGCGGGGACGAAGACAGAATTGCGGGTGGACTGGGGGAAGATGAGGACGCTGATGCCGGCCTGGAGATAGGCGAGGCCTTTTTCCATGACGATCCGGAAGTCCTCGCGCGGGTTGTTCCGGGTGACGGCGATGTGGTTGACCGAGCTCATGACGCGGCCGAAGGCGGGGTATTCGGTGAGTTCCTTCTTGATGACCACGCACATCGGGGTGAAGGGGAGCAGGGTGGAGGGGAGCAGGAAGGTTTCCAGCAGGCTCATGTGGTTGCAGACGACCACGACGGCCCCCTTCTGGCGGGCCAGGTGTTCAATGCCGGTAATCTCGAGATTCGCCCCGATATTTTCAAGGGTTTGAATCATATAATACGATCTATTGAACCAGTCCTGATTGTTGAACAGGCGGAAGCGGGCGATCCAGCTGCTGCGGGCGATGATGCCGAAGACTCCCCGGTAATAGCGCAGCGTCGCAAAAGGGGCGCTCCGGGAGGGGGCGGAAGTCTTGTAATAGTGGGTTTTGAGCAGATTGGAGACAAACGGATGTGTTTTGTCGATACCCAGGGTGTTCATATCCTGTCTTTTCTACCATTGTAAGGGGATGACAGGCAAGCAAGAAGGCTCGCCTTTGCGCGGTTGCGGGTTCTTTTGCTTCTTGACGTGCGTTGGATATCAAGTATATTACTCCTCGATTAGTTAAGAGGGTCTGCGCCATGAGTGGGTCTTGCACCCACTTTTTTTATTGGTAAATCTGGCCTCCCGGGCAACCGGGCAGCCTGCGAAGTGGAAGGAGAAGGAGCCATGGAAGAAATTCGCGCCTTTCTCACCTATTGGGAAAAAGAGCGCGGGGTAGACCGTGAAACGGTCGTTCAGGCGCTGGAGGCGGCTTTGCTGCAGGCCTCCCGGAAGAGCGTCGGTCCCGCGAAGAATCTGCGCATCGAAATCGATCGCAAGACCTGTGTCATCAAGGCCATCGCCACTGTCAATGTGGTCGAGCAGGTGACCAATCTGCACGATGAAATCAGCTTCCTCAAGGCCCAGAAGCTCAAGCCCGACGTCGTTCTCGGCGAAGACCTCGACATCGACGTCACCCCCCGCGATTTCGGCCGCATCGCCGCCCAGAACGCCCGCCAGGCGTTCACCCAGAAACTGAAGCAGGCCGAGCGGGCCATGGTCAAGGAAGAGTACAAGGACCAGATCGGCAAGATCATCAGCGGCTCTGTGCGCCAGTTCGACCGCACCGACGTCATCGTGGACCTGGGCCGCGCCGAGGCCGTCCTGCCCAAGAACGAGCGGATCCAGGGCGAGGAGTACCAGCAGGGCGACCGCATCCGCGCGCTTCTCCTGGAGGTGCAGGAGAACACCAGCGGGCCGAGCCTCGTGCTTTCCCGCGCGCATCCCGACTTTGTCCGCGCGCTCTTCGAGCTTGAGGTGGCCGAGATTGCCGACGGCACCATCGAAATCAAGGGGATCGCCCGCGAGCCCGGCCAGCGCACCAAGATCGCCGTCTTCTCCAAGGAGGAGAAGGTCGATCCGGTTGGCGCCTGCGTCGGCATGCGCGGCATGCGGGTCAAGAACATCGTCAAGGAGCTGTCCGGCGAGAAGATCGACATTGTCCGGTGGAGCGACGACATCCGCACGTATGTGGCGAATGCCCTCTCGCCCGCCAAGCTTGCCAAGGTGGTGCTGGATCCGGACCGCTCGAAGGTCATCCATGTCACCGCGGACGCGGATCAGCTGTCGCTTGCCATCGGCAAGCGCGGCCAGAACGTGCGCCTGACGGCCAAGCTTCTGGGGTGGAAGGTTGACATCCAGCGTGAAGAGGGCGATATCAGCTTCGAGGAGAAGATGTCGCGCGCCATCGACCGTCTGGCCCAGATTCCGGGCATCGGCAAGGTGAACGCCGAGAAACTCGTCCGCGCCGGATTCCTCAATATCGAGGGCATCCTGGCGGCGGACGTCGCGGCCATCCAGACCGATGCGGAATTCGACGCCGACACGGCCAAGGGCATCTACGAAGCCGCGGCCATGTCGCAGATCGGCACCGAAGAGAGCGGGCAGAAATAAGTCATGAGAGCGCATGAATTAGCAAAGGAGCTGGGCATTCCCAGCAAGGAATTGCTGGAGAAGCTGGCCCAGAACGGCATCAGTGTTAAAAACACGCTGAGCGCCGTGGACGACGACGTGATTGCGGCGGCCCGCAAGCTTGTGGCTGCTCCGGCCGAGAAGCCGGCCGCGGCTCCGGCTGCCAAGCCTCCCGCCGCCGCCAAGCCGGCTCACGCGCCCAAGCACCCCCCGGCCGCGGAAGGCGTCCCTGCCGCCAAGCCGGCCCATGCGCCCAAGCACCCTCCGGCCGCGGAAGGCGCCCCTGCCGCCAAGCCGGCCCATGCGCCCAAGCACCCTCCGGCCGCGGAAGTCGCCCCCAAGGCGCCCGTGACGCCGCCGCCGGCCGCACCGGTTCCGCCGGCTGCCCCGACTCAGCCGCCCCCGGCCGCTGCCGCCCCGCCGGCAGCCCCGGTTGCCCCGCCGGCCGTTCCGTCTGCCTCGCCGGCTGTTCCGCCGGCCGCTCCGGCAGCCCCTGCGGCGCCCCCCGTGAAGCCGCCCATTCGCATGGCGCCCGGCTATCCTCTGCCCGGAACCCAGCCGGCCGCCAAGCCGCCCGTTCGCATGGCGCCGGGTTTCACCCCGAAGCCGCCGGCGCCGCCGGCGCGCCCCGTTCACCCCAATGCCGCGCCCCGTCCGGCCGCGCCGCCGGCGCGCCCCGCGCATCCGAACGCTTCGCCGAGGCAGACGCCGCCGCCCCGCCACCCCAATGCGAGCCCGGTTTCGACGCCGCCCCCGCGCCATCCGAACGCCAGCCCGGTCTCGACGCCGCCTCCGCGGCCCGTGCATCCGCAGGCCGGCCCGGCTTCCGCGCCCCCGCGTCCTCCGGTTCCCCCCGCGCCCGCGGCGGCTCCCGTCCCGGCGGCGCCCCCGGCTCCGCCTCCCGCCCCCGCCGTGCCGGCCGGTCCCAAGAAGACCATTACCCTCAAGAACGCCACGTCCGTCAAGGAACTGGCCGAGCTCCTGGGCGTCAAACCCAATCTCCTCATCGCCGAGCTGATGAAGATGAACATCCTCGCCTCGATCAACGAGCGGATGGACATCAAGATCGCCCAGCAGGTGGCCGAGAAGCACGGCTTCATCGTGGAACGGGAAAAGAAGCCCGAGCACACCCCGGTGCCCATGCACAAGGCGGAGCTCAAGGAGGACGCCGACAAGGCTGAAGACCTCTGCCCCCGCCCCCCGATCGTGACCGTCCTCGGCCACGTCGACCATGGCAAGACCTCGCTGCTCGACAAGATCCGCAAGACCCAGATCGCCAAGGGCGAAACCGGCGGCATCACGCAGCATATCGGCGCCTCCACCGTGCATCTGAAGGGGCAGGTCATCACCTTCCTCGACACGCCCGGCCATGCCGCCTTCACCGCCATGCGGGCCCGCGGCGCGAACCTGACCGACATCGCCATCATCGTGGTGGCGGCGGATGACGGCATCATGCCGCAGACGCTGGAGGCCATCAAGCACGCCAAGGCCGCCGAAGTGCCGATGATCGTGGCCATTAACAAGGTCGACCTTCCCGCCGCCAACCCCGAGCAGGTCCTGCAGCAGCTGGCCGCCAACGGGCTCACCCCCGAGGAGTGGGGCGGCGAGACGATCTGCTGCAAGGTCAGCGCCACGACGGGCCAGGGCATCGAGCAGCTGCTCGAGATGATTCTCCTGCAGGCCGAAATCATGGAGCTGAAGGCCAACCCGAAGCGCCGCGCCAAGGGCATCGTGATCG
>JBIIYJ010000122.1:0-14295 GCA_044346855.1 Kiritimatiellia bacterium
ACGATTAGGAATAAGCCTGCCGCGATATTTAGGGTTGCGGGAGCCTGATTTTCCATTGTAAAGTGGGGGTTATTTCTAATAAGGAGTATCCCGGCCATGAAGCAGATCATCCAGACCCCCGACGCCCCTGCCGCAATCGGTCCCTATTCCCAGGCCGTCAAGACCGAGTCGTTCCTCTTCTGCGCCGGCCAGCTCGGACTCGTGCCCGCGACCGGCCAGCTCGCCGCGGGCGGCATCGAGGCCGAAACCCGCCAGGTCCTGGCCAACATCGATGCCGTCCTGAAGGCCGCCGGACTGACCCGCGCCTCGGTCGTCAAGTCCACCGTCTTCATGGCCGACCTCGCCGAATTCGGCCTCATGAACCCCATCTACCAGGATTTCTTCAAGTCCAACTTTCCCGCCCGCAGCACCGTTCAGGTCGGCCTCCCCAAAGGCGCCCGCATCGAGATCGAAGTCACCGCGCAGATAGGATAGCGGATAGCTAATAGCTGATAGCTAATAGCTGATAGCTGACCGCAGCGGATAGCTAATAGCTGATAGCTGATAGCGGACCGCAGCGGATAGCTGACCACCGATAACCGATCACCGATAACTGATCACTGATAACTGATTACTGGGAAAAGGGGTTCATCATGTCATCCAGATTCCTGCGCACATTGCTCGCGGTTTCGGCCGCGGTTGGGTTGGGTTCCCTCTCCGACGCGGCGGAAGCCTGGTGGACCTCGTCCCCCGCGCCTGCCGCCAACGCCCTGGATCCCGTCTTCGGGCCCGGCTCCGAATTCGCCTGGTCAGCCGCCTCCGGCACCTTCACCGTCAGCCGGGTGGAGTCGCTCCCGTTTCCCCATCCGGGCGGGCCGGGCGGGCTGGCCGTGCTCACCGCCGGCGACAAAGGCGTGGCGCTGGAGGGCCGGACCCGCTACCCCTCGAACCTGTCCTATAACCTGTGGCTTCGCCTGCCCAGTCCCAAGCCTGCCGTCCTGACGCTGGCCCGCCGTTTCGAGCCGTCCACGAACCTGCCTCCGCGCCTGGTCGAAAAGAATTTCCGGCTGGGACTCTCTCCCACGGTTTCGGAGTCGGTCTCCACCGTCGTGTCGCGGGACGGCAAACCGCTCCACGATCTGGAAGCCCTGTCCGCCAAGCTGGATTGGAAATGCCCCTGGGCGAACAGCTTCAACTATGAGCCCCGCGCCTACACGCGGTTCATGCCCGGCTGGGAACAGGATTTCCGCGCGCGCATCGAGCACGACATGGCCGCCGTTCCCGCCCTTTCGGAGAAATGGCTCAACGTGCGCGCCGAACTGGCGCCCGACCAGGTGCGCTTCTGGTTGGATGACCGCCTGGTTGCAACCAAGTCCGGCGAACCCATGGCGGTGGACGGGAGCGTCCGGATCGACTTGCCCCCCGGCGCCCAGCTGGCCCTGTTTTCAAGCCGCCCCCTGGAACCCACCCCCGGCTTCCAGCCCATTCCCCTGGGCGGCTACGTCAACGGCCTCGCCTTCCAGGGCCAGGCGAAGGGCGTCGATCCCGCCGCCCTGCCCGAACCCGGCCGGACGGCTCTGATCGACGGCATTCCCTTCGTCTTCCCCGGCCGGCACGGCGGGGCCGACCACCTTGACATCGCCCGCAGCTACCTGCGGGAAGCCAACGCCGCCGGCTACCTGCCCGCCAACGTCTACCGCTTTGCCGGCTCCCGCAAACGCGATTCCGCCCGCATCCAGCTGCGCGTGCCCAACGGACCTTACGAGGCGCTCTACCTCGTGGCGGCGGCCGAGGAGAAACCCGACACTCTGGCCCGCCTGACCGTCCAGTTCTACCGGCCCGACGCCGGCTTCGGCGAGGCATTCGGGTCGCCCGTTCCGCTCGCATCCGCCAAGTCGGGGCAGGGGGACGTGAAGGCGCTGCCCGTCCGCCTCGCCAACGGCAAGACGGCCTCGCTCTGGCTGGTCCGGATCCCGCTCGACCCCGGCCGCCTCTCCTCGTTCGCCGATCTCGACATCGTGGAGCTCGAACTCACGAAGGACCTGGCCCTGTTCCGCTCCTATCCCGACCCGATCAGCTACGGCTGGCATCCCGCCGGCCTGCCGTCCTCCGTCCAGGTCTACGCCGCCACCCTGGCCCGCTCCCCCTGGACCTTCGCCTGGACGCCCAGCCGCTTCGGCCATGTGTGGACCGCGCCCGAAGCCCCCGCCTACACGGCCGACCTTGTCAACGACTCGGCCGCCCTGGTGACCGGCGTGCTGCGCATCGCCGCCGTCAGCTTCGACGGAACCGATTCCATCCGGCAGGTGAAAAACGTCGCCATCCCTCCCGCGAAATTCGGGAAGCCGGGCCTTTTCAAGATCCCGGTCGCCCTCGCGCCCCGGCTCAACGGGCACTACACGGTGGAAGCGTCAGTCGAGGCCGGCGGGCGGACGTGGGCCGAAAAGCGCTCGTTCGTGCGGCTGGCCCCCGACACCCGCGCCAAGACCTGGACGGGCAAGGGGGCGATGTTCGGCTTCTGGAGCTACATGGGCGGCCACCACACGCCCAAGGCCGAGCACATCATCCGCCTCATGAGCATCGCCGGCGCCCGGAACAGCGCGATGCGCGCCGACATCCCGCTGCCGCCCGACGTGAAGATCCTCTTCGACAACTGGTCGGACTCCCAGGCGGGCGCCTGGGAAGTGTCGCCCCAGCGCTGGCTGGCGACCGATCCGGTCGATCCCGTGAAAGTGGCCGCCTTCCAGAAGGACGTAGTCGATAAAATCCAGAAGTTCCGGTCGAAGATCTCCGAAAATCGCCGTCCCGATCATATCTATTTCTATCCCGAGCCCCATATCAGCGCTCGCCTGAGCGCCGGCAACGTTCCCGATTATTGGAACGAGAAACCGTATGTCCTGACGCCCGAGGAGACCAACAGCCTGACCGTATTCTACCGCACCTCCCTCTATGCGGCCGAGGCGATCCGGCGCGAGCTGCCCGGTTTGGACATCCTGATCCCCTGGGGCGATCCCGGATTCGTCTGGCCCCTCCTGCGCGCCGGTTTCCCCACCAACCTGGTGGACGGCAGCGGCGTGGACATCCCCGGCTTCGAGCGGATTCCCGAGCGGCAGCTCCACGAGCAGGACATCCACCGGCTCTACACCCTGAGGCAGGAATACGCGCGGGTCGGCATCACGAATCCCATCATCCAGTACTGCGAGGGCATCTTCGTGCCGACCGAGCCGGGCGCGGTCGATTACCGGGAGCAGATGGACATCTATCAGCGCTGGACGCTGCTCTCGATGGGGTACGGCGTCAAGCGGTTCTACTCCGGCTGGTTCGCCTTCGATTGCGGCAACTACTACGGCGCCGAACACTACGGCGGCTGCGGCATCCAGCGCCGCATTCCGTACTGCGATCCCAAGCCCGCCTACGCCGCCTATGCCACCATGACGGACAAGCTCAACGAAGCCGAGTTCGACGGCTGGCTGCCCACCGGGTCGCACAACACCTACGCCCTCCGGTTCAGGAACGAGACGCGCGGCTCGATCTATGCGCTCTGGAGCCTGCGCGGCGTCCGGAGCGTCACGCTGCAACTGTCCGCCGACGCCGTCGTGCGCGTGACCGACAGCATGAACAACGGGCGCGACATTCCTTCCACCAACCGGCTGGTGACGTTTGACACCGATCCGTCCGTCCGGTATGTCACCTTTGTTGCCCCCGCGGTGACCGTGGCCGCGGTGACGGTCGGCGAGCCCCGCCACCCGGACTCGGTTCAGCCTGCGGACGCGGCGCCCGTGGCGGACCTGGGCGACGGCTCGTGGCGCTTCACCAACGAGCGGGACGGCATCCTCGAATCCAACCACTGGGCCATCATGCATTACCCCGGCCGCTTCTCGGCGTCGTTCGAGGACGATCCCGCCCGCGGCCGCGTGCTGGTTTCCACCCTGGAGAAGCAGGAGGTCCCGCACGAGCTCATGCCCTGGTACAACGTGCTCCGCCCGGCCAAGCCTGTCGTCCTCCCGGGCGCCCCGTCCAAGCTCGGGCTCTGGGCCCGCGGCGCCGGCGACTGGGGCCGGGTCATCTACGTGCTGCGGGACGCCGCCGGGGAGCGCTGGACCAGCATCGGCACCCAGGACCAGTACAACTGCGACGATTCCCACTCCTGGAGCATGTTCTGCTTCGACGGCTGGCGTTTCCTGGAATTCGAACTGCCCGGCCACACCGGGTGGGACCGCTTCCGCAAGGCCGGCACGACCTGGTGGCGCGGAGGCGACGGCGGCGACCCCGAGAAGCGGAACGTCGTCGATCTGCCGCTGACCCTGGAGGCCGTGATCGTCGAGCAGCGCACCCACATCCTTTACGTGAACGACATCCAGCCCGTCGCCACGAACCGCGTGGCGCTGGGCGGGCTCTTCGCGCTCTACGATTCCGCGGCCGACCGCGGCGACCAGGCCCTTCGCGTCAGCCGGCTCCGCATGCCGCTGCCCGAGGGCGCGCCGCCCCTGCCGAACCCGATCGCGGCCATGGCGGCCGCGGGGAAGGGGAGCGCGACGGCCATCCAGGGTCTTCGCCAGCCCGACCACTACTACGACGGCACCCGGATGCATGTGGACTTCCGCGAGGCCCCCGGCGCGGCGAAGCACTTCCTCTGGGTCGGCGCCTATCCGGACGGCCGCGGCGCGGTCAACCTCACGCCGACCGGACTGAAGTCCGGCGACCTCGTGCGCGGCCTGCGGCCCGGCGTGGAGCTCTACTATTGGATCGTCTGGCAGGACGCGGCCGGCGTGCAGTCTCCTCCGTCCCCTGCCTTCAAGGCCGTCACGGTGGACAACTTCAAGGAAAAATAAGCCATGGCTCCGCGCGCCTCCCGCACCGTCCGCTACCATCTCCGCGTGGCGCTCACCCCCGAACACGCCGCCGAGGAGGCGCTCGCCCTCGACTCGATCCTCGAGGACGCCCGCATCGACGAGGTGCTCTTCTTCGTGCCCCACGCGGAGGAGCGCTCGCCGGGCCTCGGCACGCCCGCCGAGATCCGCGAAAGCGCCGACCGGCTTGTACCCATTTTTGACAAACTCAGGGCCCGCGGCGTCGCTCCCTCGATCAACATCTGGTGGACGTGCTCGTTCAGCCATTTCCCCTCGCTGCCGCGGGTCCAGGACGGCGTGTTCACCTTCCGCTGGGCCGTCACGCCCGAGGGGAAGACCAGCCGGACCGCCGCCTGCCCCCGGTGCGAAGCCTGGCTTCGCGCCGCGCGGGAAATGTACGCCGCTTATGCGGCGCTGAAGCCCGTCCGGCTGTGGATCGACGACGACGTGCACGCCACGCTGCGCGCCGATGTCCATTCCGCCTGCTTCTGCGACTCCTGCCTGGCTGGGATGGAGGCGCGCGCCGGGAGGAAATGGGAGCGGGCCTCGCTGCTCGCCGCGATCGTGAAGGATCCGCCGAATCCCGTGCGCGACGCCTGGCTCGGCTTCCAGGAGGCGATCATGCTGGACATCGTGGCCGGCCTGGCGAGCGCCGTGCACGACGTCAGCCCGGAAACGCGCGTCTGCCTGATGCACTCGCCTTTCGAGTACCATTCGGCCGAGGGCCGGCACTGGGCCCCGCTGGTCAAGGCGCTCGGCTCGCCGCGGCCCACCTTCCGCCCCAGCATCGGCCCGTACATCGAAACGACCTCCCTCGGCATCGCCGACGGGTTGAACGGGACGCGCCTCATGCAGGCTGCGCTCAAGGGAGCGGTCGACATCGCGCCCGAGATCGAGAATTATCCGCACACCCGCTTCGGCAAGACGGCCGCCATCGTCAAGGCCGACCTCCAGATGGCTCAGCTCTTCGGTATTCCGGAGATGACCTTTTCGATCTACCGGTTTGGAGGCCGGCTCGACCTCGAAGTCAAGCGCAGCCGCTTCTGGCAGCAGATGCTGGGCGCCCTCAAGCCGCGCCTCCAGATCCTGGCGAATCTCGGCATCCGGCCGGAGCAGCAGCAGGGCGTGGGCCTCTTTTTCCACGAGGAATCGGCCCGCCATACCGCGGGCGGAGAGTCGCTCACCCGCCCCGTCCTGCTCATGCGGAGACGCCCCTGGGACGGCGCCCTGTCGACCATGGGCTTTCCCGTCCGGTTCGGTCCCGCCCCCGTCACCGCCTTTGCCGGCGAGTCGCTGGCCGCCCTCGATCCCGCGGAACGGGCCCGCCTTTTCCAGGGCGGCGTGCTGATGGACGGCCGCGCCGCGGCGACCCTCCTGCGGCTGGGCGAGGGGAGTCTGGCCGGTCTGGCCGGCGCGCGCCCGGATGCAGGCCACTCCCACGAAACCATCGAGGAGGCCGCCTTTGGCGGGCTCCCCGGCGATGTGATGAACACGCGCTGGGAAGGCGCCGCCCGCCAGTTCGACTGGCTGCCCGGCGCCCGGGCCGTCTCCCGGCTGCGGGGGTATCGCGACGAACCCACCGGCGACGGCGTCGTTCTCTTCGAGAACGCCGCGGGCGGCCGCGTGGCCGTCTTTCCCTTTGACAGCCAGGGAGGAGCCCAGATGTCGCTGGGCGCCGGCGCCGAGCCCATGCTGTCGCCCTCCTTCCTCAGCGCCCCGCGCCAGGCCCAGCTGAAGGATGTCCTGACCTGGCTGGGGAGGACGCCCCTGCCCATGGTCGTCCATGCCGAGTCGCCCGTCTATCCGCTCCTCGTCGCCCAGCCCCGCCGTTGGATTGCCGCGATCGCGGCCCTGTCGGCCGACGGGCTCGACCGCCTGGACATCGAATTCGGCCCCTTGCCGTTCGAGGTGCGCAGGATCCGGCGGCTGGACAGGACGAATCGTTGGAAAACGGTTCCGCTGGAACGCCTTGAAACGACAGGAACGGGAACATGTCGGCTTCGCCTCGAAACGCCGCTGGCCTGCCTTGAAGTGGCCGTCTTAACCCTGGAAGCCTGAGGATATCGCCATGATAAGCCAACTCCTTGAGGAGCTGAAGAAGCTGATCCCGAAAAAAGCCATGATGAAGGATCCGTCGGACTGGGACGATCCCGTGGCGCTCAAGACCGAATGGGGCCCGCTCAAGGGCGGGGGGACCAATGTCCGGACCCACGTCATGAAAATCCAGGATGACGGCCGGCACGTCTTCAGGCCGGCGTTCGGGTATATCCTGTTCTGCGGCATCTTCCTGGTTCTCGGCCTCGGCCTGCTGGTGCTGATCGCGATTAACGATCCGAAGCAGTGGGTGGCAATGCTGATCGGCGCCGTCTTCGCTCTGGTCGGCGGCGGCATGCTCTGGTTCGGCGGCCGGCCCGTGGCGTTTGACCGGTCCTCCGGCCTGGTCTGGCGCGGGTGGGGGGATCCGCGTTCCGATTTTGAACACGGCAGGGAGGTGTCCGGCACGCTCTGCCGCCTGGAGGAGATTCACGCCCTGCAGATCATCGCCGAGGTTTGCCGGGGCAAGAACAGCCGCTACAAAAGCTACGAGCTGAATCTTGTGAAAGTGGACGGGTCGCGCCTGAATGTCGTGGATCATGGCGACATCGCCCGCCTTCGCCAGGATGCGGCCGCGCTTGGCGTCTATCTCGAGGCGCCCATCTGGGATACCACCCTGCCCGGGGGAGAGGGGCCGTGAGCGGCCTTCTGGACGCGGGGCCGGCCCGCTATGACGCCCTTATCGGGGTGGGCGGGATCGGGGCCGGCATCCTCTTCGCCCTCGAGGGGAACCACGACCTGGGCCGGAACGAAAGCCGGGGCGGGCGGCTGCTGGAGTCGCGCGACTACTGCAAGCTGCATATCATCTCCCACTTTGCCGGGGTCTTCGCCGGCGCCCGGCCCGAAGGCCGCCCGTTCCATGTGCTGCCGGTCGGCAAGGTGGGCTGCGACGCCGCCGGCGACCGGCTCCTGGCCGAGATGCGGGAGGCCGGGCTGGACTGCCGGTTCGTCGAGTCCGTGCCCGACCTGCCGACCCTGTTTGCGGTCTGCTACCAGTTTCCCGACGGCGCTGGCGGCAACCTGACCCCCGTCAACGCCGCCCCCTGCCGGCTGGGCGAGGCGGACCTCGACGCCGCCGTCCCCTGGCTGGAGAAATACGGCGCCCGCGCCATCGCCCTGGCCGCGCCCGAGGTTCCGCTGGCCATGCGGGCCGGGTTGCTGGCCCGCGCCACCCGCACCGGCGCGTTCCGCGTCGCATCGTTCGTTCCCGGCGAGATGGCCGCCGCGCTGGAGGGCGGCCTGCTGGACCGGGTCGACCTGCTGGCCGTCAACGAGGACGAGGCCGCCGCGCTCACGGGCGTACCTTTTTCAGGTGCAAATCCGGCGTTTCTCCTGGGCGCCTGCGCCGACTTTGCCGCCCGCCGGCCGGGCCTGAAAATCCTGTTGAGCGTGGGCCCCGCGGGCGTCTATGGGTTTGAGGCCGGCCGCTGGGTTCACCGGCCTGCCCTGGGGGTCAAGCCGGTCAGCACCGCGGGGGCGGGGGATACGCTGCTGGGCGGCATCCTGGCGGCCCTGGCCGCGGGCTGGCCGTTCCTGCCAGGGGAAGAGGCGGGCGCCGGGGGTCTCCGATCCGCGCTCGATTTCGGGAATTTTGCCGCGGGGCTGAGCGTCCTGTCGCCGCACACGATCGATCCCGGATTGAACCTGGAGTCACTTCGGGCCGCCGCCCCGCGGTACGGTTACTCCGTCCGCTAGCGGACCGACCGTATTAAAGCCTCCGCCTGCCGCCTGCCGTCGACCGCCGAGCTCACGATGCCGCCGGCGTAGCCTGCGCCTTCTCCGGCCGGGAACAGGCCGCGGGTGTTGACGGATTCGCCCTCGTCGTTCCGCTCGATCCGCCATGGGCTCGAACTGCGCGTCTCGGGGGCGAACAGCACCGCATCTTCGGGGCGCGCGCCGCGCAGGTCCCGCAACATGACCGGAATGGCGATCTCGAGAGTCGGCACGATGCAGGCCGGCAGGATGAGCCGCAGGTCCGCCGGGACGGCCCGGGCGCAGGAGCCGCCTTCCGGAAGCGGGGAGGCGGGCCGCCCTGCCAGGAAATCCGTCAGCCGCGCCGCGGGCACGGCATAGTTGCCGCCCGCCGCCGCGAAAGCCTTTTTCTCCACCTCCCACTGGAAGGCGGCGCCCGCCAGGGCCGGGCTGGCGTGGACCGGATAATCGGCCGGCCCCACCGGAACCAGGAACGCGGCATTGCCCATGGGCAGGCGGCGTTTGGAGTAGCTCATGCCGTTGGTGGTGAGTCCGCCGGGCTCCGAGGCGCAGGCGATCACCCGCCCCCCCGGGCACATGCAGAAACTGTAGCACGACCGGACGTCCTCGTCCTCTTTCCGCGTCAGGCGGAAGCTGGCCGCGCCCAGCCGGGCGTCGCCGGCCCACCGGCCGTACTGGGCCCTGTCGATCGCCTCCTGCGGCAGCTCCAGCCGGAGCCCCATGGCGAACGGTTTTGGGGACAGTGCGACGCCCGCCGAAGCCAGCGCCGCCGCCAGGTCGCGCGCGCTGTGGCCCGGCGCCACGACGCAGCGGGCGCAGGCGACCTCGCGGCCGTTCACGAGGGCCGCGCGCAGGATGCCGTTTTCGATCACCAGGCCGTCCAGCCGTTCGCGGAAACGGACCTCGCCGCCCGCGTCCTCGATTTTTTTCCGCAGCCGCGGGACCAGGTCCAGCAGGAGGTCGCTGCCGATGTGCGGCTCGGCGTCGACCAGGATGGAGGCGTCCGCCCCGCAGGCGTGGAGAAGGGCCATCAGGTCGTGCACCCGGCCGCGCTCCTTGCTGCGGGCCGTCAGCTTGCCGTCGGAAAAGAGGCCGGCCCCGCCCTCGCCGTAGAGGACGTTGCTTTCGGGGTCAAGCTGGCCCTCGTTCCAGAAGCCGGCCGCCTTGGCGGCGCGGGCTTCCGCGGGGTCGCCCCGGTCGATCAGGATCGGCCGCGCCCCGGCCAGCGCCAGGGTGTGGGCGGCCAGCAGCCCGGCCGGCCCGGCCCCGACCACCAGCGGGCGCGGCTCGCCCAGGCGGGCGGGGGAATAGGACAGGGGCGGAGCGGAGTCTTCGGCGGGCGCGCGCTCGATGCCGTTTTCGGCGGCCCGGGGCGGCAGGAGGGCGGAGTTGAAATCGGCTTCGACCTGGAGGACGTACAGCGGTTCCGGATTCCGCGGGCGGGCGTCGAGCGACCGGCGCACCACCGTGACGGCGCTGAGCAGGGCGGGGGCGCAGCCCAGCCGGCGGCTGACTTCCGCGAGGACCCGCGCATCGTCGTAGACGAGCGGCACTTTGATCTGTTGGAGGCGGATGCGCATAGGAGGTTAGAATAGCCCGCCGCCGACTCGATAACAAGCCGCGAAAAATGGAGCTACGACGGCGTGCCGATCCGGCAGGCGGCGCGAATGGAGGCGACGAGGGCGTCCGCCGCCTCGCTCTTTGAGACATAGGCCGCCGCCCCGGCTTTCCGCATCTCCTCGACCCGGTGCGCCTCCTCGTACATGGAAAGGGCGATCACGACGATGTGCGGAAACTCGGCGTGGATCAGGCGGGTGGCCTCCACCCCGTTCATCACGGGCATGTTGACGTCCATCACGATCACATCCGGCAGCAGTTCCCGGGTCATCCGCAGGGCGATCTCGCCGTTTGACGCCTCGCCCGCGATTTCCAGGCCGGGATCCCGGGTCAGCAGCTGGGCCAATCCCTGGCGCACCACCGTGTGGTCGTCCACCAGCAGGATGCGGATTTTCTGGTGAGTGGGGCTGTCCGGTTGGCGGGCGGGCGGGCTGCCTCCGGGGGCGGGCGCCGCGCCGGGTTTCGCGGCGGGGGCGCCGCCCCGGGTTTCCGGCAACGTGTCAGTCCGGACAACCAGTGTCGCCCGGAACCCTTTGCCCGGGGCTGAATCGATTTCCAGAAGTCCGCCCAGGGACTCCATCCGCTCCCGTATGGCAAACAGCCCGAAGCCGCCGCTTACGTCTTCGCGGGCGTGTGCGAGGTTTTTGTCGTAACCGCAACCGTCGTCGGACACGGTCAGCCTAACCTCGCCGTTCTGGGAACGAAACAGGGACAGGCGAGCCGATTCCACTCCCGCGTGCTTGACGACATTGAACAGCAGTTCCTTGACGGCACTGAACAGCACCACGCCGATTTCATAGGCGATTGCCGGGGCGGATTCGACGTCCACCTGGACGTCAAGGCCATGGGTTTCGCGCGTCCGGCGGCCCAGCCATTTCATCGCTTCGGCCAGGCCGCCTTCCCGCAGGATGGGTGGGCTGAGTTCGATGGTCAGGGACTTGGCTTCCTGGATGGCCTTGTTCAGCGTCTGGGCGGCCTGGTGCGCGAATTCGCGGAGCGTGCTGTCCGTCAACCCCTGTTCCAGCGCGGTTACATTGAGAAGGGTGCCGACCAGCAACTGCTGCAACTGGTCATGCAGGATCAGCGCCATCCGTTCCCGTTCCCGCTGCTCGACATGGGTCAGCTGGCGGCTCAGCCGGCGGAGTTCGGCCGTGGTGCGCTCCAGCGTCGCGTTGGCCTGCGTGAGACGGGCCTCGGCCTGTTTCCGCTCCGTGATATCGAGGGCGGACCCCAGCGTCCGGAAGGGTTTTCCGGACGGATCATAAAAGACCTTTCCCTGTTCGTGGATGATGCGGACGCGTCCATCGGGAGTCCGGATCCGGTGCTCTGTCGAATAGGGCGTCCGGTTGAAGATGGCATCGTTGATCTGGCTCTGGGTCCGCGCGCGGTCGTCCGGGTGGACCAGGTTGATGAACGTTTCGAGGGTCGGCGTGAAGGTGTCGGGGGAGACGCCGAAAATGCGATATGTCTCCTCCGACCAGAAGAGCTGGTTGGTCACCAGGTCCCACTCCCAGCTGCCGAGATGGGCGATCCGCTGCGATTCGGTCAGCATGGCCTCGTTCCGCCGCAGCCGCGCCTCGGCTTCATGCCGGGCGGTTACCTCCCGCACAAGCGCCAGGACAAGCGAGCCGCACAAAGTCAGGCGCGCTTCAAACCAGTTGAGCCTGGAGCCGATGCGCATCTCGTATTGAAGCGTGACCACGTCGCCCGGCCGGGTGAGGCTTCTTATTTTATCCATCAGGGCGGAGGCCAGGGTCGGGGATAGCAGGGAGGCCATCGACTTGTCGATGAACTGATCCGGCGAGGTCAGGAGCGTGTCGCGACGCGCCGAGAGGAAGTCGACGAACCGGCCGTTCCGGTCGAGCAGGAAGACCAGATCCGGAATGGCCTGCAGCAAGGCCAGGTTACGGTCCTCGCCCCGGATGGACGAGTCCGGCGCTGCCGCCCCGGTCGGCCCTTTCCCGTCCTCCGGTTCCCCCGGCGTATGGTGAGTGTGTTGGCGCATAGTGACGTGTGCGGAACTGACAAAACAATAATATTAGACTATTCCTCTTCCGATAGGCAATTACAAGCATTTTAACGGAACGCGCAGGCCATCTTGAGTCGCTTGATAATAGCATGGACCTGCCCTTGAAATGTGCTATAATCGCCCGTTCAAGAATCAAGGAGCGCATTGATGACAGAATCCAATCCTATCGCTGTTGCCTCCCAGGCGGACGACCTTGCCGCCGTCGAACGCCTGGCCGATTCCTATCGCCGCCTGCGCGAGTCGATCGGCAAGGTCATCGTCGGCCAGGATGACGTGGTGGAGCAGGTTCTCATCGCCGTTTTCTGCCGGGGGCATGCGCTGCTGGTCGGCGTGCCCGGCCTGGCCAAGACCCTTCTCGTCAGCACGCTCGCGCAGGCGCTCAAGCTCGGCTTCAAGCGGGTCCAGTTCACGCCCGATCTGATGCCGGCCGACATCACCGGCACCGACGTGCTCGAGGAGGACCGCACCACGGGCAAGCGCGTCTTCCGTTTCGTGCACGGCCCGCTTTTCACCAACCTGCTGCTGGCCGACGAAATAAACCGCACGCCCCCCAAGACCCAGGCGGCCCTCCTCGAAGCCATGCAGGAGAGGCAGGTGACGGCGGGGGAGCACATGTACAAGCTGCCCGACCCGTTCTTCGTCCTCGCCACGCAGAACCCCGTCGAGCAGGAAGGCACCTACCCGCTGCCCGAGGCCCAGCTCGACCGCTTCCTGTTCATGATCCGGGTCGGCTACCCGACCGCCGAACAGGAATTGGAGATCATGAAGCGGATCAGCGGCGCCTGGCAGTCCGACCTCGTTCCTCTGCTTTCCGGCGACGACATCCTTTCGCTCCAGCAGATCGTCCGGCGCGTCCCCGCGGCCGACCACGTCTTCCACTACGCCCGCGACCTGGTCCGCCTGACCCGGCCCGACGACCCCAAGTCCCCGGCTTTCATCAAGGAGTGGGTGCAGTGGGGGGCCGGCCCGCGCGCCGGCATCGGGCTGATGCTGGCCGCCAAGGCGCGCGCCATCCTCCGCGGCCGGTACCACGCCACGACCGGGGACGTGCGCGCCCTGGCCGCCCCCGTGCTGCGCCACCGGCTCGTGGCCAATTTCAACGCCGAAGCCTCGGGCGTCTCCACCGACGACATCGTCCGCAAACTGCTTGAGACGGTCACGCCCGCCGTGGAAGACCCGCTCTCCTAACCCGCCGGGTCCCCCCCCATGCCGTCTGACCGGTCCCCTTCCTTTGCCTCGCTTCTCGATCCGCAGGCCCTGGCGCGTATCCACCGCCTCGAACTGCTGGCCCGCGGAGTCGTGGAGGGATTCGTCTCCGGCCGCCACCGCAGCCCCTACAAGGGCTTTTCGGTGGAGTTCGCCGAGCATCGGGAATATTCGCCCGGCGACGACCTGCGCGACCTCGACTGGCGCGTCTTCGGCAAGACCGACCGCTACTACATCAAGCAGTACATGGAGGAGACAAACCTCCGCTGCACGATCCTGCTCGACGCGTCCGGCTCGATGGCCTACGCCGGCACGGCGGCCTCGCCCCACGAGGGTCGCCCCCTCAGCAAGTTCGACTACGGGCGCTACCTGGCCGCCTGCCTGGCCCACCTGCTGATCGGGCAGCAGGACGCGGTCGGCACGGTCCGCTTCGACACCGAGGTGCGCCGCTACTTCCCGGCCCGCGGCCAGCCCGGCTACCTGCGCGCCCTGCTCGGCGACCTGGCCGAAGCCGCCCCGGGCGGCGAGACCGCGCTGGCGCCCGTCCTGCACGAAGTCGCGGAGCGCATCCGCCGCCGCGGGCTGGTGATCCTGATCTCCGATCTGTTCGACGAGCCCGAGGCCATCCTCAACGCGCTCCAGCACTTCCGCTTCCGCAAGCACGAGGTCATCGTCTTCCATGTCATGGCCGAGGAGGAGCGGACCTTCCCGTTCGAGCAGTGGACCGAATTTAGGGACATCGAACAGGCGGAGGCGCGCCTGGAGCTGGATCCCCGGTCCCTGCGGGCCGCCTACATCGAGGAGGTG
>JBIIYJ010000123.1:0-14292 GCA_044346855.1 Kiritimatiellia bacterium
CCAAACTGATCTGGGCGTCCAGCACGCCTGTGTTGAGCCGGACCGGCGCCCGGCTGGAGGCCATCGGGACGCTGAACGCCGTGGCGGCGGAGGTGATGGCCGAAAACGGGGTGACCGTGAACGACCTGCACGGTTACGTCCTGCCGCAGGCCGCCGAATGGCAGCAGGGCGACAAGGTTCACTTCAACGAAAAAGGGAACGAGGCGCTGGGCAAGCGTGTCTCGGGCTATATCCTGGACGCGCTCCCGAAAGCGCCTTGAGAAACGGGGCAGGGGAAACCCGGGCCGGGCGGTTTGCAGCGGTGATCGAGATCGTCGCGGCAACACAAGCGCGTGGCCGATCACGATCGCGATCACGATCACGACTGCGATTACGACTGATCACTGATCACCGATCACTGACCACTGATCACCGATCACTTCTTCAATCCTGAACCCTGAACCCCAAACCCTGAACCCTGAACCGGACACCAGAGACCTGCCTCTAAGCGCGGCAGGTCACGGTGCCCGGCTTCGCCCTGACCCCTTAAATCTTCTCCACCTGGACGAGCGGGGTATCCTTCTTCACCGTATCGCCGGGCTTGCAGAGGATCTTGACGATCTTGCAGGCGAAGGGCGTCTTGATCGGGTTGAAGAGCTTCATCGCTTCCACGATGCAGACTTCGTCGCCGGCCTTGACGGTATCGCCCTCGTTCACCAGCGGGGGCTTGCCGGGGCCCTTGGTGATGTAGAAGGTGCCGGCGATCGGGGCGTTGATGGTCGGGCCCGAGACGGCGGCGGGGGCGGCGGGGGCGGGCTTGGCCGCCGGGGCGGCAGGCTTGTCGGCCCTGGCCTCCGGGGACTTGGCCGGCGCGGCCGGGGACGAGGAGGCGGCGGGCGCCGCGCCCTGGCCCTTGATGCTGATGACCCTGTCGTCCTTGCGGATGGTGAACTCGGAGAGGCCCATGGACTGGACCTTGTCGAGCAGGCCGTGCAGGGCGTCGTAGTCCTCGGCCGCGAGCATGGCGGCGGGGGTGGCGGCGGCGGGCGCGGCCTTGGCTTCGGCTTCGGCGGGGCGGTCGGCCTTGGCTTCCTGGTCGGCCGGGATCGGCGGGCGTTCCTCGACCGGGAGGGCGCGCCACTTGAAGTAGTCGAGGGCGGGGCCGGGGAAGAGGCAGTACGAGAGGATGTCCTCCTCGTTCTGGATCAGGTTGGGAGGCGCGTTGTGCGTGGCCGTGGGGAGCATGGGCTCCAGCAGGTCCGCGGGGCGGCAGGTGATGGGCTTCTCGCCTCCCAGGATCTTCGCCTGGATCTTGGCGTTCATGGGCGCGGGCGGGCGGCCGTAGAGGCCCCGCACGTAATCCTTCACCTCCTGCGGCACGATGGAGTACCGTTCCCCCGAGATCACGTTCAGGACGGCCTGGGTGCCGACGATCTGGCTGGTGGGGGTGACGAGGGGAGGGAATCCGAGGTCCTCGCGCACGCGGGGGAGTTCCTCGAGGGCCGCATCGAGCTTGTCGAGCGCGTTCTGCTGCTGGAGCTGGCCGCGCAGGTTGCTGATCATGCCGCCCGGCACGTGGTGGCTGAGGATCTCGGGATCGATGATGTTGTCGGCCACATGGTGGCTGAGCTGGCGCCGGGGGGCGAGTTCGGTGAAGTATTTGCAGGTCTTGGCGATGGCAGCCATGTCGAGGTTGGCATGCCAGGGCATGTCCTCGAAGATGGCGTTCATGGTTTCGACCGGGGGCTGGGATGAGAAGCCGGCCATGGAGGAGACGGCGCAGTCGATGGCCCCGGCGCCGGCGCGGACGGCTTCCACGTAGGTGGCGATGGCCATGCCGGAGGTCAGGTGGGAATGGACCTGGATGGGGATGCTGACTTCCTTGACCAGGGCGCTGACCAGCTTTTCGGCGGCGATGGGGGAGAGGATGCCGGCCATGTCCTTGATGCAGAGCGAATCGATGCCCAGGGCGACCTGCTCCTTGGCCACCTTCACGAAGGCCTCGACGGTGTGGACGGGGCTGATCGTGTAGCACAGGGTGCCCTGCGCGTGGCCGCCGAACTTCTTGACCATGCGGATGGCCTGCTCGAGGTTGCGCGTGTCGTTCAGCGCGTCGAAGGTGCGGAAGATGTCGACGCCGTTCTGGACGGCGAGGCCGATGAAGCGCTCGAGCACGTCGTCGGAATAGTTGCGGTAGCCGAGGATGTTCTGGCCGCGCAGGAGCATCTGCAGGGGCGTCTTCTTGGCACGGGCCTTGATCTGGCGCAGGCGTTCCCAGGGATTTTCGCGCAGGAAGCGCAGGCAGACGTCGAAGGTGGCGCCGCCCCAGACTTCCAGGGAGTAGTAGCCGGTGTTGTCGATCGTGTCGATGATGTCGAGGATGTCTCGGGTCCGCATGCGGGTCGCCCAGAGCGACTGGTGGGCGTCGCGCAGGGTCGTGTCGGTGATGCGGAGCGGGATGCGGGCGGCGGTAGACTTGCTTTTCATGTTAGAACCGTCCTATTTTGGCAAATTTCTCGTAACGCCGGTCCAGCAGTTTCTTGATGCTGGACCCCTTCAAATCGGCGATGTGCTTGAGCAGGGCCTTGCGAACCGCCTTCATGGCGCCTTCGGGGTTGCGGTGGGCGCCCCCCGGCGGTTCGGGAACGATCTCGTCGATGATCTTGAGCTTGAGAAGGGCGGGGGCGGTGATCTTGAGCGCCTCGGCGGCCTCGGGGGCCTTGGCTCCGTCGCGCCAGAGGATGGAGGCGCAGCCTTCGGGGGAGATGACGGAGTAGACGGAGTGCGAGAGCATGAGGATGCGGTCGCCGACCCCGATGCCCAGCGCGCCGCCGCTGCCGCCTTCGCCGGTCACGAGGACCACGATGGGGACGGCGATTCGGCTCATGTCGCGCAGGTTGCGGGCGATGGCTTCGGCCTGGCCGCGCTCCTCGGCGTCGAGGCCCGGGAAGGCGCCGGACGTGTCGATGAACGAGATGACGGGCAGGTGGAATTTCTCGGCCAGGCGGAGGAGGCGGAGGGCCTTGCGGTAGCCCTCGGGGCGGGCCATGCCGAAGTTGAAGCGGATGTTCTCCTCGACCGATTTGCCCTTCTGGTGGCCGATGATCATGACGCGGTGCTTCTCGAAGGTCGCGAAGCCGCCGATGATGGCCTGGTCGTCGCCGAACGCGCGGTCGCCGTGCAGTTCGACGAAATCCTTGAAGAGGCTTCCGATGTAGTCGCGCAGGGAGGGGCGCTCGGGATGGCGGGCAACCTGGACGGTCTGCCAGGCGGTGAGGCCCGAATAGAGCGCCTTGAGCTTCTCCTCGAGGGTGAGGGTCAGCTTCTCGATCTCCTCGCGGACTTCGGGCTTGCTCTCCTTGAGCGAAGCCAGGTCCTTGAGGCGCGTTTCGATCTCTTCAAGCGGTTTTTCGAAGTCAAAACTCATGCCGTGACCCCTCAAGCTACCTTGGTGTTCATGCTGTATTCGACGAGCCTCTGCAGGGTCTCCCGGAGGTCCTTCCGGGGGACGACCAGGTCGATGAAGCCGTGATCGCGGACATATTCCGCGGTCTGGAACTCGTCGGGCAGCTTCTGTTTGATGGTCTGCTCGATGACGCGCCGGCCCGCGAAGCCCACGAGGGCGCCGGGTTCGGCGATGTTGATGTCGCCCAGCATGGCGTAGCTGGCCGAGACGCCGCCCGTGGTCGGGTTGGTCAGCAGGGAGAAGTAGGGGACCCCGGCCTCGTGGAGGCGGGCGAGGGCCGCGCTGGTCTTGGCCATCTGCATGAGGGAGACGATGCCCTCGTGCATGCGGGCGCCGCCGGAGGCGGAGGCGATGATGAGGGGGATGCGGTGTTTCCGGGCGTATTCCGCGGCCCGGAAGATTTTTTCGCCGGTTCCGCTGCCGAGGCTGCCGCCCAGGAAGTTGAAGTCCATGATGGCGAGGACGATCTTGTTGCCTCCGAGTTTGCCGCGCCCGGTGAGGACCGCTTCCTTGAGCCCGGTCTTATCGCAGGCCTGCTTGGCTTTCTCGGCGTAGGTTCCCTTGTCGTCCGAGAATTTCAGCGGATCGGAGAAGGAGACCTTTCGGTCGAATTCGCTGAAGCTTTTCGGGTCGACAAGCAGGTCCACCCGTTCCTGGGCGGTCAGCTTATCGTGGAATCCGCACACGGTGCAGACCTTGAACGACTTGTGCCATTCCTCCTTGAAGAGCATGGCCTTGCAGGAGGCGCACTGGGTCCAAAGATCTTCCTTGGACGGCGTTTCCTGAACTTTTTCCTTTTTACCCCAGCTAAACCAACCCATAATAGGGATGTCCTTCTTTTTATGATGGGTTCCCGGCGCCGGACCGTCCGGCTCCCTGCCCACCCCCGGGTTTGACAATGGTTGGCATTGTGATAAACCGAGGTCGGGCGTTCAAGACAAAACTGAAAGAACGAAATTCAAGTTGGCATTATGACAAATTGTGTTAAGTTGTCAACTGCTCAAACACGGAACTAACATGCGCATTACAGGGGGCTTTCTGGGGAACAGGCGGCTGGAGGTTCCGGCCAGCGGGGTGAGGCCGACCCAGGATCGGGTGCGGCAGGCGCTCTTTTCGTCCCTTGGCGAACTGGTGCCGGAGTGCCGGTTCCTGGACTTGTGCGCCGGTTCCGGCGGGGTGGGGATCGAGGCGTGGAGCCGGGGCGCTTCCTCCGTCTGGTGGGTGGAGAGCCATCTCCGCACCTATTCCATATTAAGGAAGAACGTGGAAACGCTCTGCGGACCGCCTTCGGCCTCCGGCGGGGCGTTGCGCCTGATCAAGGACGATGCGCTCCGGTTTCTGCGGGGGGAGCCGCCCGGGGAGCCGTTCGACATCATTTTCGCCGACCCGCCCTATGGGATCGAGGCCCGGGGCGGAGCCTGGGTCCTGGACGCGCTGGCCGCCGCGTCGCAAAACGGGTTCTTGAAGCCGGAGACTGTTTTTGTTATGGAACAGTCTGTTCGGGATCCGGTTCATCCGGCTCCCGGCTGGCGCGAGCCGGACGCGAGGACGTACGGCGAGACCGCCCTGGTTTTTTACGGACGCGAAGGACAGCCATGAGAAAAGCCGCCATCTATCCCGGGACGTTCGATCCGCTGACGCTGGGGCACCTTGACGTCATGGAGCGGGTTGCCGCCATCTTCGAGCGCGTCGTCCTGGCCATCGTCATCGTGCCCGCCCGCAAGTCGCCCATGTTCTCGCTGGAAGAGCGGGTGGAGATGGCACGCGAATCGGCGGCCCACCTGCCCAACGTGGAGGTGGAGTCGTTCAGCGGACTGCTGGTGGATTATGCCCACCGCAAGGATATCCATGTCCTGGTCCGGGGCATCCGGGCCTATTCCGATTTCGAATACGAGTTCCAGATGGCCCTGATGAACCGCAAACTGGCGCCCGATGTGGAGACCCTCTTCCTGATGCCCAAGGAGGCCTTCAGTTATATCAGTTCAAGCGTCGTCCGCGAAATAGCGACCCAGGGTCACGACACGTCTGAACTGGTGCCACCCCCCGTCCGGCGGGCTATCGAGCGCCGGTACCCCTTGAAAGAAGTGTTATGATATGATTATTGATCTTTCCAAGTTGACGCCTGGCGGGGAGCAGTTCGAAGGGGATGATCCTGCCTCGATTCTTGAATTGGAGCCGGATCCCATCGTCGAAGTCCTCACGCCGATCCATTACCGCCTGTTTGTCGAGCTTTTGACCGGTGAACTGGTGGTGCGGGGCAGCTTGTCCTGCCGGGCGGCCTGCACCTGCGGCAAGTGCGCCGTCCGCTTCGAAACGGAGATCCGGGTGACCGACTTCCTGAGGGTCCGGGAGTTTCGCGAGTTGTCAGAGGCAATAGACTTGACGCCGGATATGCGGGAAGATATTATTCTCGCTTTTCCAAATTATCCGGTGTGTTCGTCCGGTTGCCGGGGGCTGTGCCCCCAGTGCGGGGCGAATTGGAACGAGAAAACCTGTTCGTGCAGGCCGCCGGGGGAAAATTCGGCCTGGAATGCGCTTGACCAGTTAACGAAAAGAATGGAGTGAGGATATGGCTGTTCCGAAAAGGAGAAAGTCCAAGAGTAAGATCCGGAGCCGCAAGGCTTCCGCCGCGCACAAGCGCCCGCTGGTGGCGACCCAGCCCTGCCCCAAGTGCGGCAAGGGCACGCTGCCCCACCGGATCTGCCCTGCCTGCGGCTTCTACAAGGGCCGGCAGGTCACGACCGTTGAGGCCGATTAAATCCCATGCGTATTGCCGTGGATGCGATGGGGGGCGACCATGCCCCCGGGGAAATCGTGGCCGGGGCCGTGAAGGCGGCCCGGGATAACCCCGCCGTCAAGCGTCTCATTCTCGTGGGCGACCAGGAGGCGATCCGCAAGGAACTGGCCACCCACAAGGATGTGCCCGCCTCCGTCGAGATTTTCCATGCCTCCGAGGTCATCACCATGGAGGAGGCCCCCGCGCAGGCCGTGATGAAGAAGCGGGACTCCTCGATCAGCCGCATGGTTGACCTGGTCAAGCAGGGGGAGGCGGACGCCTGCGTCTCCGCCGGCAACACCGGGGCGGTGATGGGCGCGGCCCATCTGAAGCTTCGCACCCTGGAAGGGGTGCTGAGGCCCGCGATCGCCGCCATCCTTCCCACGCGGGACCGCCCGCTGATCCTGATCGACGCGGGGGCGAACACGGATACGGATCCGTACCTCCTGCGCCAGTTCGCGGTGATGGGGAGCGTCTACGCCCGGGAGATCCTGGGCCAGCCGAGCCCCGTGGTGGGCCTGCTCAGCAACGGGGGCGAGGATTCCAAGGGCAACAAGCTGGCCAAGGAGACTTTCCCGCTGCTGGCGGCCTCGCATCTCAACTTCCGCGGCAACGTGGAAGGGCACGATGTTTTCGAAGGCAAGACGGACGTGGTGGTGTGCGACGGGTTCGTGGGGAACGTCCTGCTGAAGACGGCCGAGAGCGTGGCGCATGCCATCGGCCATTGGCTGAAGACGGAACTGACCCGCAATCCGATCCGCATCATGGCCGCGCTGCTGCTGCGGCGGGCGCTCCGGTCGATGAAGGAGCGGATGGACCCCGAGACCTACGGGGGGGCCCCGCTGCTCGGCATCAACGGCGTCTGCATCATCACGCACGGGGCGTCCCATGCGAAAGCCATTTACCAGGCGATCCATGTGGCCGGCCAGTGGATCGGGCACGATTTGAACAAAGGCATTGTCGAGGAAATCAGGAAACTGAACAAAAACGATGAATCCTCCTCCAAATAACAGCCCGGCCTGCGCCGGAACCGGCCTGCGCGCCGCCTTTGTCGGGACAGGTTCCTACCTGCCCGAAAAGGTGATGACGAACGCCGATTTTGCCAAGATTGTCGACACGACCGACGAGTGGATTCTGACGCGCACCGGCATCAAGGAGCGCCACGTCGCCCGGTCGGAGGAGGCGTCGTCCGACATGGGGGCCGCCGCCGCGCTCCGCGCGCTGGAGAAGGCCGGCGTGAAGGCCGAGGAAGTGGACATGATCGTGGTGGCCACGCTTTCCCCGGACCATGCCTTCCCGAACACGGCCTGCCTCGTGCAGCGTCAGATCGGCGCCTCGAAGGCGTTCTGCTTTGACCTTGAGGCCGCCTGCTCGGGCTTCATTTACGGTCTCGAGATGGCCCGCCGTTGTATTGAGGCCGGGGGCGTGAAGACGGCGCTGGTCATCGGGGCCGAGAAGATGTCCTCGCTCATCGACTACACCGACCGGCAGACCTGCGTGCTCTTCGGCGACGGCGCCGGGGCGGCCGTGCTGCGCGGGGTGAAGGACGGCCGCGGCATCCTGGGCACGGTCATGGGCAGCGACGGCGCGCTGGGCGAACTGCTGATCCAGCCGGCCGGCGGGAGCCGCATGCCGGCGACGGAGGAGACCGTCCGCCTGAAAAAGCATTTCATCACCATGAGCGGGCGCGACGTCTTCAAGCACGCCGTGCTCAACATGGCCCAGGCGGCCCGGCAGGCGCTGGAGGCCAGCGGGTGCACGCTGGAGGATATCGCCTGCGTGATCCCGCACCAGGCGAACCTGCGCATCATCGAGGCCATCGCGGAGCGGCTCGGCCTCGGCCTGGACCGGTTCTACCTGAACCTGGAGCGCACGGGGAACATGTCGAGCGCCTCCATCCCGGTGGCGCTGGACGAGGCGATGGCGTGCGGCCGCGTGAAGAAGGGCGACAAGGTTCTCACCGTGGCCTTCGGAAGCGGCTTCACGTGGGGCGCCACGGTGGTTCAATTTTAATCAATCTGATGGAGCAGGGGGGAACAGACCGATGACAACCGCATATGTTTTCGCAGGACAGGGCGCCCAGGCCGTCGGCATGGGCCGCGATCTGGCAGCCGCCTGGCCGGAATGCAAGGCGCTTTTCGACAAGGCCAACGAGGTGCTGGGCTATGACCTGGCCGGCCTCTGCTTCAACGGCCCCATCGCCGAGCTCACCAAGACCAACCACTGCCAGCCCGCCATCTTCCTCGTCAGCGCCGCCTGCCTGGAAGCCTGGAAGAAGACCGGCGCCCCCGCGCCGGCCGCCGTCGCGGGCCTGAGCCTGGGCGAGTGGACCGCGCTCTACGCGGCCGGCTGCCTGTCCTTCGAGGATACGCTGCGCGTCCTGGCCGCCCGCGGCCGCCTGATGCAGGAGGCGTGCGACGCCACCAAGGGCGCCATGCTGAGCCTCATCGGCCTCGCGGACGACGCCGTCCTCAAGATCGCGGAGCAGGCCGGCGTCTCCGTTGCCAATCTCAACTCGCCCGGCCAGATCGTGCTCTCCGGCGCGGCCGACGCCATCGCCCAGGCCGAGAAGCTGGCCAAGGAGGCGGGCGCCAAGCGCGCGCTGCGCCTGCCCGTGGCCGGGGCCTACCACTCGCCGCTCATGCAGAGCGCCGCGGATGGCCTCCGCGCCGTGCTCGCCGCCGTCGAATTCAAGGCGCCGGCCATGCCCGTCATTTCCAACGTGACCGGGAAGCCGCACGGCGGACCCGATGAGATCCGCGACCTGATGGTCCGCCAGGTGACCTCGTCGGTCCAGTGGATCGAGACCGTCAAGACGCTGAAAGCCTCGGGCGTCAACCGCTATGTCGAGTTCGGACCCGGCGCCGTCCTGACCGGACTGGTCAAGCGCATGGACGACACGGCCGCCCTGGCGAACGTGAGCGACGTGGCCGCCCTGATGAAGTCCGCCGTTGCCGCCGCCAAGGCGGACGCTCCGGCCGCTCCCGCCGCCGCTCCCGCCCCGGCCAAGCTGGCCGGCAAGCTGGCCGGCAAGACGGCGCTGGTGACCGGCGCCTCCCGCGGCATCGGCAAGGCCATCGCGGTCCGTCTCGCCGCCGAGGGCGCCGACGTGGCGCTCGTGGGCCGGCAGAAGGAAACGCTTGAGGAGACGGCCGCGGCCGTCCGCGCGCTCGGCCGCAAGGCCCTGGTGTGCGTCGGCGACGTGGGCCGCTCGGAAGACGCCAAGAAGACGGTGGACGCCGTGGTGGCGGAGCTCGGGCGGCTGGACATCCTCGTCAACAACGCGGGGATCACCAAGGACGGCCTGCTGGCCCGCATGTCCGACGAGGACTGGTCCGCCGTTCTCGACACGAACCTGAAGGGCGCCTTCGCCTTCATGAAGGCGGCGGCCCGCCCGATGATGAAGCAGGAGAGCGGCGCCATCGTCAACGTGTCGTCGGTCATCGGCCTGATCGGCAACGCCGGCCAGTGCAATTACGCGGCGGCCAAGGGCGGCCTGATCGCGCTGACGAAGTCCGCCGCGCGGGAGCTGGCGCCCCGCCATATCCGCGTGAACGCGGTGGCGCCCGGATTTGTGGAGACGAAGATGACGGAGGGGCTTTCCGGGGAGTTGAAGACCAGGATGCTGGATTCGATTCCCCTGAAGCGGTTCGGGTCGCCGGAGGACATCGCCGGAGTGGTGGCGTTCCTGGCGGGCGAGGAGGCCGGCTACATGACGGGTCAGACCGTGACCGTCTGTGGCGGCCTGGTGATGCAGTAGCAACGGTCGAGTAGAAAAAAAAGAGGAGTACATACCATGGCGCTTGAAGATAAAGTCAGGGACATCATCGTCGATAAGCTGAGCGTGACGCCGGACCAGGTCAAGCCCGAGGCCTCGATCGTCGAGGATCTCAAGGCCGACTCGCTGGACCTGGTGGAGCTCGTCATGGAACTCGAGGACGCCTTCGGCGCCGAGATCACCGAGCAGGACCAGGAAAAGCTGAAGACCGTGGGCGACGTGCTCACGTTCCTCAAGTCCAAGGGCATCGAAGGTTAATGTCGGGCCGGAGCCATTCGGCAATCCGGTGAAGCCGGCGCACAGGAGTCTACATGGAATCAACAAGAAGAATTGTGGTCACCGGACTCGGCGTCGTCTCGCCCTTGGGTTGCGACGTTGCCCGGTTCTGGGAACGGATCAAGGCGGGGCAGTCTGGCATCCGGGCCGTGACGAAGTTCAACACGACCGGGTTTGACACGACGATCGCCGGGGAAGTCCAGGAGTTCGACGTCGATTCCTTCATCGAAAAGAAGGAACAGCGCCGGATGGACCAGTACACCCATTACGCGATCGGGGCCTCCAAGCTGGCCTTGCGCGACAGCGGGATCGACATGGGGAAAGAGGACCCGACCCGCGCCGGCGTTGTGATCGGCTCCGGCGTGGGCGGCCTCCAGACGCTCCAGACGCAGCACGAGATCTTCCTGCAGAAAGGGCCGGGGCGCCTGTCCCCGTTCATGATTCCGCAGATGATCTCGAACATGGCGGCGGGCATGGTCGGCATCGCGCTGGGCATGAAGGGCCCCAACTGGGGCGCTGTCTCGGCCTGCGCCTCCGCGGCCCACTGCATCGGCGACGGCATCAAGATCATCCGCGACGACGAGGCCGACATCGTGGTTGCCGGCGGATCCGAGGCGGCCGTCTGCTACCTGGGCATGGCGGGCTTCTCCGTCATGAAGGCCATGAGCACCCGGAACGCCGAGCCGACGAAGGCCAGCCGGCCGTTCGACCTGAACCGCGACGGCTTCGTGATGGGCGAGGGGTCGGGCATCCTGGTTCTCGAGGAGCTTGAGCACGCGAAGAAGCGGGGCGCCCGCATCTATTGCGAGCTGCTCAGCCTCGGCGCCACGTGCGACGCCCACCACATGACCGCCCCGGCCGACGACGGCGAGGGCGCAGGCCGCGCGATGGGCCTGGCCCTGAAGCGGGCGAAGCTCCGGCCGGAGGACATTGATTACATCAATGCCCACGGCACCAGCACCCCGATGAACGACCGCTGCGAGACGGCCGCCATCAAGACGGTGTTCGGCGATCATGCGCGCAAGCTCATGGTCAGCTCCACCAAGTCGATGACCGGCCACCTGCTCGGCGCGGCCGCCGCGATCGAGAGCGTCGTGTGCTCCCTCGCGCTGAAGGACGGCGTGGTGCCGCCCACGATCAACTACGAGACCCCGGATCCTGCCTGCGATCTGGATTATGTCCCGAACCAGGCGCGCGAGAAGCCCATCAAGTGCCTTCTCAACAACGCGCTGGGCTTCGGCGGGCATAACGCTTCGCTGGCCTTCCGCAAGTTCGAGTAGGTCGCTGCTGATACATCCAGGCGCGGAGGGCTGTCCCTCCGCGCTTTTTTTTTGCGGGTGCGGGAATGGGCAGGGGATGGACTTTATTTTCAAGAGGGTGTGATAAATTTACAGCATGCATTTTCCTTTCTTATGCTAGTGTCCCCGCATGAAGCGCACCTGTTCCTCTCTCTTTCAGGTTGGCGATGGACCGCCAGTTGAAGCGCTGGAGCCGCGCGAAGAAGGAGGCGCTGATCGCCGGGGATCGGGAACGTCTGCACGAACTCAGCAAAAGCCGGGATTAGTGGCGGAAGCGGAGTTCACTGTTTCACTCGTGGGATGCGATGTGCTAGGATTGCCCGTCGATCTACCGGGAAATGGAAGGTGGGGCGATGAGGCAGTATGAAATCGGGTTTTCGTCGTTCAATGCCGCAGGCAGTTCCAAGGCGCTGACGGCATTGGTCATGGAGCCGGACAAGCTCGGCCCCAACACGGGGGCCATGCTGTGCTCGCACGGCTGGGGAAACAGCCGGTTCCAGGACTCGCAGAAGATGGCATGGGCGGTCGACCAGCATGACCTCGTTTGCGTATCGGTCGAGTTTCGCCAGAGCGGATATGACGCCAATCCCCAGGGTCACGGGTGGGACTGTCCTTATGACTTCAGTTTCTTCCAGCTGTTCGATGTGCTCAACGGCCTTCGGGAAGTTCTGAGCCTTCGCCCTGGAATCAACATGAAGCGGCTGTTCCATTACGGAGGCAGTCAGGGGGGGCATTTGGCATTGCTGAGCGCCATTGTCGCGCCCCGCACGTTTGCCGCCGTTTACGCCTCATGTCCGGGCACCTGCCTGGATGCTCAGATCGAGGGGTGGGCCGGCCGCGAATTCCTGCCGCATGAGCGTTCGTTTCGCAATGTGACCGCGCATGCGGACAGGATCGAATGTCCCGTCTTTCTGGATCACGGAACAGCGGACGTCGAAGTCAGCCACGCCGTCCACACCCAGCCCCTGGAGGCCCGTTTGCGCGCGTTGAAGAAACGGGTCGTGGTCGTTTACTATGAGGGGGGCGATCATCAGTTGTCTCCGGTGAGCTCCCGTTTTGCGGCTTTCCAGGCCATGGCACCCCAGTTTATCCGGGATCGGGTCCGGCCCGGGCCGACCGACTGGGAAACCGGGCTGAAGGTTGAATTGCCGTGTGTCGATCGCACGCTCGTGGTGGACTGGAGCCAGCCTGCCACGAGTTCGCGGCTGTTTCAGTGGAAGGCGTGACCGATCGTGCGGATCATGCCGAACGGTTCACGCGCTTGCGATAGGCCATGGGGCTGCACTTGAAGACCCCGACAAACATGCGGGAGAAATAGAGGGGGTCCTTGAACCCCACTTTGGTCGCGATTTCGCTGATGCGCAACGATGTCGTTTCAAGCAGCGCCGCGCCCTGCCGGAGCCGGGTGTCGCGCAGAAAGCGCATGGGCGACATGCCGAGGTCCTTCTTGAAAACCCGCCACAAATGGCTGGAACACAAGTGCGCGCTTCCGGTCAGGGCCTGAAGATCGAGCGAGGGATCTCTATAATGCGCAATGATGAATTCGATCGTCGACTTGACCGCCGTTGAAACCTTCGGGGCCGTATCGGCATTTTGAGCTTCATCCATCAGGATGGCGAACAACTCATAGAGCGCCGCTTTCCGGTGGATGGGGCCGCTGCGGCGCGAGGATGTGGCCACCGAAAGCGACAGGTCGGGGCTGCGGGCCAGTACGCTCCAGGACTGGGGTGCGACCCGGTTGGACCAGGCCGCCACGTTCCGGAAGGCCGTGAGTAACCGGTCGGGATGGGAGACCGGGAACGCATGGAACAGGGGTTTTGCCTTGAGCGGTGCGAATAACGGTTCACGAGTCACATCAATGAGCAGAATCCAGGCATTCGCCCCGACCGAGCGGGCCGATTGCACGCCGAAGTGCTGGCTGATCAGGGCCGCCTTGTTCATGCCGAGGTCGCGTTTCAGCTTCCCGACCTGGACGTCTTTCAAGGTTCCTGACAAAACAAAAATGATCTCCAGCGCGGGGGAGGGCCGGTCGTGGAGATAACCGCCCACGGGCCCGACGTAGTGAACGACGGGTTGCGGGTCCTGTCGAAGGCGGTCACAAAGGCGTGTCAGCCAGAAGAGTGATTTGTCCATATGTTACCCGTTTTCTCCTATGGCGATGCCAAGCCAGAATAGGGTATTCTATTTCAGATGTCTAAATACTTTTCTGCCGTGGTTTAGGAGCAAAATCATGAAGCCGTCGCGCCAGGAAAAAGAGAGATTTGTCCATATATCAACCATTTCCGTATATGGCGTTCTAAGCGGGCTGGGGTAATATAGGGTGTGATCGGCTGGCATTCCACGCGTGGCGACAGGAGGAAGAGCATGAAGAAGGCAAGGCTTGGTGTCTGGGCTGTACTGATCCTTATGGCCGCTGGAACGGCAAACTCGACGGAACGATACGTGGTGCCGCAGGGCACGCCGGGGGCCAATCCGGTTTCCCCCTATACCAGCTGGGCGGATGCCGCGACCAATGTGGCTGATATTGGCGCCGTTCTGGCGAATGGAGACCGGGTCGTGCTCTCGAACGGAGTGCATCTGCTGACCGCTGCAATCTACATTCCGACGAAAGTTAACGTCGAGTACGTCGGGGTGACCGGCAATCCGGACGACGTGATCATCTCGGGCGGCGGCGTCCGAGAGTGTTTCGATATTCAAGGGGGGTCGGATATCCTCTTGT
>JBIIYJ010000124.1:0-14286 GCA_044346855.1 Kiritimatiellia bacterium
TCCTTCGGCCGCGCTGCTCTTACTGTTGTCTAAGCTTAATCGTAATCCTAATCTTAATCGTAATCTTAATCCGACTTCGCCGACTCTCTCAAATCGAAATTAGGGATTAGGATTAAGATTAAGATTAAGATTACGATTATGATGACAGAAACTCCCGGTCCAGCCGGGTGAAGGTGATGAACCCGTAATTCTCCCGTTCCCAGAGGACGCCCACGCTTCCGTCGGGAAGCAGGGCCATGTCGGAATAAGCTGCCGACCCCTCGGCGATCAGCCGTTCCACGGGGAAGCTTTCGGCCTCGTCTTCGCTGATGCGGACCACCAGGTTGGTCCGTTTCGCGGGCCCCTTGGGGCCGGTCCAGACGATCCGGTCGCGGTCGCGGCCAGCCGCCTTGAGCGTATAGCGCTCGATGGCGCAGCAGACCGGCGACACCGGCTGGCCGGCGCGGGGCTGCGACCAGGTGCGTCCGCCGTCCGCGCTGAAGGCGTTCCACCGGGCATCGCCCGAATCCTGCCGGAAGTCCAGCAGGAGGCGCCCGTCGGCCAGTTCAACCAGTTGGTCCTCGTTTCCGCCGCACCCGCCCGGAACCAGTTCCCCGCGCCGCCAGGTGCGGCCCTGGTCCTCGCTGAAGGCCGCGAACACGCCGCGGAGGGGCGATTTCCAGCAGGGCACGATCAACCGGCCGCTCCGGTCCTGGATGCCGCCGCCGGGGCCCACGATCGTGGATCCCCATTGGGGATCCGCCATGTCACGCAGGGCGGCCGTCACGTCAACCGGCCCGGACCAGCTTGCGCCGTGATCGTCGCTGTAGCGAACCAGGTTGCTCAGATCGTCCGTGCCGGGCCGGGCTTCGCGCGAGCCCCGGCCGGGCTTGCACCGGACATAGTGAACCCAGACCCGGCCGTTCGATCGATCAAGGACGGTAGCCGGGTTGGCGGCGGACCAACCCTCGCCGGCGTTTTCAATCAGGATCATCGGCGACCAGGTGCGGCCGCCGTCCGCACTCCGCTTCACGACCAGATGGATCTCGTTGCCGTTCGTGCCGGGGTCGCCGCGATTGGTCTTGCGCGCTTCCGCGAACGCCAGCAGCGTGCCGTCCGCGGCCACCTCGATGACGGGAATGCGGAAGGCGAAATATCCGTCCCGACCCGACACATACACATCCGACTGCAAAAGGTCCGTCATGATCACTAGTCCTTCACTTAAGATAGCGGTTGTCCCATAATCCTAATCGTGATCGTGATCGTGATCGTAATCGTAATCCATCTTCACATGAAAACGAGAGCAGGATTAAGATTAAGATTACGATTACGATTATGATTAAGAACCCTTTATTTCCCGGTGCGCCCCCTCAACGGATCAGGATCAGCGAACCTGTTGCGGGATGACCGATCAGGAACCGGACCGTCCCCACGGCGCCATTCGTGTAACCCGCGCCGTTGGTGACGCTGATCTGGCTCTCGAACCCCTGGTAAACGTCGGTTATCTCCAGTCGGTCGGACGCGATAATCGCCCCCGGATTGGCCAGGGCTGCCTCGCGCTGCGACTCGGTCATCTTGAGCCACACGGCCACGCGCCCTCCCCCGCCGCCGCCGCCGGCCGTGGGCGTGGAGCACGCCCCGCCGCGGGCCCGTATCTGCGCGGCCGGGCCCAGTCGCAGGAGGCGGCAGGCCAGCAGCACGCCACCGCCCGAGCCGCCGCCGCCCGCGGTCCAACTCATGCTGCCGTCAGCCGCCAGCGTGCCGTCGACGTTCGCTTCGCCGTCCGTCTCCAGCCAGATCAGGCCGCCGCCGTTGCCTGCAAAAAACCAGCCGCCGCCGCTGCCCGACCGTTCGGGAACGGCCGCCCAGCCGTTGGAAGGGCCGCCCGCGCCGCTGGAACCCGAGCCTCCCGCGCCGCCGTATCCGCCGCCGCCGCCGTAGGTACCGGACAGGCCGTAGCCGGGTCCATAACCGTACCGGAACCCCTTGCCCGTCGCGTTCACCCCGGCATTCGTGGCCACGTCGATCGAACCGGCCCGGCACCGGACGCCGCCGCCGTTCGTCGCATCGGACTGCGGGAAAAGCCAGGAGCCGACGCCGATCGACAGGGCGCCGCCAACGTTCAACGATCCGCCCGCGGCCGCTGCCGCGCCGTTGGTCGGCTCCGCGAAGAGGCGCAACTGGGCGCCGTTCGTCAGGAGGCAATCCCCCAGCGTGTCCAGATTCCAGGCCCCCAGCCTGGCGGAGGCGCCGTCGAGCCGGATCCCGTTTGTCGCGGTGATGGCGAACCCGGGCGAGCCCAGGAACAGCGAGCAGTTGGTGATGGCCAGGCGCTCGGCCGCCCAGGCGGTCATTCCCGACACAAACAGCGTCACGTCAACGAACCGGCCGTCGTCCATGACCGGGGTGAGCCAGGCGGGATCCGTCACATACACGGTGCCCGCGGCGGAGGCCAGGTAGTCCAGCTGCCCTTCGGCAAACGTCATCTGCCCGTAGCCGTTCCCGCGGGCCGTCTGCAGGCGCACCCGCGGCGCGCCGTCCACTTGTCCCGAAATAGCGATGCGGCCGCCGCCGCCCCCGCCGCCGTTTATCGTGGCGGAGGATCCGCCGTTGGCGCGGATCACCCCGGAGGTTTCCCCGCCCAGGGAGGCGCAGGAGATCCAGATGGCGCCGCCCGCCCCGCCGCCGCTATGGCTTGTGGGAGTGGCGCCGTTAGCGCTGATGGCGCCGTACACCAGAACCGCGCCGGACACCTCGAGCCGAATGACCCCGCCGCCGTTTGCGCCGAACGTGTTGCCGCCCCCGCCGCCGGCCAGGACGGGCTCTTCAAGGGAATCATAGGCGCCGCCTGACGTGGCGGTAAGCCCGCTGCCATACCCGCCGCGCCCGCCATGCCCGCCGCCGCCGCCGCGGGAGGAAGCGTCAATTCCTGCATGGGTGACACCCTGGCCCCAGGTGAATCCGGCCCCGTCGGCCGAGATCAGCCCGTTGCTTTCGACCGTCAAGCCCGCGCAGGCGAGCCAGAGGCGGTTGGACGGGCCGGCATCGGCGTACGGCGCGGCGACGCGGATGGTTCCGCCCGAGGCGACCGTCACCGCTCCCGCCACAGCCAGCCGGTTGTTCCAGTTCGTAAAGACCAGCGTGGCGCCAGCGTTGACCGAAAGCGAGGCACACGCAAACGACTCGGCCACCGACACGGCGCCGGAGTCCAGCAGAACGGTGTCCTCGCGGCCGGGCATGCCGGCCGGGCTCCAGTTGGCGTGGTCCTGCCAGCGCCCGTTGCCGGACCAGGTCCGGCTCGTGCCGCCGGGAACGACAAAGACCGCTTCCAGCGTGCGGGCCTGGGTCATCGCGACCGTGATCGGATTGTTCGTTTCCAGTTCGGCCGGCACCTCCCCGATCCAGCGGTCGAACACATACCCGCCCGCGGGCGTGGCGGAGAAGCCGGTCAGAACGGTTCCGTTCGTATACCAGGGCAGATAGTCGCCGGCGTTGACGGAGCCGTTGGGTCCGTTGGTCACGATCAGCCGCCACTCGTTGGTCCAGCGCCAGGTGAGATCCAGATCGTTGGTGAGTTGGAACACTGCCTCGGCCCCGGAGCCGGCATCCACGGGCGAGCCATTGGGAAGCGTCAGCGTCCAGCCCAGGGAGGCGCGGCGCAGCCCGTTACTCTCGTCGGCGGGGGTCGTCACGCTGTTGGTCACCCAGGCGCCGGACGGAATATCGATGACGGTCCCATAGGCATTCGGCAAGGGAGTGCCGTAATTGGCGGGACTGCCCTTGATGGTCAGAACATAGGACCCGGCCGACAGAAACGTGAAGCTGCCGGTCTGGGCCAGATAGATGACGTTGGTATGGGCGTAGCCGATTCCCGGATTGGCCGACAGCGCCCCGGTGAAGCCTTCGTGGGCGCTATAAAGGGTCGTGGCCGGGGGAGTCTGGTTCGCCAGGAGGAGACTCCGGTTTTCGGGGCTCAGTCCGACTGCCACGCAGATGCGCCCGCCGCCGCCGCCGCCCGCGGTGACCGTGTTACCGCCCGGGGCCAGTACACGGCCGGAAGCGCCGCCGATCAGCGTGTTGCACAAGGCCAGAACGCCGCCGCCCGAACCGGCGCCGGGATAAGGTCCTGAGGAGGCGGGGCTGGCGTCCCCGCCGGCCGCGGCCAGCGTCCCGTCCAGGGTCAGGCCGCCTTCCACCTCCAGGCGGATCACGCCGCCGCCGTAACCGCCGAATGAAGTGGAGCAGCCCCCGCTTCCGGGCCAGAGGGGCGAGAGGGGCGAGCCGTTGGTCGCGCCGGTTGTCTCGGCGCTCGTGTAATTGTCGCTGCGTCCGCCGCGGCCGCCGTACCCGCCGCCGGCCCGCCGGCTGTTCGGGGATCCGCCGCCCGGCCCTTTCGTTCCGAGATACCCCCGGGCCGCGGCGGAGATGCCGCCACCATCGGCGATGCGGACGTTCTGCGCGGCGATGCGAACCGATCCGCCGTTGGTCGGATCCGACACCACGTAAATCCAGCCGGAACGGCCGATTACCAGGCCGCCGGTCACGGCCAGCAACCCGCCATAGTCGGCGTAAGAGACCCCGTTCGTCGGCAGCGCGGTCACGGTCAGGCTGGCGTTATTGGTCAACAGCAGGGAGTCGCACAAAACCCGGTTGGCCCGCACGGACCCGTTGGTGGCGATGACCAGCGCGTTGGAAACCGTCAGGGTGAAATCGGGAACACCGAAAGCCAGGGCGCAGTTGCTGACCGTCAGGTTGCCGACCGTCAGGGCGTTCAGGTTGGACACATACAACACCGTATCCAGGAAGCGGTCGCCGTCCAGGGTTTCGCCCAGTCCCGAAGAATCGGACAGGTACAGCGTGCCGGGAAAGCCTGCGAACGGATAAGGAGCATTGACGCCGGCGGCTCCGGGCGCAGTCTGTACCCGGGGGCCGGGCCAGGAGGCGGAGGTGTAATTCAGACAGATGCGCCCGCCGCCGCCACGGCCGCCGGAACCGCTGGAACTGGCGCCGTTGGCCCGGAGCACACCGCTGGTGGAGCCGGAAAAGGAGTTGCAGTTGATAAAGATGCCGCCGCCGGAACCTCCCGCCGTGTTCCCCAGGGCCAGCAGCCCGCCGTTGGCCGTCAGGGTGCCGGCGACAAAAACGGACCCCGTGGTCTCCAGCCGGATCAAGCCGCCGCCGAAGCCGCCGTAATGGACGCCTTCCACA
Organism: Kiritimatiellia bacterium; assembly: GCA_044346855.1. Classification (GTDB taxonomy): domain Bacteria; phylum Verrucomicrobiota; class Kiritimatiellia; order CAIKKV01; family CAIKKV01; genus CAIKKV01. The sequence goes on from JBIIYJ010000124.1 coordinate 5,188, forward strand.
TCACCGCCGCCGCCCGAACCGCATAAGGCCGGGCCGCTGGGGGACCCGTAGGGGCGGCCGTCGGTGGCAACGGCATACGTGCCGCGCCCGCCGGCGCCGCCATAACCCCCGCCCTCGGTGCGTTCCCCCGCGGCGCCGCCGCCCGGACCTTTCGCGTTCTTGAATCCAACGCCATCGGCGTCGATTCCGCCCTTGCCGGTCACCGTGAAACGGCCCGCCTGCACCAGGGGAGCGCCACCCGTGAGCTCCTCGCAAACCAACTGGAGCCACGCGGAGCCCGCGATGGCAAGAGTGTTGGTCACGCGCAGGAGGGCGCCGTAGTCCGGGGCAACCCCGTTAGTGGCCGCAGCTTGGATCCGGAGCTGCCCGTTGTTGGTCAGGACCAGGTCGCCGCCCACGTCGGCGTTCCACAGCCCGACGGCGGCATTGGTGCCCACCGTCATGGCGCCGGCCACGGTAAGCTGAAAATTGGTGACCGGGATGCGGAAGGTGTTGCTGATCACAGTCCATGACTCGAGCGCCAGGCTGGCGACACTACCGGGGATGATTTGTACATCGGCGAACACGGGAGCCATCCGGTTGTTGGTCAGCGCCGCCGCATCGGGAAACCAGAGCGTGCCCCACTGCCCCGCATACCCTGCGGGATTGGCGCAGCCGATGCCGCCGAGGGAGGCAGAAAACCGCAGGGACGGCCAGGGGGAAGGCGCCTGGACATAAGCCACCGCGATGCGGCCGCCGCCGCCGCGGCCCGGATTGGTGGACGCCGCGCTGCCGCCGCTGGCCCGGACCAGGCCCGAGGTGCCCCCGGCGAAAGTGCCGCAGGACAGGTAGATGCTGCCGCCCGAACCGCCCGAGCCGTAGATCGCGCCGGCATTGGTATAAAGACCGACTCCCCCATTGGCGGAGAGGATCCCGTTCACCGTGGCGGTGCCGGACGCCTCGATCCAGATCACGCCGCCGCCCGCGCCGCCCCAGTTGGTGGTGCATCCGCCGCTGCCGGGATTGGTCGGCATGCTGGCCGAACCATAGGTGATCCATGTCGGCTTGTTGAACGCTTCGTCGCCCCAGCCTCCGCGGCCGCCATGGCTGGCGCCCTGGCTCCGTTTGGCAAGCCCGCCGTTGCCCGGCCCCTGGCCCGTCTTGTAGCCGGCCCCGTCCGCGGCGATCATGCCGCCCTGCATCACAACCAGGTTTGTGCACAAAATGGAAACACGCGAGGGGGCGTCCGACGTGGCGAACGGGCCGGCCGGCATGATCCGCCCGCCGGAGCGGATCGTGATATTCGTCGACTGGATGTGGTTGTTCCAGTTGGTCACGATGATCGTGGCATTGCTGAGCGTCAGATCAGAAAGCCAGGCCGTGGCGGAACTCAGGCGCACCGTCACGGCGCCCATCAGCGAAACAACGTCCCCGTCGGCCGGCACGGAGCTTCCGCTCCAGTTGGCGCCCACCGCCCAGTCGCCGCCGTTGGTCGGACCGATCCAGGTTTTATCCGCTCGGGCTAACCCGGACGACACCATCAACAGGAAAATAAAAAGGAGATATTTGGCGCGCATACGTTTATTCCCGTTTAAATAAAGCTCTTGTTCGTGCATCCATCATACTGCGCCTCCCGCATCTTTACAAAGTCAAAAAGGCATTGGCTTATTGATGTTATGCCAATCCCGCAATCGAGATTTAGCCGCCGAAGAGCGCCTTTTATCATTGACCCTTTTTGCCCCCCCCCTGATAATAGAAAGTTTCAAGCGGTTTTGGCCGCTGGAAGGGACGATCATGACCGCCAGTTCGACTTCAAAGGAGCCGGGAGCCTTGCCGTACCCGGTGATCCACGAAGACATCTGCAAGGGATGCGGGCGCTGCATTGCTTTCTGCCCGAAAAAAGTGCTCCGCTTCAAGGGCGCCCTCAACCGGCGCGGGATCAAACCGGCCGAATATACCGGCAGCGGCTGCATTGGCTGCGGCCACTGCTTCTACAACTGCCCCGAACCCTTTGCCATGGAAGTGCACACCGCGGACAAGAAAAGCCCATGATCAAATTCGTCAAAGGCAATGAAGCGGTGGTGATGGGAGCCCTGTACGCGGGCTGCGACGCGTTTTTCGGCTACCCCATCACCCCGGCCAGCGAGATCGCCCACGCCGCCTCGGACTACTTCCCCGCCCTGGGCCGGGAATTCCTCCAGGCCGAGTGCGAGACCGCCTCCATCAACATGGTCTACGGCGCCGCGGCCGCCGGCAAGCTGGCCATGACGGCCTCCTCCGGCCCCGGCATCAGCCTCATGCAGGAGGGCCTCTCCTACATGGCCGGAGCGGAACTGCCCGGCGTCATCGTCAACATCCAGCGGGCCGGGCCGGGCCTCGGCAACGTCTATCCCGAGCAGGGCGACTACAACCAGGCGGTGCGCGGGGGCGGCCACGGCAACTACCGCTGCCTCGTCCTGGCCCCGGGCAGCGTGCAGGAGATGTGCGACCTCACCATCCGCGCCTTCGTCCTGGCCTTCCGCTACCGCAACCCGGTCATCGTGCTGGCCGACGCCGTGCTGGGCCAGATGATGGAAACGCTCCGCCTGCCGGAGGGCGAGTCGCCCCGCCCCGACACGGACGACTGGGCGGTCCGGGGCACCGCCGCCACCCGGCCGCACCTGATCACCTCGATCTACCTCAACGCGCCCATGCAGGAGCAGCACAACATCCGCCTGCAGGCCAAGTACGCCTCGCTCCAGCGCGAGGCGGACGCCGAGCTCTACCGGGCCGACGACGCCGAGCTGCTGCTGGCCGCCTACGGCATCTCGAGCCGCATCGCCCGCACCGCGGTGGACGTCCTTCGCGAGCGCGGGGTCCGGGCCGGCCTCTTCCGTCCGCTGACGCTCTACCCCTTCCCGACCGAAACCCTGCGCCGCGCCGCCGCCGGCCGCGCGCTGGCCGTGGTGGAGCTGAGCAACGGCCAGTTCCGCGACGACGCGGCCTTCCAGCTCGGCCGCCCCGCCGAATCCATCCGCCTGGTGAACCGCATGGGCGGCATGCTGGTGACCGTGGACCAGGTGGTTGAACAGCTTTCCGCCCGCCCGGGCTGACCAGGAGACTTTCATGCCCGTCAAAAAAGCCGCCGGATTCTACGACTCCTTCGAGCGGAGCGGGGAAACCACCCGCTACACGCACTACTGCCCCGGCTGTGGCCATGGCATCCTGCACAAGCTCATCTGCGAGGCGCTCGTGGACCTGGGCCTGCAGGACCGCACCGTCATCGTCAACCCGATCGGCTGCGCCGTGTTCGGGTACTATTACTGGGACGCGGGCAACATCGGCGCCGCGCACGGCCGCGCCCAGGCCGTGGCCACGGCCCTGAACCGCACGCTCCCCCAGGCCGTCGTCATCGCCTACCAGGGGGACGGGGACCTGGGCGCCATCGGCTTCAACTGCACCTTCCAGGCCGCCGGCCGCGGCGAGCACGTGGCCACCTTCTTCGTCAACAACGCCACCTACGGCATGACCGGCGGCCAGATGGCCCCCACCACGCTGCTGGGCCAGAAAACCGCCACCTCGCCGGCCGGCCGCTCGGCCGCCCACGAGGGCTACCCGCTGCACGTCTGCGAAACGCTCAACCAGCTCCAGGCGCCCGTCTACATCGAACGCTGCTCGCTGGCCGACACCAAGCGCATCCTCCAGGCCCGCAAGGCCGTGCGCAAGGCCCTGGAAATCCAGCGCGACGGCAAGGGCTACGCCTTCGTGGAGTTCCTCGCCCCCTGCCCCACCAACATGGGCATGGACGCCCTCCAGTCCGCCCAGTTCACAATCGACAAGCTGGAGGCGGAATACCCGCTCGGACTGCTGCGCGACCGCTCCGCCGAGGCCCTGCCCCGACCCGCTCCCGCGGCCGCCCCGACGCCGTCCGTCTTCTTCGGGGGCGCGCACGCCAAGCCCGACCCCAAGCCCGATCCCGCCTTCCCCGAACGGCGCATGAAGTTCGCCGGATTCGGCGGCCAGGGCATCCTCAGCCTCGGCATCGTCCTGGCCGAGGCCGGCCGCTTCGCCGGCCAGTTCACCTCCTGGTTCCCCAGCTACGGCCCCGAGCAGCGCGGCGGCGCCGCCTGCTGCGCCGTCGTCATCAGCGGCAAGCCCATCGGCTCGCCCGACGTGGACAAGCCCGACGTGCTCGTCTGCATGAACCGTCCCTCTTTCGAAAAGTTCGTCCCCACCGTGAGGCCCGGCGGCCTCGTGGTCTACGACTCCGCCATCCCCGCCCCGGCCAACCCGCCCCCCGGCGTCCGCCTGGCGGCCGTCCCGGCCACCGACCTGGCCGGCCAGCTGGGCGTCCCCCGCGCGGCCAACACCGTCATGCTCGCCGCCCTGGCCCATCTCGACGCCGCGGGCCTGCCGCGCGAACGCCTGCTCGAGGCGCTTGACGAAAGCTTCGCCAAGAAACCCAAGCTGATCCCGGTCAACCGGGAGATCTTCGAAAAGGCCCTCGCCTGGTGCGGGAGCCACCTTGTCTGACACAACGCCATGAACTGCAACCTCCTGGACTCCCTGCTGCCGCGATCCGACTTCGGGTCGTACGAAGAATTCGCCGCCCACTACCGGGTGACCCTGCCGGCCTCCTTCAACTTCGGGTTCGACGTGGTGGACCGCCTGGCCGCCCGCGACCCGGACGGCCGCGCGCTCCACTGGTGCAACGACGCGGGCGAGGAGGCGGACTTCACCATGGCCGAGGTGGCACGCCAGAGCGCCCGGGCGGCCAACTGGTTCCGCGAGCAGGGCATCCGGCGCGGCGACGCGGTGATGCTGATTCTCAAGCGGCGCTACGAGTACTGGTTCGCGGTGGTGGGCCTCCACAAGCTGGGGGCGGTGGCGATTCCCGCCACGCACATGCTGACGAAGAAGGACCTGGCCTACCGCATCAAGGCGGCGCAGGTGCGGATGATCGTCTCCGTGAACGAGCCCGGCATCGCCGGCGCCATCGAGGAGGCGGTCGCCGACACCCCGGTCTCCGCGCTGGCCAGCGTGGGCGCCCCGCGCGCCGGGTGGCTGGACTTCAAGGCCGGGCTGGCCGCGGCCTCCGACCGCTTCGAGCGCCCCGCCGGCGCGGAGGCCGTCAACTCCGAAAAGGACATCATGCTGCTCTACTTCACCTCCGGCACGACGGGCATGCCGAAGATGGTGCAGCACAATTTCTTCTACCCGCTCGGCCACATCCTGACCGCGCGCTACTGGCAGGACTGCCGGCCCGGCGGGCTGCACTTCACGATCGCGGACACGGGCTGGGCGAAGGCGTCCTGGGGCAAGATCTACGGCCAGTGGATTGCCGGCAGCGCCGTGATGGTGTACGACATGGAGCGGTTCGTCGCGCGGCGCGTGCTCGAGGTTCTGACGAAAAGCCGCGTGACGACCTTCTGCGCGCCGCCGACGATGTACCGCTATTTCATCAAGGAGGACCTGGCGGCCTTCGACTGGTCGCACCTCAAGCACTGCACGGTCGCGGGCGAGCCGCTGAACCCCGAGGTGTTCGAGCAGTTCAAGGCGGCCACGGGGCTGGCGCTGCGCGAGGGCTACGGGCAGACCGAGATGACGGTGACGCTGGGCACCTACCCCTGGATGGCGCCCAAGCCGGGCTCCATGGGCCGCCCCTCCCCGGGGTACGACGTGGACCTGCTCGACGAGCACGGCAAGCCGTGCGAGGTGGGCCAGGAGGGGCAGATCGTGGTGCGCACGCGGGCGCGGCGCCCGCTCGGCCTTTTCGGAGGCTACTACGCGGACCCGGCCCTGACGAAAAAAGTCTGGCATGACGGCATCTATTACACGGGCGACATGGCGTGGCGCGACGAGGACGGCTACTACTGGTTCGTGGGCCGGTCCGACGACGTGATCAAGAGCTCGGGCTACCGCATCGGCCCCTTCGAGGTGGAGAGCGCCCTGCAGGAGCATCCGGCCGTCCTCGAGTGCGCCGTCACCGGCGCGCCGGACGAGGAGCGCGGCGCCGTGGTGAAGGCGACCATCGTCCTGGCGAAGGGGTACGAGCCGTCCGACCTGCTGAAGCACGCGCTCCAGGAGCACGTCAAGTCGGTGACGGCGCCCTACAAGTACCCGCGCGTGATCGATTTCGTGAACGAGCTGCCCAAGACCATCAGCGGCAAGATCCGGCGCGTGGCCATCCGGGAGGATGACCACCGGAGCCGGACGCCGCCCGGACCGGGAAAGGAAACCGCATGAACCAGGACTCCCTCGGCGGGCGCATCCGCGCCTTCCGCGAGCGCCTCGCCCTCTCGCCCGCCGACCTGGCCCGCGAAGCCCGCCTCGACGAGGCGCTGGTCGCGGCCATCGAGCGGGGCGACGTCTACCCCTCCATCGGCACGCTGGCGCGCCTCGCCCGCGCGCTGGGCCAGCGGCTGGGCACGTTCATGGACGACCAGTTCCGCGAGGACCCCCTGGTCGTCCGCCAGGCCGACCGGCGCCGCGAGGCGGCGGCCCACAAGGGCGGGACGGACGCGCTGCCCTACCATTACTTCCCGCTCGGGCGGGGCAAGACGGACCGCCACATGGAGCCGTTCTTCGTCGAGATCGAGCCGGGCGAAGCCCCCCCGCCCTCCTCCCACGAGGGCGAGGAGTTCATGGTGTGCCTGTCCGGCCGCCTGCGGGTGACCTACGGCGGCGCCACCCACCTGCTCGAACCGGGCGATTCGATCTACTACAACTCGATCGTGCCGCACGTGGTGGGGGCCGAGGGGCCCGGCAAGGCGGAAATCTACGCGGTGCTATACGCCCCCTTCTAAGCCAGGAGCCGGCGCCATGACGCCCGACAACCCGATCCAGAACCTGACCCTGGGCCAGATGCTCGACCGCACGGTCGCCCGCTACCCCGACCACGACGCCGTGGTCTACGCCGACCGCGGCTACCGCCTCACGTGGCGGCAGTTCAACGACCAGGTGGACCGCCTCGCCCGCGGCCTGATGGCGCTGGGCGTGAAGCGCAACGAGAAGGTGGCGGTGTGGGCCACCAACGTCCCGCACTGGGTGGCGCTGCAGTTCGCCACGGCGCGCATCGGGGCCGTGCTGCTCACCATCAACACGAACTACCGGACGAGCGAGCTCGACTACATCCTCCGCCAGTCGGACGCGGAGAACCTCTTCATCATCGACCGCCTGCGCGACAGCGACTTTCTCGCCTCCGTCTACGAGCTTGTACCCGAATTAAAGACAATGCCGCGCGACCGGCTGCGGTCCGTCAAGTACCCGTTTTTGAAACGCCTCTTCTTTTTGGGGCCGGAGAAGCACCGCGGCTTCTACGCCATGCCCGAGCTGCTGGCCCTCGCCGGCCAGGTGTCCGACGAGGCCTACCGCGCCCGGCAGGCGGAGCTGGACCCGTCCGACGTGGTCAACATGCAGTACACCTCCGGCACGACCGGGTTCCCGAAGGGCGTCATGCTGACGCACGTCAACATCGGCACGAACGGCTGGTGGATCGGGAAAAACCAGAATCTCACCGGGGACGACCGGGTCTGCATCCCCGTGCCCCTGTTCCACTGCTTCGGGTGCGTGCTGGGCGTCATGGCCTGCGTGAACCACGGCGCCGCGATGGTGATCCTGGAGAAGTTCGAGCCCGTGACCGCCATGGCCGCCGTTGAAACGGAGCGGTGCACCGCCCTCTACGGCGTGCCCACCATGTTCATCGCCATCCTCGAGCACCCGCTGCGGGACAAGTTCAGCTTCGCCTCGCTCCGGACCGGCATCATGGCGGGGTCGCCCTGCCCGGTGAAGAGCATGCGCCAGTGCGTGGACATCCTGAACATGCGCGAGGTGACCATCTGCTACGGGCTCACCGAAAACTCCCCCGTCATGACGCAGACGCTGTACAACGAGCCGGACCTGGGCCGCAAGTGCTCCACCGTGGGCCGCGCCATGCCGGGCATCGAGGTGGCCATCTTCCACCCGGACACCGGCGAGCGCTGCCCGCCGAACACGCCCGGCGAGGTCTGCTGCCGGGGCTACAGCGTCATGAAGGGGTACTACAAGATGCCGGAGGAGACGGCGCTGGCCATCGACCGGGACGGCTGGCTCCATTCCGGGGACGTGGGCGTCGAGGACGAGCAGGGCTATTTCGCCATCACCGGCCGGATCAAGGACATGATCATCCGGGGCGGGGAGAACATCTACCCCAAGGAGATCGAGGACTTCATCCACCACATGCCCGGCATCCAGGACGTCCAGGTGGTGGGCGTGCCCAGCAAGAAATATGGCGAGCAGCCGGGCGCCTTCATCATCCTGAAGCCGGGCGCCGCGCTGACGGAGGCGGACGTCCAGGACTTCTGCCGGAACAAGATCTCGTGGTACAAGATCCCGAAATTCGTCGCCTTCACCGCGGCCTACCCCCAGACCGCCAGCGGCAAGATCCAGAAATACAAGCTGCGCGAGGAAGCCGCCCGGCTCTGGCCGGACGCCTGAGCGCGCGCCGCGCGCCGGGCTTCCGTCCCTTACTTGACGCCGAGCAGGTCCAGTTCGAAAACCAGCGTTTCATTCGGCCCGATGTTGGCGCCGGAGCCCCGCTCTCCGTAGGCCAGGCCGGAGGGAATGTAAAGCTCCCACTTGGAACCCGCCGGCATCAGCTTCAGGGCTTCGGTCCAGCCGGGAATCACCTGGTTGACCTGGAACGTGGACGGCCGGCCACGCTTGTACGAGCTGTCGAACTCCCGGCCGTCGATCAGGGTCCCGCGATACTGGCATTCGACCGAATCGGTCTCCTTGGGAACGGGCCCCTCCCCTTTCCGGATGATCTTGTACTGCAGGCCGCTCGGCAGCGTGACGACGCCTTCCTTCGCCTTGTTGGCCTCCAGGAATGCCTCGCCCGCCTTCTTACGCTCCGGCGCGGCCTCCGCCTGCCGGGCCATGGCCTCCCGCCGCTTCCGCATCATCTCGGCCTCGAAGGCCTTCAGGGAGCTCCGCATCTCGTCCTCCGACAGGAGCGGCTCCGCCCCGGCCAGTCCGTCGCGCAGGCCCCGGGCCAGGAAATCGGGCTCCAGCTCGAGCGCCTGCCGCTTCATGTTGCGCCCGATCTCCATGCCGATGCCGTAGCTCACCTTCGCCGCCTGCGAGGTCGGCGCCGGATTCTCC
>JBIIYJ010000401.1:0-4299 GCA_044346855.1 Kiritimatiellia bacterium
ATGCGTTACCAGTGCCGGGCTCGTAGCGCCCGGCCTACCCGGAAAGCGCGCGTGAAGGCGCAGGACATGCGTTACCAGTGCCGGGCTCGTAGCGCCTGGCCTACCCGGAAAGCGCGCGTGAAGGCGCAGGGCTTGCGTTACCGGCGCCGGGCTCGTAGCGCCCGGCCTACCTGGAAAGTGCGCGTGATGGCGCAGGACATGCGTTACCAGTGCCGGGCTCGTAGCGCCCGGCCTACCCGGAACGCGCGCTTGCGGGTGCAAGCGGCTCACAGATAATGTTTGAAGGAGGCGTTGCGGATGCGGTCGGGTCCGATTTTATTGTCAGGCAGGACGGCGTTGTTATAGCGCGCCTTCATCTGCGGCGAGTCGGCCGGCGTGAAGGGCAGGATGGTGGCGGGGCGGGTGGTGGTGACGAGCCAGTCGAACAGCTCGCGCTCGAGTTCCTTCACCGTGGCCGCGTGCGCGGGATCGAAGTAGAGGTTACGCATTTCCCAGGGGTCGGCGGCCAGGTCGTATAATTCGCCGAAGCCTCCGGGATAGTCCTCCTGGAAGACTTCCCGAGGATAATAAACGAGGCGCTTGTCCCCTTTCCGGATACTCTTGCTCCAGGCGAATTCCGTCACTGCTACCCGGTGAAGCTCGCCGTTGCCGTCCTTGAGCAGGGGCGAGAGGTCTTTTCCGTCCGCGGTCTCGAGCGGAGGCAGGCCGGCCAGCGCGCAGACGGTGGGGACCATGTCCACGGCTTCAACGAGGGACTGGCAGACGCGGCCGGCGGCCGGCTGATCCGGAAGCCGCCAGATCATGGGGATGCGGGTGATGGCGTCGGAGCAGATGCCGGGCGCCTTCTCCATGTTGCCGTGCTCGCAGGCATAATCCCCGTGATCCGCGCTGTAGATCACAAGCACCCTGTCCCGCAGGCCGAGCCGATCGATGGCCTCCAGCAGCTGGCCGACGGCATGATCGACGTGGCTGACGCTGCCGAGGTAGCCGTGCAGCCTGCGAAGGCGGGCGGCCTCGAAGGTGCGGGGCTCGAACAAAGCCCAGTCGCCCTTGCGCCAGTGGGCGGCCGCCTTGCGCAGGAGCGGCGACTTGCCGGCCGCGGCCATGTCGTAGTCCGCGTTGGGCGGGAGGGTGAGGCGGGCCTCGTCGTACAGGTCCCAGAACGGCTGGGCGGGCGTGAAGCACTGGTGCGGCTTGGGGAGGCTGACGTGGAGGAAGAAGGGCTTGCCGTCGCGGGAGCAGGACTCCATGAAGGCGGAGGCGGTCGCGGCGCACCAGCCTTCCTGCCCGTCCTCGTAGGACACCTTGGAGGGGCGGCCGTCGCAGGACTGTCTTCCTTTCTTGCCGAATTCGTTCAGGGCGACGTGGTCCTCGAGCGCCGTCAGGCCGCGCGCCTCGAGGTGGGCGGCGTAGGCCGGGCTGCGGCCGCCCACGCTGGAGTCGCAGGTTTCATGGAAGACGTCGCAGCCGTCCTCGACCCAATATTCGGGACAATGGATCTTGCCCATGGCCGCGGTTCGGTAGCCGGCGCGGCGGAAGTGGCCCAGCACGGTCGGCAGGCCGCGCGGGTTCGGGCCGGAGAGGCCGTAGTAGCCGTGGTTGTGGGGGTATTGGCCGGAGAGGAAGCAGACGCGGCTCGGCGTGCAGATCGGGTTCTGGGTGATGGCGTTGTCGAAGCGCACGCCCTCCGCGGCCAGCCGGTCGAGGTGCGGGGTCTTGACGTCGGGGTGGCCTTTGCAGCCGAGCACCTTGGCGTTGTGCTGGTCGGCGAGGATGAAGAGGACGGACAGGGGCTTGCTCATGCGCTTTTTGTAGCGGGAACCGAGGCGGGAATCAAGCGCGGTTTTCGCTGAAAGGGAACTGGACGGTTGCCGGCGGATGGATTATTCTGGTTCATCGTGTTGGGCTAAACGGGCGAGTGGTCTTTTTCGAAACACAACGATGGGGGCTGGCATGAGCATGATAAGTGAATTCCGGGAGTTTGCGGTCAAGGGCAACGTCATGGACATGGCGGTGGGTATCATCATCGGCGCCGCCTTCGGCAAGGTGGTGACCTCGCTGGTGAACGACGTGCTGATGCCGCCCATCGGCGTGCTGGTCGGGGGCGTGAATTTCAGCCAGCTGGCGGTGACGCTCAAGCCGGCGGTGGAAGGCGGAGCCGCGGCGGTGATGCTGAAGTACGGGGCCTTCCTTCAGACCGTTCTTGATTTCCTGATCGTGGCCTGGGCCATTTTCATGCTGGTGAAGGTGATGAACCGGCTGCGCCGCATATCGGAGCGGAACGAGAAGGCCGCGGCGGCCAAGTAGGCGGTCAGATTCCGGCCCTGACCAGATAGATCCAGTTGACGAGCAGCGCCGCGAAAAAGCCCGCGAGCAGCCACTTTTGCGTCGATGCCCGGGGAGCGGGCAGAGGGGGCAGCGGTTTTTTGAGCAGCCACATAACGAGGGCGGCTGCCGCGGCGAGGGCGACGGCGGTGAACACCAGCGTCATGAGCGGCTGGGTCAGGAAGGCCTGCATCCATTTCCCCGAGCTGAAAAGGGCCAGCGCCCGGAATGAGCCGCACCCCGGGCAGGGATAGCCCGTGAGCCGGTGCGTCACGCACACCGGCCGGAACGGGGGCGGCATCCAGCGGGCCGTCAGGCCCAGGAGCACGAGGGCCGGGCCGGCGGCCAGGAACAGGTAAAACAGGGGCGGTCGGGCGGGGCGCATAAAAGGGAATCCCTCAGGGCCGGTCTCCGGCCAGATCCGCGAGCGCGATGTCGGCGATGCCGGCCCGCACCAGGTCGGCCTGGACCAGCCGGTTGGCCGGAAAGGTCTGGGCGACGGCCACGCAGCGCATGCCGGCGGCCTTGGCCGCGGCCACGCCGTTGACGGCATCCTCCACGACCGTGCAGTCGGTCGGTCCGCAATTGAGCAGCCGGGCGGCGGCCAGGAAGATGTCGGGCGCGGGCTTGCGGTGGACCACGTCCTCGGCCGTGACGATGGCGGCCCAGTCCGAGGGCGGCAGGCCGATGGCGTTCAGGTTCGCCGCCACCTTGACCAGGTCCGCGCTGGACGCGATGGCCGTCTTGTAGCCAGCGGCCCGGCACGCTCTCACTAAGTCGGCCGCGCCGGAAAAGGCGCGCAGGTTGCCGGGCAGCATCGCCAGATATAATTCGTAGGTGCGATGTTTGGCCTTCGCGATGTCCAGCGTCAGTCCGTATTGTTCAGCCACCCCGCCGATGTAACGGTTTTCGCCGGTGCCGACGAAGGGGTGGAAGTCCTCCGGCTTCACCGTTACCCCCGCCTCCTTGAACATGGCCATGGCGGCGGCGCAGATGAGCGGCTCGGAGTCGGTCAGCACCCCGTCCATATCGAAAATGACGGCTTTCATGGCGAGGACTATCTCACAGGCGCACCACCCGATCAAGCCTCGTTCCGGGTCAGCCCAGGCCTTCGACCCGCTTTTCCACCGGATCGAGGGGGGGCAGAGAATTCACGGGGCTGTCCAGGTAGAAGTAGGCGCAGCTCGACCAGTCGTCGGTCCGCTCGAACAGGCCATAGGTGGAGATAGTCCCGGCGGGTGAAAAATCAAGGGGCTTGGCTTCCTGCGCGGCGCTCAGGTACGTGTTGCCGGAATAATGCATGTCTTTCCGCACCCACGGGTCCCAGCAGCCGATTTGCTGGATCGCGGCCCGGAGTTCGCGGCGGAAGTAGATGGGGTCGGGCAGGTGGTAGCGGTAGAAGGCGTAACGATTCTTCTCCGCATCGGCAAGCGGGCAGCCGGAGTAGGCGTTGGCGAAGCGCCCCTGGCCCCACGAGGTCAGGATGTAATCCTCCGTGCCGGTCCCGCAGAGGGTCGGGAATGACTCGTCGCCGTCGATGAAGAGTTTGACCTCGCCTTCGCCCCACCACGACTTGAAATAGGTCCGGGTATCGACGATGACGCCGAAGTTGACGCCCAGGTAGCGGCCGCTCCCGGCGATGCGGGGAAGGATTTCGTAATCCCGGCGGAGCGTGGTCGGGTTTTCGCGCCGGTAGTGGGCATGGAGGTAGAGCGCGTTGGCGGGAAGGGCGTCGTTGACGGTGAAATCCGCCTGGAACCAGAACATGGCGAGATCGGCGTCCGTCTCGTTGGTCACGGTGATCCGGAAGCCGGACCGGAAGGGCATGGGCAGGAAGCAGTTGAAGTTCCGGCCTTCCGGGCAGTTGAAGGCCGCGCTTTCGAACGGCGTCATGGCGCCCAGGCCCAAGCCGAAGAAGTCGCCCCACGGCGCGCTGATGGCGGGCCGCTCCGAGCCGTCCCAGTAGAAATCGAT
>JBIIYJ010000402.1:0-4266 GCA_044346855.1 Kiritimatiellia bacterium
CCGCGGGGGCGGCGACCAGGCCCGTCGCCTGGGAGGCGATATCCTGGATGTCCACCCGGCCGCCGGCGCGGGCCAGCAGGTCGGCCAGGCGGGTGACATCGTCCACGCGCCAGGCGCCCGGCAGCAGAGGATGGGGGACCGGGGTGAGGTGGAGGTTTCCGCACAGGACCGTCATGTCCGCCTCGGCTTCGGGCCGGATCCGGATCCAGGCCGGGGGGCGGGTCTGGAACGCCTCGAACAGGAGCGCATCCGGATCCTGCCCGTCCGGCAGGGACGGGCGGGCCAGGAGCGGCAACGCGTCCGCCGGCACGAGGGCGGCGGCCGGCGGCGGGGTGGGGAGCCCAAGCCAGCTCGCCACTTGTTCCGCCTTGCCGGCCAGGGTCGCGGCCTGCTGGACCGGTGCGTCGAGCGGAGCCAGTTTGTCCAGGGCGGGATGGGATTCGGGGAAGTCGAGCCGGTACGCCGCCGCCGCCCGCGCAGCCAGCGGGAGGGCCGGGGCGAGATCGGTCCAGCCTTTCCAGCGGAAGAAGGAATAGACCAGGTTGGAGTAGAGCCGCCGGTCGCGGGACCCGTATTCGCGATGGCGGCGATACAACTGCTGCAGGAAGGAATCGACGGGACGGCCCTGCTGAACGTGATCGATCGCCTGTTGCAGGACAGCCAGGACCGCGGTGGCCTGCGTGGATATGACGTGGTCGGGGGGAACATGCATGTCTCCAAGGGTACCTGCCAATCGCGAATAACTCAATGCCTATCGTCTTTGCGCTCCTTTGTTGTTGCATTATCAGCGCAATAGTATAACAATTGAACGCTTTTTTAATAGGAGTGGAGTCATGCGAACGGTATGTCATGCTACTTTTTTGGCTTTCATCATGGTATCGACGTTTTGCCAAGGCGCGGTTCAATATTGGGATGCATCCCCGGCGGCGGGTTATCAGCAAGGCGACGGAACGTGGAGCACGGCGGCCGCCGATACGAACTGGTCGGCCAACGGCACGGCCCTGACGCCTTGGGTCAATGCCAATGACGCTTTGTTTTCGGTGAAGGGCGGCGCCTCGACGGTGACGCTTTATACAAGCCTGACATCCTCGGCCGTCACTGTCACCGGAAGCGTCTACACCCTCGTCGTGACCAACGGAGGCCGGCTGGTGTCGGCAATCGCGACCCTCGGCGGCGGAAAAGGCGCTAACGACAACCGGGTCCGGGTGGCGGGTGGAGCCGGCGTGACGTCGATCTGGGCCGCCACGGCCGTCAGCGTGGGCGGGGGCAACACCACCAGCCTGAACGGGGCTTCCAACAATCTGTGGGTCATCGACGGGGGCGGGGTTGCGGGCAGTGCGGTGACAACCAATTCGGGTACGCTCGACGTGGGGCCGCAGGCGTCCTGCCCTAGCAACGAGCTGCAGGTGATCGCGGGCGGCCGCCTGTTCACGGGCGGGGCGACGACGATCGGGACGACCACCTTCGGCAACATCCTGCGCGTGCAAGGCGAGGGATCGGCCTGGATCGCCGGTTCGGCCGATGCGACCGTCGGCTCGGGGGCGTCGGCCCAATCCAATTCCCTCGTGGTGTCGGACGGGGCAATGGCGACCAATTCCGGGAATCTGTGGGTGGGCCGTCTTTCCAGCAATGCGAACAACAACGACGTCACCGTCAGCTCCGGCGGGCGGCTCTATGTCGCGCAGGCCAACATCGGGTCGAGCAACAATTCCACGGGCAACGTCATCCGCGTGCTGGGGGCCGGTTCGCGCTTCAGCGCCTCCGCCATGACGGTGGGGTATGGCGCGGGGGCCGTCGGCAACCTGGTGATCGTCGACGACGGGGCCTTTGCCACCAACAGCGGCGCGCTGACGGTCGGCAATACGGCTTCAACCTCGAATAACGAGGTGCGCGTCACCGGCGGCGGCCGTCTGCTGACGGGTAGCACCACCACCATCGGGTCAACAGCTCTCGCGAACGCCGTCCGCGTCCAGGGCGGCGGCTCGCATTGGCTTTCATCCGCCACCGTGACCGTGGGCTTGGGCGCCGGTGCGACGTATAATACCTTGGTGGTTGACGGCCTGGGCGTTTCCGGCAGCGCGACCGCCACGATCCCGGCTCTGGCGATCGGCTACAACGGGTCCGCCGCCTTGCCGGCCATGCATAATTCCGTCATCGTCACCAACGGCGGCGTGCTGGTCCTCGGGGCCGGCGGAAACTGGAGGGTCACCGGTCATGGCATCGGGATGGTCGTCAACAGTACTTTACAGTCCAAGTCGAACGCCCTTGTCATCACGCAGGGCGGAAAGGTAGTCTCCAGCGGCGCCCTGCTGGTCGGCTTCAATGACTACAGTGCGAATCTGCAGGGAAACCGGCTGGCCATCCAGGGTGCCGACTCCCTTCTCGATATGCAGGGAAACCTCATATACGCCCCTTTCAGCTATGGGGCAGCCGCCGGCCTCATCGCCGGGGTGGAGATCCTCATCGATGCCGGCATCGCGACCAACGTCGGCGGTCTCGCGATGCCCTACGTAACCGCCGGCTATGCGGCTCATAACAACACCCTGACGATCACCAACGGCGGCCGCTTCCACGCCATCGCCGCCTGTTCCGTTGGCGCCTCCTTTCCCGGCACGAATAACATCGCCTATGTGACAGGCGGCGGTTCGCTGTGGGACCTGGGCAACACTGCACTGACCCTCGGCAACGTGCTCGGCACGAACAACGGCCTCGTCATCGACCAGGGCGGGCGCGTCGATGCGATCGGCACCCTGACGGTTATTTCCAACAACATGCTGAGCCTCCGGGGCGGAACGTTGGGCGTTTTCAACTGGACGCTGAACAACGGCGCGCCCTTCACCGCGGGCGACGGCGTGCAGGCCGCGGCGCTGAAAGGACTGGGCGGAACGCTGCAATTCAACGCGGGGCTGCTGGTCTCCAGCAATGCCGCGCTGACCGGATTCGGTACGTTCAACGGCGGCCCGGTGGGCATCTCCCTGGCTTCCGGCGGGGCCGTATCCCCGGGCGCCGACGAGATCGCCTCCATCACCATCCTCGGGACCGGCCTGGTGTTCCAGTCCGGTTCATCCTACCGTTGCGGGATCACGGACCTTGACCTCGGCCCCGGCATCGGCTGGGACCTGGCCGCCGTCACGGGCAAGGTTGTCTTTTCCGCCGGCTGCGTGATCAGGCCCGACTCCCGGGGCGCGACGCCCGCTCATTTCGATCCTGCCGGGAATTACAACATCCGGATCCTTTCGTTTGCCAGCCAGAGCGGGTTCGATCCGGCCGGCGTCACCCTCGACACCTCTGACTTACTGACCGCCGGCACGTGGTCCCTGACCAACACCGCCACGGCGCTGTACCTCGTTTATCGCGGAAGCGGCGCGGGCGCCTCGCCGGACTACACGTGGAATGTGCCGAACCGGGGCAACTGGAGCGCCGCCGGCAACTGGCAGGGCGGTTCCTCGCCCGCGGCCGGCGGGGGCGGCGCCCTGGTCCTGGCATTCGGCGATAACGGAACACCCTACGTTTCCACCAACGACCTGGCGGGCGGATTTCACCTCAGCCAGATGCAATTGTCAAGCGGCTCCGCCGTCACCAACCAGATCAAGGGCAATGCGCTGGTCTTCACCAATGGCGGCGCGGCCGTGGACTATAAGACGGGTTCGGCTGGCTCCTTCATCGTGAGCAACGCCATTACGGCGGCGGGCGACCTGGAGGTCGGCGGTGATGCCCTGGCCGGGACGCTGACCTTCGGCGGCGCCGTGACCAACATGGGCCGGCTGATCAAGAAAGGCTCCTTCACCCTGGCGCTCGGGGGCGCCAACGACCTCCGGGACGCCCTGGTCGTGGACAGCCCCGATGGAACGCTCCGCCTCGACAGCCTGTCCGGCGCGCCTACGCCCGCCCTGGGGAACGCCCCGTCCTTGATCGTGAGCAACGGCAACCTGCTCGTCAATCACCAGGGGCAGAACTGCAGCCTCCTGACGACGAACAACAGGTCCGTGCTGGTAACCGGCCCCGGCTCATACTGGACCAACGTCATCGGCAACAGCCAGTTCATGTATCTAACGGACAGCGTGACCAACAACACGGTGACGCTGGCTAACGGCGCCCGCCTGATAACGCCGAGCCATCTCTGGGCGGCGACCGGGCCGGCCAAATTCAATTCCTTTGTCATCTCCGGCGGAGCCCAGGCTGTTTCCGTGAACGGCGGCGGAGTGGGCGGAACAGTCTCGAACAGCGCGACCGTGACGGGAACCGGCTCGCTGTGGAACCCGTTGG
>JBIIYJ010000125.1:0-14103 GCA_044346855.1 Kiritimatiellia bacterium
CGGAGCCCCTACATAATTCCTAAGCGTTCGTGGTTCACGTCAAGTGGTCGCCGATGTATTTCAACACCTCGACCTGGGCGGGATCGAAGGAACCGTCGCGGTAGAGGGCGACGTCGATGGTGACTACTCCGCCGGCGTCGTTGACACGCCGTACGTAGTCCAGCATGTATTCCCGGGATCGCTTGGAGCCCGGCTTGCACCAGCCGTTCCACTCCGAACCGTCCGGGGAAGTCCCCAGCGGCGCCAGGATGTGGGTCTGCACCCCGCCGATGAACCGCGATTCCGGGACAACCGTGAAGTCATTGAACTCCCCGCAGGTGAAGTCCTCGTTGGGAAAGTCCACCTCGAGATCTTCTTTGACGCCGTCGTTCAAGGCCACAACGGCACGGGGATTGCCCTTCCTGCAGGCTTCGACATAGTGCTGGAGCAGGCCTTCGGTATATTTGAAGTGCTTCGAGTAACACCCGTCAATCCACCAGCCGTTGACCTTGCCGCCATACCGCACGGCGTATTCCTCCAGGACGGCCGCCCACTTGCGGACAAACGGCAGTGTGACGCCATCCGATCTGGGCTCGACGAACCCGAAGGCCCTGCCCTCCCCTTCATCCTTGTAGGGCCCGTCACCCGTGAAATAGAGATACAGGTCGATGCCGTGCCGGCTCAGCGCCTTGTGCAGATCGAGCGGCACATCCCGCCGGGAGCAGGCTGTCCCCGGCGCGCAGCCGGCGATCCGGTCAAACGTGGCGTTGGGCGCGGCCATGTATTTACGCCCCTGCATCAGGGTGAAGAAATGGTAGCCCGCGCCCACCTCGGCCAGCGTGTTGACCACGGTCTCGACGTTCAATTCGTCCGCACACCTTGACCAGTCCGCCTCTCCCGCGTTCCGGTTCATCTCAGACTCTGGATTGTTTTGCACGCTGTAGAGGTAGTGGGTAAACACGCCCCATTTCCTGGCTTGAAACCGGTCGGTGATGTGCGGCATGGCGATGGCTTTTCCTGTCGTGGTTGGTCTTTTCTTCCCGCTATCGCGATCGCTATCGGAATCGTTATCGATCATGCGCATGGCGGGCTCCGGCGAGCGGAGCCCCTACATCACTTGTACATGGCGGCGAGGGGCCCCATCACTTCCGTCAACCAGCGCGCGGCGATCTCTTCTATCCCCTCGCCGTTGTGGTGGCACTGGTCCGCCGCATAGGTTGCGATGGAGGCCGCATCGACGATCTTCAGCCCGTCGCAGAGGATAAGGTGCTCGTCTCCCATCGCCACCAGGCGGTTGAAGACATCGCGCGTCTGCTCGCGCATCAGCTCAAGGGTCATGCCGGCCGAATTGGGCGTGGCTTCCCGGGGCGGGCAGCAGAAGGAGGTCACCAGGGCGATGGGCGTGACCGGATGCTTTTCCCGGATAGTCCTGATCAGTCCGATCATGGCCGGCGCGAAACTTCGAAGGTTGAACGACCCGTTCCCCGCGATGTTGACACCGAGTTTCAAGGTGATGAAATCGGCCGGCAGATCGCGGATGACCATGCCAACCATGGCGTCCATGTGGCACTGCCCGCCGAAACCCAGGGAGGTGACATGCAGGTCGCACGCCCGGGCCACGATGGCGGGCCACACGCAGGCCGCGCTTTTCGCGCGCACGCAATGGGTGAGCGAACTGCCGTAGGTGACCCAGCGCGGGCGAGGATCGGGGGCGGCGACACAGGCGGAAGCGCACTCGACAAGAATGTCCCGAACCATCACGTCCACCCCGGGCGGCAGCCACACCTCCACGATCTTGTCGCCATCCGGAAGGTCTCGGAAAGCAATCTCCTCCGCGCCTGGCAGCGCCTCGACGGTGTGGACGATCTCGTTGCCAAGGGTCAAATCGAACCGGCTGTTCGGACTGTCGCCGCCATGCTTCCCCAAGGGCACGACCCGCACCACAACCGTCCGGGAATCCGTCCGGAACCGGAGCCGCACCGCGCTGGGCTTGCGGGCGGCCGCAAGCAAGGCGTCATTCGGCGAGGGGAACAACGGCGCCTGGGTATGCGGCAATCGCCAGGGCCGGAACCAGCCGTCGCCCGCCTCGACCGAGAGAGCCCCTTCAAAAAACGCTCCAGGCGCTACGGATTGCATCGTCATGTCACGCTTCCTGTCGTTTGGCTTCTTATGGGATATAGTATCCTTTCAAACCATCCTTGTACCATAAGCAGGGGTTGGCTTCCATCTGGAAAAGGGCGCATCTGCGGTTTGTGAGATTACGGTAAAGATTACGGTAAAGACCTCCGACATTATGAGGGGTTTTATGTCTGCAACAGGGGGGCCGAGCAATCGATCATCTTTACCGTAATCTTTACCGTAATCTCGATTGGGTGCATCCCCGCTCCTAGTCGCCACTCTTCTCGTAACGCAGGGCCGCGGAGGGGGGAAGATGGATTAAGATTAAGATTACGATTACGATTAGGATTTTGAGATTCGGATGGCTCTCTTTTTTGTGCCACTCTTGCCCGGAACTGTGCTAGGGTGACCGAAACAACCCGGAGGCTGCCCATGAAATCGTTCCTCTACCGTTTCCCGGTCGCGTTCGCGGCGGCTCTCGCCTGCCTGGCGCTTTCCTCCGGCTGCGAGGTGGACGATGACGACTACGACCACGATCCGCCGGCCGGACTGGGCAGCATCGTCATTGAAAACTACACCTCCACCGACATCGAGCTGTTCGTGAACGGCCGCCTTATCGGCGAAATCGATGAGGACGACGACAGCGTTTTCGATCTCCGGCCCGGCGTCTACCGCGTCGTCCTCAACGACGACGACGGCGACCGCTCGTGGGCGGACGAGGTGGACGTGCTCGAAGGAAAGCTGACCGTCTTGAACGTCCGGATCGACACCTCCTATTTCGACAGCTACACCGTATCCCGGGAAATCCAGTAGGCCCGCCATGGCCGACGAACCCCGCGAATCCCCCCCGGGCGCCGAGGTCCCCGCCCCGCCGCGTGAAGCGAGCCGCACCGACCGGCGCGAAAAAGCCGCCGCCGACGTCCTGCGCACCTTCATCCGCGACGCGCACCTCGCCCGCTTCGGCCCCGTGGTCCACGGCAGCGACTCCCTGGAGATCCAGCTGCGCCTGATCGTCCGGCCGGCCGACAACTGGGCCCTCGCCTTCGATCCGCCCCTGGCCGACCAGGTGCTGCACCATCTCCAGGACGCGCAGGCGGACCGGGGCGCCGCGCGCAAGGGGCGCGCCTACTGCTTCCGCTGCGCCTCGTCGGTGTGCGAGCACGCCATGCCCCCCTCCGCCCTCCACGTCTTCGCCGGCTACTCGCCCACGGGCCAGCCCGAGTGGGAGGAATTCGCCCAGACCCTGATCGCCGCGCGCGACGAGCGGGTGGACCGCCTCTTCTCCGACCGACCCGCCGTCCTGGCGCGCGTGCGCCTCGGGCGCGACCTGCGCGACCGGCAGCTGACCTCGTTCGGCCGGGCCTCCAAGACCTACGCCATCCTGGGCCAGGTGGCGGTGGGCTATTTCCCGGTCCGCCTCCCGGACGCCGTCCGCGGCCAGCCTCCGGAGCGGCTGGCCCTCACCTTCCAGGCGGTTGAGACGCGGGATGCGGCCGGCCGCCTGAGCCTGCTCCTGAACATGCTGGGCCTCCACCCGCGGGACATCCCCCTGGAAGACGCCCTCGCCGGGGAGGAGGGCTGGGGCAGCGCCGTTTACCGGGCCCGCGAGATTGCCGCCCGCGACCTTGAAAACCTCGAGCGGCTGGCCGCCCAGGCCCGCGAGGCGGGCCGGCCGGACGAGGCGCTGGCCCTCATGAAGAAAATCCCCGGCATCCTGATGCGACTCGCCGAATCGCTCGAGCGGGGCGATCGCCAGATGGCGCGGCGGACGCGCCATGCCGAGACCCGGCGCGGGGAGGAGCGGCCGGTGCACAAGGCGCTCGACGACGCGCTCGCGGCGAAACCCGACTCGCTCTACTCCGACGAGCGGACGGGCGGCATCGTGGCCTGCGGCCCCCAGGGCCGGGCCCATGTCTTCAACACCGGGGGCCGCCACATCACAACCTTCACGCTGAAACCGGAATCGGTGGACTACCGCCTCCGGACCGAACGCTGGAAACGGCTTCCCCCGGAGGCGGCCGCCGCCTTCAAGGCCAGGATTTTGCCGCTCGCCGAAGGCGCCGCCCCGGCCGGCCCGAAACCACCGGAAGACAAACCCTGAGGATTTCCATGCCCGCCGTCAAGTCGCTGCTCCTGAACCGCCGCCTTCCCGTCGGCGGGTCCTATGACACCGTGGTCTGCGGCGGGGGCCCCGCCGGCCTGGCCGCGGCCATCGCCGCCGCGCGGGAGGGGCTGCGCGTCCTGCTGGTCGAGCGGAGCGCCCAGGCCGGCGGCATGGGGACGGCCGGCCTGGTGTCGCACTGGCTCGGCGGCCGCAGCCGCGAAACCACCCACTGGGTGGTGGGAGGCCTTTTCAAGCGATTCTGCCTTGAAACGGCGGAGCGCGGCATCAGCGTGATTCCGCGGGGCGAGGATTACGCCCGGGTGAAGTATACGCCCTATGGCGCCTTCAAGCGGCTCATGCACGGCATTCCGTACGACCCCTTTGAAATGGCCCCCTACCTGGACGACCAACTCCGGCAGGCGGGCGTGACCGTGCTCTACCAGACGGCCGCGGTCGACGCGGTGGCGGAAAACCGGCGCGTCACGCACGTCGTGCTGGCCGGCAAGAACGGCCTCTCGGCCGTGGCCGCGGGGAGCGTCATCGACGCCACGGGCGATGCGGACATCGCCGCCTTCTGCGGCTGCGCCTTCAAGAAAGGCGCGGACGAGGACGGCATGCTCAGCCCCGTGAGCGTCATGTTCCACCTGGAGGGAGTCGACGAGGCGGCGCTGATGGACTACATCCTCGGCGAGGACGACCCGCGCTGCCGGAAGCTGATCGCCCGCCTGCGCGCCGAGGGCGAGGAGCTGTTCAACTACGCCATCATGATCTTCGTCAAGATGACCCGGCCCGGCCAGTTCATGGTCAACGGCCGGTCGTTTCCCGACACCGACGGCACCGACGAGGCGTCCCGAACGCGCGCCCTGATCGAGGACCGCCGCCGGATCGCGGAGACGGTGGCGCTGTTCCGCCGCCGGTTCCCGGGCCTGGGCGGCGCGAGCGTGCGGGCGGTGGCCTCCGACCTGGGCGTGCGCGAAACGCGGCGCATCGAGGGGGAGCGGCTGGTGACGGTGGAGGACGTGATCGCCGGCCGCACCTTCCCCGACACCATCGGCCTGACGCCCTACGGCTGGGACCTGGGGAACCGGAAAGGGGAACAGCCCATGCACGGGATCACCAAGCCCGACATCGTGCCCATCCCGTTCGGCATCCTGGTCCCGAAGGGGATGGACAACCTGCTCTGCCCGGGCCGGGCGGTCAGCGTGGAGCGCGACGTGCTGGGCCCGATGCGGGTGATGGCCCCCGTGATGGCCATGGGGGAAGCGGCGGGGCTGGCCGCGGGCCTGGCCGCGAAGGACGGGCGGGCCTTCCGGGCGATCGACGCCGGAGCCCTGCGCGAGGGGTTGCTCCGGCACGGGGCCATTCTCGACCTGCCGAGGGAGCTCATGTCCAACCGGATCGTCCCGGCGGATTATTGAGGTTTGTTCGGCTGCAGGGCCTTGAGCTTTTCCACCACGCGCGCGCCGTACTGCTTTTCCGGGCACCGCTCGAGGATATCGGCCACGCGGCCCTGCGGATCGATGAACACCGCCCGCCGGGTTGAGAACAAGCCGCCGATGCCGAGGGCCCCGTAGGCGGCGCTGGCGTTTTTGTCGGAGTCGACGGCCAGGGAAAACGGAAGCGCCAGGTCCTTCTGGAATTTCTCGACCACGGCGGACGGATCCATGCTGACGCCGAGAACCGAGGCGTTCAAGTCCTGGATCTGGGGCCAGACACCCTTGATGCTGTTCATCTGGAGGATGTCCTTGGGGGCGTTGGCCTTGGGATAGAAGCACAGAACCAGCCATTTGCCCTGGAAATCCTTCAGCCGGGCCCGGCCGCCCGGAAAGGCGTCGAGACTGAAGGACGGAGCCTTCTGCCCGGCCGCCAGCGCCGCGGCGGCGTCCGGCTTCGGAGAGTCGCCCTTTTCCTTGGCCGACGCCGATACGGCCAGGGCCGCCAGCATCGCCAGAAAATAGAATCGAGGACGCATGATACCTCCATTGCTTTCAATAATAAGCTTTTCCCCGTTGCAAAACAATAATGAATAGCGGAAGCCATAAAGAGAAAACTTGTAGCGGACGCTCCGTGTTTGTAAGGTTTGCATCATGAAAACCATTCGATTCGGCGTCGTCGGCATCCACGGATTTTCCCGCAGCCACATCGGTTCGCTCCAGAGCCTCATGCAGCAGCGCGAGCCGGCCGTGCTCACGGCCTGCGTGGCCCATGCCCGCGAGCTTGACGAGGCGTATGCCGCCGGCCTCGAGGCGGCGGGCGTGAAGCTGGTGAAGGACTTCGACGCCCTGCTGGCCATGAAGAACGAACTCGACGTCATCACGATCCCGGTGGGCATCCACCTGCACGTGCCCATGTCGATCAAGGCGCTGGAAGCGGGCTACCCCGTATACTGCGAAAAGCCGATCACCGGCGCCATCCAGGACGGCCTCCGGCTAGCCGACGCGGTCGCCCGGGCGAAAGGCCCCTTCTTCGTCGGCTACCAGGACATGTACCAGCCCGTCTCCCTCGGCCTGAAGCGCGAGCTGCTGGACGGCCGCTACGGCGCCCTCCGCAAGATCACCGTCATGGCCGCCTGGCCCCGCTACTTCAACTACTACGCCCGCAACAACTGGGCCGGCAAACTGGCCATGAACGGCACCTGGGTGCTGGATTGCCCGGTGAACAACGCCTGCGCCCACTACCTCAACCTGGCGCTCTTCTGGGCCGGGGCCTCGGAGGCGTCTTCCGCCCGCCCCGCCTCCGTCACCGGCGAACTGGCCCGGGCCAACGCGATCGAGTCGGCCGACACCACCTGCCTTCGGGTCAGGACGGCGGAAGGGGTCGAGATCATCTTCGCCGCCTCCCACGCCTGCCGCACCGTCAAGGGTCCCCTCTTCCGCCTGGAGTGCGAGAAGGCCGTCATCACCACCCAGCGCGGGGGCAAGGGGCCGAACACCTGGACTGTCACGCAGCCGGGGAAGGAACCGGACGTGCGCGGGCAGGAGCTCCAGCCCGTCATCGCCCTGGGCAGCGTGGCCAGGAGCCTGAACGGCGAGAGGCTCCCTGTCGGCACCCTGGCGCAGGCCCTCGAGCAGACGCGCGCCGTCAACGGCGCCTTCCTCTCCTCGCCCATCGTCACGGCGCCGGAAAACGTCTGCGTGGAAGAAACCATCGAGCCCAACGAGCGGCTCCGCTACGTGGGCAATATGAACGCCATCCTCGACGCCTGCTTCGAAAAGGGAGTCCTGCCCTCCGAGACCGGCCTCGCCCCGTGGATCAAGCCCGGGAAAACCGTGCATGTGGCCGAACTGCGGGAATTCAATCTATAAGGATTCAGGGCGAAGCCGGGCACCGTGACCTGCCGCGCTTCGAGGCAGGGCTCTGGTGCTCGGTTCGGGGTTCGGGGTTCAGGGTTCAGAGTTCGGGGTTCAGGGTTCGGGGTTCAGGGTTCGGGGTTCAGGGTTCAGAGGGGAAGTGATCGGTGATCGGTGATCAGTGGTCGGTGATCGGTGTCGTTCGAGATCGCAATCGTGAGCGTGATCGGCCATGAGCTTGCGTTGCCGCGTCGATCACGATCTCGATCTCGACTACGACGATAGGTGATAGCTGATCTGAGAACCGGTTCGTTTTCAGGGCGCACAGCCCCTTGAGCGCCGCCATGCGCGTGCCTGGCACATCGCGGCGGCGAAGGGCCCATGAACCAGAGACGAAGCGTCACGGTTCAGGGCAAGACTCGCCGCCCTACCTGCTGCGCATAACGATTCTCATCGTTGCTCCATCTGGGCGCCGCGCCCAGCGGCGGGACTGATCACCGATCACTGATTACTGATCACCGATCACTCTCTTCCGCTATCAGCTATCAGCTATCCGCTATGCTTCCCGCCCGCCTCCGGCTTGGCGCTGCGGGCCATGAACAGTTCCAGCACCTCGTCGGCGCGGCGGCCTTCGTACAGGATGGCGTGGACTTCGCTGATGACGGGGGCCTCGATGCCCTTGCGGAGGGCCAGTTCCCGCGCGGTCACGCAATTGGTCACGCCTTCCGCCACCTGCTTCATGCTGCCGGTGATCTGGGCCAGGGTCTCGCCCTTGCCGAGGCGCTCGCCGACGGTGTGGTTCCGGCTCAGCTTGCTGGTGCAGGTCACGATCAGGTCGCCGATGCCGCTCAGCCCGGCGAAGGTGACGGGGCTGGCGCCGTAGGCCATGCCCAGGCGCGACATTTCCGCCAGGCCACGGGTGATCAGGGCGGCGCGGGAATTGTCCCCAAAACCGAGACCGTCGCACATGCCCACCGCGAGGGCGATCACGTTCTTCAGCGCGCCGCCCATCTCCACGCCGACGACGTCGTCGGACGTATACACGCGGAACCGGTTGCTGATGAAGGCCTCCTGCGCGCGCACGGCCAGGGCGTGATCGCGGCAGGCGGCCACGACGCAGGTGGGCGAGCGGCGGGCCACTTCCTCGGCGTGGCTGGGGCCGGACAGGGCGACGACGGGACCGTGCTCCAGCACCTCCTCGGCCACGGCGCTCATGCGGCTGCCGGTGGCGGGGTCGAAGCCCTTGGCCACGCTCACGATCAGGCAGCCGGGCGGCAGCAGGCCGCGGAAGCGGGTCAGGACGGAGCGATAGAATTTGGTCGGCACGGCCAGCACGGCCAGGCCGGCGCCGGCGCAGGCCTCGACCGGATCGGCCGTCAGCGTGAGGGCCGGCGGCAGGTCGACGCCGGGCAGGTAGAGCGGATTCGTCCGGGTCTGGCGCATGCCCGCCACGTAATCCGGGAAAGGGCCCCAGAGCGTGACGTCATGCCCGTTGCCGATCAGAACCGTGGCCAGGGCCGTTCCCCAGCCGCCGTCGCCGATGATCACCGCTTTCATGAGCGCTCCTTGCGTCCGAACGAAATCCGGTTTTCGGTCCCCGCCGCCAGGCGGGCCATGTTGCCCTTGTGGCGCAGGACCACCAGCAGGCACAGGACCGTGAGCACGGCCGGGAGAACAAGATCGGGCCGGTACAGCCACCAGCCGCCGGCGGCCACGGCCAGGGCGGCCCCGATGGAGGCGACCGACACGTAACGCGTGACGGCGAACAGGAGGGCCCAGGCGGCGAGCCCGATGCCCACGGCGGCCGGGGCGACGCCGAGCAGGGCGCCGGCGCTCGTGGCCACGCCCTTGCCTCCCTTGAAGCCCAGGTAAACGGGCCAGTTGTGGCCGGCGATGGCCAGGACCATGAAGACAAGGGCCGGCACCACGCTTCCGGCGGCGGCGGGATCCACCTTGGCCAGGAGCCAGGGGAACAGGAAGGCGGGGAGGAAGCCCTTGAGCGCGTCGAGGACGAAGGTGAATATCCCCCACCCCTTGCCGATGCACCGGAACACGTTGGTGGCGCCGATATTGCCGCTGCCCATCGTGCGGATGTCAACGCCCTTCGCGCGACCGACCAGATAGCCGTTCGGGATCGCGCCCAGCAGGTAGGACACGAGGCCGAACCCGATCCGCCAACACCACGTTGTCACCATGCCGCCCTCACTTGGCCGGGCTTTCCGCCGCCAGCCGCTTGCTTCGCTTCTGCCAGAGCAGCTGCACGATCATCAGGACCTGGTTGGCAGTCCAGTACAGCACCAGCGCCGAGGGCATGCTGTAGAAGATGAAGAGCATCATGATGGGCATCAGCAGCATCATCTTCTGCTGGGCGGGATCGCCGCCGCTGGGGGTCAGGTAGCTCTGCCAGACCGAGGTGGCTGTCATGATGATGGGCAGGATGTTGATGGCGAAGGGCAGCACGCCCGCGAAGAGCCCCTCGGGCTCGCTCAGATCGGCGATCCACAGGAACCCGGCGTAACGCAGCTCGACGGCGCTGCGCAGCACGTTGAACAGCGCGATGAAGACGGGAATCTGGATCAGCATGGGCAGGCAGCCGCCGATGGGGTTGACCTTGTGCTCCTTGTAGAGCTTCATGGTCTCCTCCTGGATCTTCTGCGGCTTGTCGCGGTATTTTTCGCGCAGGGCGGCGATCTTGGGCTGGATTTCCTGCATCCGGCGCATGCTCTCGGTGCTCTTGTGCGTGATGGGCCAGAAGACCAGGCGGATCAGGATGGTCAGCAGGATGATGGCCACGCCGTAGTTCGGGATGACGGCGTAGATCCCCTTCAGGCAGACCAGCAGGAGCCAGCAGATGGAGCGCCACCAGCCGAACTCCATGATCTCCACGATCTTGTTGCTCATGGGCTCGATCAGGGAGTACTCCTTGGGTCCCACATAGTAGGACACCTTGCGGGAAACCGTCTCGGCGGGATTCACGGCGAGCGGATCCTGCACCAGCACGGCGGAGACGCCGGTGAGGAGCGGGGCCGTGACCCACGAACTGGGAAGGCCGGGCTTCTCCTGGGCCGGCACCTCGCGCTGCGCGGCGAGGACAAACCCGGCGGCGCCGCCCTCCGGCACCATGATCTGGGTGAAGAACTTGTTCTTGACGGCGAGCCAGTCGGTGCGGTCGGCAAGCGGGTACCGGACGGCGGCCGGAAGGGGCTGGACCAGGGCCGGCTTGTTCATGGCGCAGCCGCCGCCGCGCCGGTCCAGGGGGAGGAAGAAATCGGACAGCGTCTCCTGCTTGCCGAAGAAACTGCTGGTGCCCCAATGGCGCACATCCGCGCTTCCGGCCGACGACAGGGTGTCGATCCCCAGGTAGGCGCCCTGGGAGCCGCCGCTCTTCTGGGGAGGAAAGTAAAGCGCGCCGGCCTGGAGCCCGTACTCGGGCAGGGAGACGATCGCCGTTCCGCCATTGATGAAGCGGTCCTCGAGCGACAGCTTGTAATCCTCCCCCAGGGTCAGGATGCGCTGCAGGACCAGGCCCGACTCGTTCTTCGCGGTCATCGTGGCGGTCCGGCCGTCGGCCGAGATCTGGACGTCATAGGGATTGCCGTCCGTGAAGGCCTTCAGGAGGTCGGAACCCGGGGCCGGGGCTCCCTGGACCAGGGCCAGGGCGGGTTCGGTGGCGAAATCAAGGACCAGGGGCTCGGGATTCTCGGGCGAAACGGGGAACTTGGCCAGTTCGGCGAAAACGATGCCGCCGCCGAGCCGGCTGATGCCGAGGCGAACCAGGCTGTTGGACAGGAACGCCAGGTTGGCGGGATCGGTCCGGGCCGCGATCACGGCGGCATCGGGAGCGGGCGCTGCGGGAACGGCGACGACCTGGGGGACCGCCGGGGCGACGGGCATGGCGACGGCGGGCACGGCGGATGTGGCGGCAACGGCAGCAACTGGCGCAACCCCGCTCTCGGCGGGCGGGGCCCTGAGTTCAGACGGCAGACCGGTCAGGGACGCCACCTGGTTGGTGGAGGCCGCGGGCGGAGGGGGCGCGGCCTTGGAACCGGGGAGATGGGGAATGACAAACGTCCACGCCACCAGGAAAGCGAACAGGAGCCCGATGATGAAAAGATCGGGTTTGGTCCATTTTTTATCGATGCTCATTAGTATTTCCCAATTCTGGTGTTGTGTGGAACCGGATCGTAGCCGCCGGCGCGGAACGGATGGCACCGGAACAGGCGCCGCATGCCCATCCAGGAGCCCCGCCAGAAACCGTGGACCTGGAGGGCTTCAATGAAAAAGGCTGAACAGGAGGGCTCGTACCGGCAACTGTCCCCAAGAAGCGGGGACAGCCAGGCCTGGTAGAGGCGGATCAACCCGATCAGCAAACGGCTCACGGGGTCTCCTTTCGATCCAGCAGCCCCGTCTTGGAGCCCAGGTACATCAATTCGCTGACCACGTCGGCCAGCGCAACCTTCACGATGTCCGACCGGGCGGACAGGATCACGTCCACTCCGCCGGCGAAATGATGCCGGTTGAGGCGCCAGGCCTCGCGCAAGAGCCTCTTGGCCCTGTTGCGCTGCACCGCGCCCCCGACCCTCCGGCTGGCGACAACGCCAAGCTTGAGGGCGGCATCGGGCTGCTTGCGGATCCACAGGGTCATCAGCCGGCCTCGCCGGCAAAGCCCCGCCTCATACGTCTGGAGAAAAGAGGATGACTGGGTCAATCGCTGGTCGCGCGAAAGTCCATGCCCGGTTTTTCCGCCGGAACCGGCCGTTCCCGGGCCTTCTGGGATTGCCGCGACCGTCACGGCTTAGACCGTGAGCTTAACACGGCCCTTCTGGCGACGCCGGGCCAGAACCTTCCGGCCGTTTGCCGTTTTCATGCGCGAGCGGAAACCAAGTTTACGCTGCCGTTTTTTCTTGTGCGGCTGAAATAACTGCTTCATGGCTTATAGTCCTCTTTAGATAAGGGGTTATACAATAGCAAAGGAGGGGAAAGAGTCAATCGAAAAAGGGGGGAGAAGAGAGGAGAAGAGAGGGTTCAGGGTTCAGGGCGAAGCCGGGCACCGTGACCTGCCGAGCTTCTAGACAGGTCTCTGGTACTCGGTTCAGGCCGATAGGTCTTATAACTCCTATAGGTCCTATCCCCTCCCATTCCCCTGCCCCATTTTCCCTTGCCTTAATTACGCACGGTAGACAGCACTGCCTTGGATACCGGGCGGTTTTCCTTGATGACGGGCGTGTTGCGGGGGCGCCAGATATGCCGTTTGGCCAGGGCCGCCAGCCGATAGCCCCGCGTCCAGAACATGAGTGCGTCGATCCGCTGGGCGGCCAGGAAAAAGGGATACGCCAGGGCGTAGATCCGCTTGACCCGGAGGACGCTGTCGGACCGGATCCTGGCCTTCGCGATGGCGCGCTGGACCAGCAGGTCCACCAGGGTCAGCAGGAACCGGGAATAGGTCCGTAGCTGCTGGACGTCAAACCCGTCCTTGAACAGCATGAACAGCTCGCGGTCGGAATAGCCGGGCTTGAAGACGCCATTGGCGTAATAGGCGGGCATGCTGCGCTGCAGGGGGCGCAGCCACGACAGGGGCCGCGCATGGGCCACATCCAGGATCAGGCGGCCGGCGGGCTTGAGCACCCGGTGCAGCTCGGTGACCAGCAGGTCGAGGTCGTGGACGCGGGAAAGCAGGTCGCCCAGCACGATGGCGTCGAAATGCTTGTCGGGAAACGGCAGCGGCAGGCCCGTGAAGACGGCAACCTTGTCGCCCAGGAACCGCCGGCGCGACTCGGCGGCCGCTTCCGTCGGCGCCAGGCTGAACCAGACGCCGCCGCCTCGGAACAGCCAATAGGTCACCGACGCATCCCCCCCGCTCATGTCCAGACAGTGATCCTGGCGCGTGACGCCCAGCAGGCGGAGCAGCTCGCGCGTCCGAAGCTGGCCCGGGACGGCCTTGCGGAAGACGTCGAGCGAATAATCCGTCTCGTCGGGACTGAGACTGAAATTCAGCGTCTCGACGGCGGCAGCGGAACTGGAGGAAAGCGGGTCCATATCCGCGCAATCCTACCACATCCCCGGCGTTTGCCAAGAGAACAGTTACCAGAGAACAGTTACCAGTGATCAGTCATCAGTGAGTTATCATCCGCTATTAGCTATTAGCTATCCGCTATTCCTGTGTCCGCTATTAGCTATTAGCTATCCGCTATTCCCTCCCCCGCCGGAACGCGGACGGGTTTGCCGTCCACCGATATCCAGACGTCCAGGGCGGAGGGATTCACCACGCAGTTCCCGTCGACCCCGAACCGGAGGCTTTCGGCGGCGGCGGCATAATCCCGGACCATGCCGTTGGTGGCGGCCCAAAGGGTGTCCCCGCCCCGCTCCCGCAGGGTCCGACAGACGGTTTCGATGGCCTCCCACCCGCCCTCGCGGTCGAACTCGTAGCTATGCCCCCAGATGGAGAAGAGCCGGGCGTTCCGGTCCCACGCCCGGACCGCGAAAAATTTCTCCATCATCGCCGGCGTGGCGGCGCGGTCATGGCAGGTGGGATGCCAGGCCAGCCAGTCCTCCGGCTTCCAGCCGAAGCCCTCGGTGGCCTTCGTGGTGCGGGCGTAACGAATGCCGCACGCC
>JBIIYJ010000126.1:0-14099 GCA_044346855.1 Kiritimatiellia bacterium
CGAAATTGTTCGTCGAGCCGCTCAGATCGATGCGGCCGCCGCCGCCGCCCGCGCCGTTCGTGCAGGTCGCGCCGTTGGCCATGATCGCCCCCGTGCCTTCCAGCACGCCGGCGGCGATCCAGATCGAGCCGCCGGACGCCCCGGTGCCGAACTTGTTGGTGCAACTGGCCGAGAGCGTGCCATTCACGGTCACGGTGCCCGCCGCCGCCAGCTTCAGCGCGCCGCCGCCGGACGACATGAATCCGCCGCTGCCCAGTTCCGTGGGCCCCGTCACCGTGCCATACCGGGCCGCCGGTAGGGTGGTGTGGTTGGTGGACCGGGTGCCGCCATAGCCGCCATGGCTGGCGCCGCTCATCGGATCATATTCGGTGTAGAGGATGATTAGATTCCCCTTCGCCCGGCCCGGCCCGGACAGAGGGCCGAAGCCCCGGTCGTCCGCGTTCAGGCTGGCGCCGGGCGCCACGACGATGTTCTGCGCGGCGATCGAATAGCCCTCTCCGTAAGGGTTGTCGTCCGTCCCCGCACCCACGGCGTTGGGATTGCCTTCCATGATCATTTCGCCCTGGTTGAGCGTCAGGTCTCCCGACAGCGTCAGCTCCATCCCGCCGGCCACGGCCAGCTTCTCGACCAGCACTCGGCCGGTATACCCGGTATCGAGGGTGATCGATTCGAGGAAGTCCGGAATGCTGTTGAAACCGGCGGTGCAGGGATTGACGCTGGTGGAATCGAAGACCACGGTATCGCCGGGCTGCGGGATGACGCCGCGGGACCAGTTGGTCGCATCCTCCCAGGCCCCGGAACCGATCCAGGTATCCACGCCCGAAGCGCCTTCGCACCGGGCATACAGGGAATGGCCGATGTTCGTCAGCGACCAGGTCCCGTCGACCAGGAAGTCGTTGGTGTTGAGCTCGAAGTCCGCCAGGTCGATCGTGCCGTTCGGGAAGGTCATCACCCGGAGGCTGATGGACTGGCCGCTCGGGACGCTCATCGTCTGCCCGAGGGTGTCGAGCCGCACCTGCAGCTTGTCGCCCGGGGCCGCCGGAGCGAGGGTCCCGTTCACGGCCAGGCTGCCGTACCCGGCGCCCGAGATATCCGTCACCTCGCAGTGGAGCACGGCTTGGTTCTCCCACGCCAGGTCATCCACGCTCAGCGTCCCGGTCCCGCCCACGCCGGGCCGGACGATCGCCTGGGCCGCCAGGCTCAGGAGTCCGCCCCGGGCGATGCCCGTGCCGCCAAGCGCCGCGTCAGCGGCAACTGAAATGCCGCCCGGCCCCGTGGCCGAGCCGATGGTGTTCAGCAGCCGCAGTTCGCCGGCATTCACGACGGTGCCGCCGGTATAATGGGCCGGCAGGGTCAGGGCCAGGATGCCGGCCCCGCTCTTGGCCAGGGCCAGCGTGCCATCGCTTTCCACGAACCGGACAAGCGACGTCATCCCCCCGGACGCCACATCGACCGTGAGGAGGGCGCTGCCCGAGGAATTGCTGATGACGCCGGATCCGACCATGCCGTTGATGGTGTCGCTGTTGCCGGCCATATCCAGCACGCCGTTGCCCATCAGCAGCGTCTCGTCGCCGACCTCGTAACCGGTCCGGGACAGCGCGATGCTGCCGGGGGTGAAGCTGACGAGGCCTTTGCCGGCGCCGTCGGGAAGGGCATCCGACGTTCCAAGCCTCAGCGTTCCCATCCGGATCTCGGTAGGGCCGCCGTAGGTGTTCCCAGCGTACAGCGTAACCGTTCCGGCGCCCGTCTTGACGATGCCATGGCCGTTACCGCCGTCGTCGATCGTGCTATAAAAGGCAAAGTCGTTGGAGGAGGCGCTGATGATGCTGTCACGGCCGTCGAGGACGATGGGCATGACGAACACCTGCTGGTAGAGGCTCTCGTTGACGATGTTGCCCGACAGGTTGAACGTATTGCCTTCCAGGTTGAACTCGGAGGCGTCCCGGTCGAACAGAATGCCGCCGAACCGGGTGGCCGGGAAATCGTTGAAGGAAGCCGTTCTCAGGTTTCCGCTGAACGTGACCACGTCGTCCAGGTCCGGCGCCGTGTCGGACTCCCAGTTTTCCGCCGTCGTCCAGTTGTCATCACCGCCGCCGCCGTCCCATTTCACCCCGCCGTCGATAGTCACGGACACCCAGTTGTCTTCAGCCACGAACGTATAGGTCAAGCCGGCCGCGGGATTTCCAACGCGCAGAAGCGCGGGGCCGCCGCCCACGATGCTTCCGTTGAACCGGATCAGCTTGTAGGTGCCGGGGGTCGTCCAGGCATTGGTGGTCCCGTCCTCGAACAGGAGGATCCGCGCGTCTTCGAAGGCCAGCCGGCTGCTGCCCAGCACGTCGATCGTGTCGTTGGTCGGCGAAGCGCTGAATTCGAAGGCCGCCTCGCCGCCCGACAGCAGCGTCAGTCCGCCCACCGTCAGGGTCGTGCCGACCGGCAGGTCATGACCGGGGGCAATCCGGCCCATGTCGTCCACCTGGACAACGGGCTTGATCAGCCCCGAGCCGCTGAGCACGGCGTTCGATTCCACCTGCACGGGATAGGTTGTGACCCAGAAGAAATTGCTGTCATTGATCGAACCCGTCACCCTCAGCGTACCTTCCACGACGTCCGTGTAGCCGACGTACAGATTGGTGTTGGCCAGCACAAGCGTTCCGGGGCCGAGCTTCTGGAAGAAGCTGGCCGGAATGGCATTGACGGCTCCATAATTGGTGATGCTGTTCAGCACGCCGTTAAGCGTGAGCACCGTCTCCGGATCGGTCACCCAGATGAAGCCCGTGTCATAGTCCGACCGCTCCCAGTAGCCATTCGCCCCGTAGAGCCGGCAGCCTGCGGAGATGACCATATTCCGGTCGGTCTCCACCGAGGGCCCCGTATAAACGAGCTGGCCGCTGAGCCTGAGGTTGTTCTCCAGACTCGACGAGGCGCCGATGCCGCTGGGCAGGCCGCCGTTAGCCAGGTTGTTGACAACCAGGTAGCGGCCGCTGTTAATCGTGGTAGGACCCGTATAGGTGTTCGTGTTGTTCAGGATCGTGGCGGCTTCCCAGTCGCCGCCGTGATTCAGGCCCGCGGTGCCGGCCAGCACCACGTCCACATAATTGGTGGTATACTGACCCGCATTTTTGAAGTCGAAAAGAACGGAACTGTAGAGCGTGCCCGAGCCGGCAATTCGACTGTTGGCGCCAGGCATCGACACCATACCGACCGTGTCGGTGTAACTGCCAAGGTCATAGATCGAATTCGCGTTGATCGTCAGCGCGCCGCCCGCCAGCGCGTTGTCCACCTCCACCTTGACCGTGCCGCCGTTAAGGGTCGTCATGCCGCTGTAGTTGTTCGTGCTTTCAAGGATGAGCGTTCCGCTCCCGTCCTTGGTCAGCGTCGCGGCGCCGGTGTTGATGGCGGTCGCCACGCGGGTGGTGCCGGAGCCGCTGAACGACAGGGCGAAGGCGCCCGTGATCGGGGCCTCGGGATTCAGCAGCAGCGTGCCGGAATCCGAGATGACCCGGGCCCCGAGGCCCAGGGTGATGGGGCCGCTGTAGATGTTGTCGTCCGCCCCGTTGCGAAGGATGCCGGCCAGATACAGCGCTTCGGAGACGATCGTGATCCCTCCAGAGAGGCGGAGCGTTCCGGCGTTCGTGGAAATCGCCAAGCTGCCGACGCTGGAGCCCAGGGCGTTGGAGTGCCGGATCGAAAGCATGCCGTTGCTGACGGTCGTCTGGCCGTCGTAGGTGTTGCCTGCGGACAGCGTCAGCGTGCCCACACCAAGCTTCATCAGGCCGTTGGTCTGGTCACCATCCTCCAGCACCCCGTTGAGCGTGATGTCGCCGGCCAGGGTGTTCACCGTCCGCGTGCCATCCGAGAACAGCAAGGGCAGGTTGACGACCTGCGGCTGGACGCTGTAATTGGTGACATTGCCGAACAGGAGCAGCCGGTTTCCGTCGAGGGTAAACGGACCGGCCGTCTCGTCGAACAGCAGGTTGTTGAAGCCCGTGTCAACGGCGAAGTCGTTGGTGTTATCCATCCGCTCCGTCCCCGCGAAAATCAACGAGGCGAAGGGCTCGGGCGCGACGCCGGACGACCAGTTCAGCCCGCTCTGCCAGTTGGAATCGTCGGGATCGGCCCCGTTCCACATGCCGTCCGCACCGCCGATGACCACCTTGAGCCAGCCGTTCAGCGCGCGGAAGGAATATTTCTTGCCGGGGATGGGATTCAGGACCGTCAGGCCGTCCACGCTGCCGCCCAGGACGCCGCTGTACTGGATCAGGTTGTAGGTGCCGTTGCTTCCGAACGGATAGCCCGTGGATTCGTCTGTCAGGTTGAACCCGACGCCGTTCAGCGTCAGCCCCGCGATGTTGGTGGTGACCACGATGATGTCGTTCGCCGCCGGCCCGAAGTCGACGTTCACCACGCTGCCCGCCTGGAGCGTCAGCTTGCCGACCGTGAGCTGGCCGCCCGCGATTCCCGTCTGGCCCGGGGTGAGAGAGCCGCCGGAGGCGCAGGTGACCGCCCCGGTGGACGAACCCACGCCGGCCAGGTCGCCGCCCGCGTTGACCGTGATCGCGCCCGAGCCGGTGGCGGATCCGGCGGGATTGAACAGGAAGAGCCGGCCGCCGTTCACCGTCGTGGCACCGCTGTAGGTGTTCGCGGCCGTCAGGGTGAGCATGCCCGAATCGGCCTTAGTCAGCGTCCCGATGCCCGTCGCGAGGACGGAGTGGAGGATGACGTCCCCCGCCCCGCCCACGGTCAGGCCGAACGCGCCGGAAACTGTCCCGGGGTGATTCAGCGTCAGGACGCCAGCGTCCGACTGGATGCGGGTCGCGCCGGCCAGGCTCATGAGGCCGGCGTAGATGTTGTCGTCCGCCACGTTGCGCAGGGCGCCGGCGGCCCCGACGCCGGTCCCGTTCAGGGATAGGGGCTCGGGCAGGGTCTCGATGCCGCCCTG
The DNA here is from genome assembly GCA_044346855.1 of Kiritimatiellia bacterium. Lineage (GTDB taxonomy): Bacteria > Verrucomicrobiota > Kiritimatiellia > CAIKKV01 > CAIKKV01 > CAIKKV01. The sequence goes on from JBIIYJ010000126.1 coordinate 4,940, forward strand.
GATCTCGAGGGTCGCGCCAAGCGCCACCGTTGTACCAAAATTAGTCACGCCGAGCGCGAAGGGATGGCGGACGGCCAGGGTGCCGGCGCTGACGGTGGTCAAGCCGGTATAGGTGTTGGCCCCGGACAGGGTCCATTTGCCGGTGCCGGCCTTGGCCAGCGATCCGGTCCCCGAGATTTCGCCCGGGAAGGCGAAGGTGCTGTTGTTGTTTCCCGCCGTGAGGCCAAAGCCGCCCAGCCAGACGCGGCTGTCGTTGTTCACGCCGTTGCTGCTGGAAAGGGCGCCGATCGTCTGGGCCGCGCCCAGGCTGAACAGGGTTCCGTCCGCCAGGTCCACATTCGCCTGCGTTCCCAGCGCCCCCGCGGCCGCAGCGTGCAGCCGGCCGGCGGCCACCTCGATCCGGGAGCCGTTGAGCATCATCACCGCGACCGCGCTCAGATTCATCAGGCCGGGGCCGGTCTTGACGATCGTCCGCGGGATGCCGTTGTCGTTAAGCCCTCCCACGCCCAGGAACATGTCCGCGCCCGTGCCGTTGGTCTCCACCGCGAAGATCGGATTGCCCATCATCGAAATGGCCCCGGCGAACGCGACGCCCGGGGAGCCGCCCAGCACGTTTTCGCCCCCCGTCACGGTCAGGGTGTTGGAGGCGATCAGCAGCGTGCCCAGCGAGTTCGTGACGCCAAAGCCGGGCGTCACCCGGTCCGATTCGATCCGCACATCGCCATACACCGTCGTGTTGCGGGCGAAGGCCAGGGGCGTATCATTCGCCAGCTGCAGCACGACCCCGTCGCTCAGGTGCAGCGGGGAGACGCCGGCGCCCAGCGCAGTGGCGGCCGTGGTGGCCCGCAGCGTGCCCGCCAGGACGCGGGCGGGGCCGGTGAAAGTGTTGACGCCGCTGAGGGTCACGGTGCCGGGGCTGACCTTCCACAGGTTGGTGACGCCGGCCAGGATGGCGCTGACCGTGCCGTTCTCGAAGGTGAAGCCGTCGGTGCTGGTGATCGCACCCGACGTGCCCACGATGCTGCCGTTCGTCAGGATGACCGCGCCGACCGAGTCGGCGAAGGTCGCCACGTCCCAGATGCCGCCGTCGACGATCACGGGCCCGGTGGCCAGCGAACTGGCGACGCCGGACCGCAGCGTGCCTTCCTTGATCAGGGTGGGCCCGAGATACTGGTTCGCGCCGCTCAGGATCTGCGTCCCTGTCCCGATTTTAGTAAGCGCCAGATCGCCGTCGATATCCCGGATGATCCCGGCGAAAGTCCCGGTGGAGTTGTTGAGCCCCACGGTCAGCATGAGGTTTCCGGGCGCGGAGCTCGTGATCGAGCCGGCGCCGCCCAGCAGGGCGTTGCAGGTGGGACTGAACCCGTTCAGGTCGAGCGTTCCCGTCACATAGAGGTTCCCCTTGCCCGCGCCGGAGGGAATGGCGTTGAGATGGCCGAGCTTGAGCAGGCCGGAGGTGATGGTCGTATCGCCCGAATAGGCGTTGGCGGCGTTCAGGCGCAGCCGGCCCAAGGTCATCGCGATGCCCGCGCCGGGGCCGCCGTCGATGACGGCGTCGATCTCCAGGTCGTTGTCCGGCCCGGTTCCGGCCGTGAATGTCAGGCTACGGGTGGCCGCGCCCAGGTTCAGGTTGCCGCCGATCCTGGCCCGGCCCGTCGTCGCGGCCGTGAACGTCAGGTTGCCGCCCAGCGTCAGCTGGCCCGTTCCGGTGTCGAGCCGGCTGACATAGCCGGGCGTCGGCGTGATCGTCAGCGAGCCGATGGACAGGTTGCCCCCGCCCGCGGTGTTGAGGACGGGGGTGGTATCGGCCGTGGCGCCGGCCGCCGCGATCACGACGTTGGTGATCGTGTCGACGGCGCCGTTGAGGTCCAGCCGCCCCGTGCCGTTGAGGGTCACCGCGGCGGTTCCGATCTGGTTCGTGTTCGCGCTGAGCGGGGCGTACTGGAGAAGGCCGCCGCTATTGACGGTTACGAGGCCGCTGGGAATGGCCGAATCCGCCGCCTTGTCCAGCACCAGCGTCCCGCCGTTTACCGTGGTGGCGCCCGTGAACGTGTTGCCGTTCGGGCCGCCCAGCGTCAGCGTGCCGGCGCCGTTCTTGATCAGCGTGCCCGTCGTCGTGCCCAGCACGCCGTCAAGCTCCGTATCGCCATCTCCGGCCACGGTCAGGGCCAGGGCCGCGACGGACGCGGTGATGTTGCCGCCCAGCATCAGCTTGCCGCCGAGTGACGCGATCTGGGACGCCGCCGCCAGAAGAATCTTGGAGGGAACCGCATTGGTCCCGGCCAGGTTGAGCAGCGCGCCGCTGACCGGGCCGATCAAGGTGTCGCCCGCCCCGTTGAGGCTCAGCGTAAGGCGGTCATTCGGATCGCTGATCCCCACCCCGTCGAGCGCCAGCGTGGCGCCGGAGGCGACGGTCGCATTGCGCGCCACACTCGGGAGGCCGAGCGCCTGGGAGTTGGCCAGGATAACCGTCCCGGCGGTGTTCGTCAGGATGCCGTCATGGGTGTTCGCGCCGCTCAGCTTCATCACGCCGACGCCGGCCTTGGAGATGCCGAACCCGACGCCGCCGGTGACCACGGCCGATATTTCCAGGTCCACGGCCGCGCCGGGGGCGACGCTGTTGCCGACGGTGAAGACGCGGAGGGCCCCGTTCAGGTCCAGATTGCCCGCCAGGAAGGCCTTGTCGGGATCGTTGACGATGTTATAGGCGATCGTGCTGGACAGTTTGAGGACGCCCGACCCCGAATCGATGTAAGCCGACGAGCCGGCGGGACCGGATCCCAGCGCGAGTGCCCCGACGGTCAGGACGCCGCCGGAACCGGAATTGGTGATGCCGCCCTGAAAGAGGTTGACCGCGGCAATGGTGTCCGAGATGCCGTTGAAATCAAGAGCGCCGCCCCCCAGGACATTCAGGGGCATGGTCGCCGCCAGATCGCCGGCCTGCCCGTACTTCACGGTTCCGGCGTTGATCGTCAGCCCGCCGGTGGTGAAGAGGTTGGTGGCGTTGAGCACCAGGGTGCCGGCGCCGTCCTTTTCAATCGTGCCCGTGGAGGCGGCGATGGGCGCGCTCAGGGTGAGCGTCGTGCCGGCATCATCGACGCCAAAATACATTTTGCCGTTTGATGTGTTGTTCGCGAGCGAGGCGGTGCTCGTGCCGCTGCGCTTGATCTCGAAACTGTCCGTGCCGGTCAGCGTGATCCGGCCGGAGGCAAGTTTCAGGGTAAAGAGGCCGCTGCTGCCCAGGTCCAGGACCTGGTTCAGGCCGGGGTTGTTAATCCACAGCGAATTCACGGCCCGGGCCGCCGTCAGGGGCAAGTCGTTATTGGCCGTGGTGAAAATCGTGTTCAGCGTCAGCGCCTGTGCGGCCGTACCGTCGAACTCCGTGCCTTCCGCCAGGTTGAACGCCCGGATGCCGGTGGCGGCCTCATAGTAGGCGGGGGCGCTTCCGACCGTGGCGAATCCGACAAAGCCGGTGGCGACGCCCGAGGTGAACAAGACGCGGGGATTATTGCCTGCCATGCCCAGCGTGCCGTTCGGGGCGGTGAAATTCAGGAACCCGGCGGTCAGCACGGGGGCGCCGAACGTGAGCTGGGCGGACGAACCCGTGTTCGTGCCATTGACAACGTCGATGGTGGCACGGCCGCTCGTCAAGGTCGGGACGCCCAGGGTTTCGCTCGACGCCTCGCCGTCCTTGCCGATGAAGCGGAAGACGCCGCCCTGGAAGGTGATGCCCGGGGCCGAGCCCGCCAGGCGGTTGCCCATGTTGACATCGGTGTTATCGAGCAGGAGCGTGCCGTCGCCGATGAGCGTGTAGGCCGTGGTGCCGGTGTTGGTCGTCTGCCCCGCGCCGCTGAGGGCCAAGGTGCCCGCGTTCACCGTGAACAGACTGCTATTCGTGACATAGGAGGTGAGGTCCAGGCGGCCCGAGCCGGTTTTGTAAATGGCGCCGCCGCCAGCCAGTGAACCGGAAAAGACCGTTGACTTGTTGTTGCGGCCCACGGTCAGCGCGTTGGCCACGACGGGGAGGCTGACTACGCCGCTGCCGTCCAGCGAACCGATGGTCTGGGCCGCGCCCAGCAGCAGGGTGCCGTCGACCGTGATGTCGGCGATTTCGGGAAGGGCGTTGAGAACGGCGCCGTTGCCCAGCGTGGCTCCCGGGGCCACGACGATGCGGCCGCCCGGCAGCGCGGTATTCTGCCCCTTCAGGGCGGAGAGATACACCGCGCCCTGCTTCGGAAGCTGCGCTTCATCGATCCGGTTCGTGGAGCCGATGGTCAGCGTGTTCGTTCCCAGCGCGATGGCCTGGGGCATCGTCAGGATCGTGTTGGTGGTCGCGGCGATCGTGCCTCCGTTCGTGCCGATGACGATAACACCATTGGGCACCGCGACGATGGCGCGGCTCAGATTGTCGTTAACCAGCAGGCCTCCCTCGCCCGTGGCGGCGTCCTTGTTGAGGGTCATGATGGTGGTGCCGGCAGCGACCGGGTTGACAGGGAAGAAAACGCCGCCGTACGTCTCGTAGACCGGAGCGCGCGCCGCGAGATGGGCGTCAAGCGTATCGACGGGCGAGCCGGCGGCAATGCCCATGCGCACGATCACGCCGGGATCGATCGTGGCGGCATCCGCCTGCGGGCCGCTGAAACCGGTGGCGACCGTAACCTGGATGATGGCTCCCTTTTCGAAAGTCAGCGCGCCCGTGCCAATGAGGCCGCTGGCCTGGCTGCAAAGAAGCCGGCCGCCGGCCTTGACCGTGACGGCGCCGTTCAGCGCGGCCGGATTCGCGATCGCCAGCGTGCCGCCGGACTGCACCTCGACGGAGGCGATGCCCGTGCCGCTGCCCATGCCACCCGCCTGGTTGAAGGTCAGGGTGGCGCCCGGCTTGACCACGAACTTCAGCAATTTTCCGGCCGTGGTGTCGCCGAAAACGGCGGCGTCGTCGTCAATCGTCACGGCGCCCAGGATGTTGGCGTTGACGGTGGTGTCCGCATCGGCCAGCTGCACAACCGGCCCGCCGACCGCCAGCAGGTTGCCCACGGTCAGCACCACGGGCAGGGCGCCCGGAACGGCCAGCCCCTGGAAATAGATGTCGCTGGTTCCCGCCCCCACCTCGAGTGTGCCGAGGCTGAACGCGCCGAGCGTCCGGATCGTGCTGATGCCCTTGAAGGCCGTTCCGTTGCCGATTCCAAGCGTGCCCGTGGGACTCGCGTGCGCGACGCCAATGCCGTAATAGAGGTCCGCGGCCGTGCCCAGGTTCTTGATCGTGCCCGTGAGCAGGTTGAGCGGGCCCGTGAGGGCCGGGTGGCCGATGATGGCGTCTTCGGCCAGCACGACGTTCGTCACGGCGCTTTCGCCTCCGATGCCGCGATCCAGGCTGTTCAGTCCGAGGTCGGCAAGCCCCGCTCCGTTCAGAACGCTGAGCGGCCCGATGCTGAAGGTGTCGTCGGCGGGTTGCGCCAGGGTGGCGGGAATGGCGATCTGCGCCCCCTGCACGGCCGTGTAGTCCGGACCCGCGCCGTTCGCGGTCGCCCCGATGGCCGTCAGGTTCAGGATGGCGTTGTCGACGACCACCGGGCCTGTCCCGAAAAAGCGGCGATTGGTCGCCACGCCGACCAGCGTCAGCGTTCCTTCGTTGACAATCGTTCCGCCCGAATAGGCGCTGTCCGTGACGTTGCTCAGCGTCAGCGTGCCCGTCCCGTTCTTGACCACCGTCACCGCGCCCGTCGGCCCGTTATCGTTAATGAGGCCGCCGAAGCCGATCGAGCCTGTACCTAAAATAGTTATCGCCAGTTCAGCCGCGCCCCCCGAGCCGGCCGTCAGCGTGCCCGACGGGATGGTCCGGGCGACGCTGGGCGTGCTGAGGAGCTGGCCGCTGGTCAGGGTCAGCGTGTCGGCCATCGGCCAGATGGCGGCGGCGCCCGTCAGCAGGATCAGGGAATTGACGGTGCGGGGCGCGGTCAGCGCCGGCAGCGTGACGGGCGTGGCGCCGATGATCCGGACGTTCTCGGTAGCGCCCGCCAAGTTGATGTCGTTGCCCGCCACGTCGTTGTATTCGCCGGTGACCACGGCGCGCAAGCCGTACGCCCCGTAGTACACCAGGTCGTTCCCGAGCCGCGCGCCGGTCACGATGCTCATCGTCTTGGAACCGGGCGCGCCGGCGCCGCCCACGACGTTGGAGGGGGGCGTGGTGAAAAGGATCTGCGGGACGTTGACCGTGTTTGTTCCCAAACTGACGCCGGTGAAAGTGACATAGGAGCCCTTGGCCGCGGCCAGGCTCGAGAAGACCAGTTGCGGCGTGCCCGCCGCGCGCACGATGGTGATCGCGGAGGGGCCCGGGTCCAGGGTCAGCACCCCGACGGATTGGGTCGTCACCGCGGCGACGTTGGCGCCGTTGAAGTACAGCGCGCCGCCGGCCAGGGTGAGGTTCGGACGGTTTCCGTCGGTGCCGAGCCGGTTGCCGAGATAGCCCGCGACCGTGGCCATGGCGTTGTCTTCAATATAGAAGGTGCCGTTACGCTTGACGGTCAGGCTGTTGGCCGAGGTCATGCCGGGAAAGGCGACGCCCTGCGCCGCGGGCCCGGTAGCCCCGAGGATTCCGCCGATCTTCAGAGTGCCGGCATCCGTGTCGACCACGATGTCACCGCTGAAGGTGTTGCCCTCACTGCCGATCAGCGAAAGCGTGCCCGCGCCCGTCTTGGTCAGCGCGACCGAACCGGTCGTGGCCTCGACAGAAACGATTGTCCAGTTACGGGGAACATCGACCGGCGCCGCCTGGGCTGACAACGACACGCCGCACGCCAGGCTGGTAACCAGAAAACCACGGATAATCCTGCTATTCATGTGCCCCTCCTTAACAAAATCGCTTACCCCCCAATAAACCCACCCCTCCCCGGCAACCCGGCGTATGGAGCAGATAAAAGCCCGTCAGCTGGCCAAAAGCATGAACTGAAAAACGATTGTCTTGAGGTCGATCCGCAACGGGGATCAACAGGCATATTTTCAACAGGGGCTGCATTTGCGCCCCCCCGTTCCAGCCCACTGATGGTAGCTAGACGACTCATGATTATTAATGTTACGCCTTTTTCAAATCTAAAGGCAAGAATTATTCTTTTTTTATAGAAAAATAGTATTAAAAAGATCGGGGGCCGGTTGACGCTGTCAAACCGGCCCCCGAATAAGGATATCAGTCTGTTATCGGACGATGATCAGGCTGCCCGTCGCCGGGAACACCCAGTTGACGTTGTTGCCTTCGTCACGGGAGCGCCGGCTCTGGACCCGGATGGTGGAGCCGCCCCCGGCATGGCTGTCGCTGACCCACACCAGCCGCACATCCTGGCTTGCGCCAGCGCCGAGGACCAGGTTCCAGGCTGCTCCGTATGTGGTGGATTGGAGCGAGGCGTTGTTCAGGCTGAGCGCCCGTTGGACAAGGGTCGTCTTCCCCGCCTCGAACCGCACAACCTTGTTGGTATCGTCGATCCGGAGCCCGCTGAAGGCGCCGCTGCCGTAGACGGTGGCTTCATTCGTTCCGACCAGGCTGACCGTGCTGCTCTCGCCGGCCGCAAAGACGTTCTGGTTGGAGAACACGGTGGTGACGGCCAGCGTGCGGTTTGAATAGAAGTAAACGTAGCTGTCGGCCATATAGATCCGGTTCAGTTCCAGATCGCCGTCCGGCAGCAGGGTCACGGAATTCGTGGCGGCCGTGTCGTTCACCACAACCAGCGAGCCGAGGCTCTCGGTCGACTCTCGGTTCTGCAGCAGGACGGTGCCCGCCGCGCCCTTGTAGAAGGGATGAGCGCCGCCGCCGAAGGCCGACACCGTTCCGTGCTCGAGGGGATTGATCGCTCCGAGGCCGGACCAGAGGAGGTGGACGCGGCCGCCGCCGCCGTTGCGGTTGATCGTTCCCACGGACGACCCGTTCGCGGCAATAACGCCCGCCCCCTGGAGGGTGGCGCAATCGATCCAGAGCGAGCCGCCCGAGCCGCCGTAACCGGCTGCCGTGCCGGAGCCGTTGCAGGAGAGTGAGCCGTCGACCGTCAGCGTGTCCGTAACGATCAGGCGGATGGCGCCGCCGCCCGTCACCGCGCCGCCGCTGCCGAGGGCCGTCACGTTCGAGAGCGAGCCGAAGCACGTTCCGCCGAAGCCGCCGGCCATGCCGCCGTAGGCGCCGTTGTTGAGCGGATGGGCGGCGGGCAGGGCGACACTGTCAAAGCCCCTGCCGTCCGCGTTGAGCGAACCGCCGGCTTCGATCGTCAGGTTCGAGGCGATCAGGGTGACGCCCTGGCCCAGAATGCTGTTCGACGTGCCGCCGGCCGCTTCGTTGATCGACAGCAGGTTGCCCATGCAGCGCACCGTGCCGCCGTTCTCGATCGTGAGGGAGTCGAAGGTGAACGTGTTCTGGCCCTCGTTGCACTCCAAGGTCAGCAGCACGCCGTTGGAGACCACGCAGTCGCCGAACGAGACGCTGTTGCCAAAGATGAAGTTCGTGCCGTGAGGGCTGAACGACTCCAGCGTGGTTGCGGGGAGGACAAGCGATCCGGCCTGGCCGCGAGCGAAGGCGCTGAGACCATATCCGCCGCGCGCCTGGAGGGTGCCGGCGAAGTTGTTGGTCACCCCGCTGATATCAATGCGGCCGCCGCCGCCGGCGGCTCCGCCGGAGGAACCCCCGCTGCCGTTGGCGGTGATCCGGCCGACGCCTTCCAGCGTGCCGGAGACGATCCAGATCGAGCCGCCGGACGAACCGGCGGTGTTCGGGGCGTTGGTGCTATCCGCCGAAAGCGCACCGTTCACCGTGATCGTGCCCGAGACGACCAGCTTGACGGCGCCGCCGCCGCTGTACCCGTGCTGGTTGCCGGCGCTGCCAAGGGCGGTCGGACCGACCGCGGTGCCGTACATCAGCGCGCGCTTGGTGATGTCGCTGTAAGCCGGCGTGCCCGTGTTGCCGCCCGGCTGGCCGCCGTAGCTGGCCGCCGTGACATTGTAGGTAGGCGCGCCGCCGGGACCGGTTCCATAGGCGCCCGGCAACGAGGAAACGTAGGAGTACTTGGCGGACATGAAACCTTCGTTATCGGCATTGAGGCTGCCGCCCGCATCGATCACGATGTTCGACGCGACAACGGTCATGCCCTGCCCGTAGGGATAGTTCGGCGTGCCGCCGTTGGCCTCG
>JBIIYJ010000127.1:0-14093 GCA_044346855.1 Kiritimatiellia bacterium
TCGGCGGCGGCCTCGCCGGCGTTTCGGCGGCCTGCTCGGCCGCGCGGCACGGCGCCTCGGTCATCCTGGTCGAGCGGTTCGCCGTCACCGGCGGCAACGCCACCGCGGGCGGCGTGGCGAACTGGAGCGGCGAGACGGCCGGGCAGGGCGCCATTTTCGACGAGATCATCGCGCTGCAGGAAGCCTGGGATTCGATCGTCCCGTATCCCGGGAAGCACCGCCACTTCATCCCCGAGCGGGTGTTCGACCACGAGATCCTGGCCGTCATCCTCCAGGAACTGCTGCTGAAATACGGCGTCAAGGTGCTCCTCCACACCCAGTTCGTCGACGCGCGCACCGCGGGCGGCCGGATCACGGACAGCGTCGTCTGCGGCCCCTCCGGCGCGGAGGGCCTGCGGGCGAAGGTCTACATCGACTGCACCGGCGAGGCGCAGGTCGCAAAGGCCGCCGGCTTCGCCACCGCCAAGGGCCGGGCCTCCGACGGGCGCACGCTCCCTCCCTCCCTGATGTGCTTCGTCCGGGAAACCGCGGGCGAGGTCAAGCCCCAGCTCCCGTCCGGCTGGTTCAAGCCGGTCGGGAAAAAGGAGGACCTGCCCATGACCTCCATCTGGCCCAACGGGCCCGGCGGCATCGCCCTCAAGATCAAGGTCACCGGCTACGACAATACGGATACCGAAAGCATGACCGAGCTCGAGATGCGCGCGCGCCGCCGCATGTTCGAGGTGCTCGATTACTACCAGCGCGTCGAAAAGAAACACTGGCTCTTCGACCACTGCTCCCCGCGGATCGGCCTTCGCGAAGGCCGGCGGATCGTGGGGGATTACGTGCTCAGCGTCGACGACGTGAAACAGGGGCGGACCTTCGACGACGCGGTCGCCCGCGGCGTCTACATGCTGGACTGCATGTCCCCCGACACCGAAAAAAGGGTCGCCATGATCAGCGAGGAGTCGCAGGTCCAGGTGCCGCCCTACCAGATTCCCCTGCGCAGCCTGATCGCGCGGGACGGGTGCAACCTCCTGATGGCGGGCCGCTGTTTTTCATCGGACCAGCTCGCCCTCTCCTCCGCGCGCGTCATGCCGACCTGCTCCATGATGGGCCAGGCGGCGGGCTTATGCGGCGCGCTCGCCTCGAAGCGCGACGCCAACGTCCGGAACGTCGATCCCGGCGCCGTCCGCGCCACGCTGGTTAAGCTCGGGGCGAACCTGGCCGTGCCGTAGACAGCCATCCGGAGGACCGAGCCGGATTCTGCACCTTACACGCATTTCATATCAGCTGTTTCATGAGCGCGTGGCACGGCCTTTCCCGGCCCTGGCCTTTATACGTTTGGCATGGAGTCGGCCGTCCCCGGCCGTAAGCGACTTTGCGTGGCAGCCCCTTCGTGCCTCCAGAGAAGACTTTCCACGGTGGAACACGGCGAACGGAAGACACGGCTCCAACATCCGCGAGTTGTTCCCTTCGGGCGCCATCGCGATTTTCAAACGAAGTAGAGAATGAGTTTCTTTGTGGGGAAGCCCCACACCCCGAGTCTTTCTGCTCCCGGGGACGCGGGTAGTCCCCCTGTAGTGACGCTTCGTCTACTACAGGGCTCTTAACCGTGTTCCACCGTGTCGGCCGTTCGGTGTGTTCCACCGTGGTACATCTTCTCTTCCGGGGGTGGGGGCTGGAATGGCCGTTACACGCATGTTATGACTGGACTTGCGTGTAAGATGCAGGCCGGAGCGGCCGACGAAGCGTCGCTACCCGGCTCGCCCCTCCGGATTGCCTTTCCCGAACCCTGAACCCCGAACCCATTCCGGCCCGGTCCGGATTGCCTTCCTGAACCCCGAACCCTGAACCCATTCCATCCCGGTCCGGATTGCCTTTCCTGAACCCCGAACCCTGAACCCATTCCATCCCGGTCCGGATTGCCTTTCCTGAACCCCGAACCCTGAACCCATTCCGGCCCATCCCGCTCCGGCGCAAGCATGGCCCCTCACCGGACCTGGAGAAGCGCCCCGCCGGCTGTCCCTTTTTTGACATTCAGCACCACGTCGCCGCTCGACGTGTCGAGGGTCCCGAGGAAGCCCGCGGGCATGTCGATTCCCGTGAACCCGCCGGAAAGGACGCCGCCGGCGAGATCGAACAAGGTATACGACCCGAACTCCAGGCCTCCCAGGTTTTCCACCTTCAGCGTGCCGTCCAGCGTCAGGTTGCCCTTGTTGGAGTTGAAAACCACCTTGTCGCTCACCCCGGTCACGCCATCCAACTCGAAAACGGAGGTCGAGGCCGGGCCGAGGATGAAATCGCTCGAAGCGGAAACCGCCGTGCAGGTCAGCGAGCCCGCCCCGCCCAGTCCCGGCGCCAGGGTGCCAGTCACGATGAACGCGCCCGCGTTGGTGGTGGCGTCCAGATCCACCTTGCCGTCGCCGGTCACGCCCGCCACATGGGTCGTATACCCGTGCATATCCAGGATGGCGGGCGAGCAGACCGTCACGAGCCCGTTCGTGGGCAGGCGGTCGTCGCCGGACAGCCACATCGTCCCCCCAAGGACAAACGTTCCGCCGGTATAGGTGTTGGTTGAATAAAGATAGATCCCGGCTTCGCCCTTCACGGAGAACGACGCATCCCCGGAACAGACGCTCGACCAGGTGATGCGAGTCGTCAGGTTCGATGTCAGAATGGCGCCAGGGCCTTCGAAATGGATGGCCGGGGCGGATCCCGCGCCCAGATCCTTTCGCAGATACAGGGTAAACCGGCCAGAAGCCCCCCCAACCGGAGGCACGACCGTCAACCGCGCGGCGCCGGAAATGTCGTCTCCCACCGTCAGCGTCGCGTTGGAAACCCCGGCCCCGTAAAGCCGGAGATTCAGGTCGGCATTCACCTGCAGCCCGCCTGTAAGCTCGACATCGGAGGCCAGGGACAAGATGCCGGTGGCGGCATTGTTGCGGAAGTAATCGTTCCCCAATGCATGAACATGGGCCGCAATGACTTCCCCCCCGGCATCGTTCCGCACATAGGAAAAACTGTTGGACCCTCCGAGGCCGATCGTTCCCGCATCGGAGGCAAGGCAGGATCCGACGACCCCGTCTGGAACGATCGATCCGTTCAGCGCCAGCAACGGCCCCCTGCGCTGGACCGACAACGAGCCGACATAACGCATTTTGGCATTGATGGTGAGAGGCACGGATCGCGTGCCCTGGATGTCGGTCGAGCCGAGAAAAACCAGCTCCCCGCCGCTGCCGGGATTGATGGTGTAGGAGCGGTTGCCCGTGGCCGTGCAATAAATCGTTGCGACACAGGCGATCCGGTCGAGTTCAATCGTCTGGGGTTCGTCCACGACCGGGTTGTTGGCCAGGTAGATGGTGTCGTTACTGGCCGGCACGGCGTTGGAGGTCCAGTTGGCGGGATTGCTCCACAGATTGTTGCCGCCCGCATGGTTCCAATAGAAATTGGCGGCCCGGGCGGACAAACCCGAAAAAACTCCCGCAAGCACAAGAAAAACAAACGCTGATCGGCAGGCTTTCACGCAACGCCTCCTTTTCTTCCGTCAAACCTACAACAATCAATCAGTGTAGCCCGACAACGCCCCCCTGTCATGCTCCAAAATGAACCGTGTCCGTTTCGCGGACCAGCCCAAGCCCGGCCAACTGCTTGCGAAGCCGTTCCCGCTCCGGTTCGCGGAAGCGATGGAATGGCTCCGCGAGGAAGTCGTCGCAGATCCCCAGGCAGGCGAGCGCGCCCTTGACGCCCTTCAGATAACTGGAGCCATGCCCGCCCAGCCGGTAGAGCGCCGCGCTCAGGGCCAACACGCGCCGGTGCAGCAGCTCGACCCGCGCATAATCCCCGGCCACGGCCGCCTCATACAGCCCCACGTAGAGTCCGGGGCAGATGTTCGCCCCTCCCGTCACGCCGCCCGAGGCGCCCAGTTCCATCGCCTCCGCCAGCCGCTCCTCCGGGCCCATGAACAGGGCGAACTCCGGCTTCCCGCGCAGCAGTTCCCGCACGCGCCGGAAATAGGCCAGGTCTCCCGAACTGTCCTTGAGCCCGACAATCCCTGAAATCGCCGCGGCCGCCACGACCGTCTCCGGCTCGAACGACACCTTCGTGCACGAGGGCATGTTATACAGCATCAGCGGCAGGGGCAGGCGGGCGGCCAGATGCGTCAGATATTCCAGCAGCTCCGGCTGGGCCAAAGGCATGTAATAGGGCGGCGCGGCGACCACGGCCGCGGCCCCGCAATCCGCGGCATGCCGCGCCAGGGCCACGGACTCCTCGAACGCCGTGTCGGTGATGCCCACCAGGACAGGCACGCGCCCCGCCACCGCGCGGCAGGCCCGCGTCACCAGCTCCCGCCTCAGCCGATAGCTCAGCGCCGGCCCTTCGCCCGTCGTGCCGAGAATGAAAAGCCCGTGCACCCCGCCCGCCAGGATGTGCGGCACCAGCCGCTCCAGCCCGGCCTCGTCCAACGCATCCGCCGCGCGCAGCGGAGTCACCATCGGCGGAATAATTCCCCGCCACACCAAGGCTCCCCCGCCCCCAGCCTGTTCCGTTGTCGTCTTCATCCCATCCCTTATAACCCCTGCCCGCCCCCTTATCCATGTCCGGATTGACCAATATTATATCTGTTTCGGCCAATGCTCCCGGCTCCTCCTTGACAACCCCATTCCAGTTATGCGATGTTTCGTTCTTATCCGATGCTACCAAAAAGCCCATCTCCGGGGAATAAAACAGGCCTCAAGGAACTGGCGGCCATCCATGGCGGCTCGCTTTTTGTCCAATACGGCCACGATGCGCTCGAACCCCAGAACCCGCCGCGCCACTACTGGCTGATCTTCGACTCCTCCCGCGACCCCGCTCCCAATGTCATCCGGACTGCCGCCCGCATCGAGCGGAGCTGGGGCATGTCGCTGCGGCTGGAAAAAAATCCGCACTATCGCCGGACCCTCGATTCGCTCTCTCTGACTTACATCCTGCGCGGCGGCGGCACGTTCCACGACCCCTCGGGCGCCCGCAAAGTCCGTGAAGGCGACCTGCTTGTGCTCGTCCCCGGAGTCCCCCACGCCTACGGCCCCGCGCCCGGCGAGCGGTGGGACGAGATCAGCGTCTTCTTCTCCGGCCCGGTCTTCGAGGCCTGGCGCCGGCCCGGTCTGCTGGATCCCGCCAGACCCGTCCGCCACCTCGAGCCCGTCGACTACTGGCTCGAGCGCTTTCACGAGGTGCTCCTGCCCCTCGCCCGCGCCGAGGCCGGCCAGACTCCGCAGGACTGGGGCCGGCTGGTTGACCTGATCGCCGAGATGTGCACCGCCTGGCAGAAATCCGCCCGCAATCCCGATGCCGACTGGCTCGAGCGCGCCCGGCACCGCCTCCGGACCCTGCCCCCCCTCCGCGATATCGACTGGCAGGCGGTCGGCCAGGACCTCGGCGTCAGCGAGCGCACCTTCCGCCGCCGCTTCCGCAGCCTCGCCGGCATGACGCCCTCCGCCTACCGCATCCGCTGCCGCATCGAACAGGCCCGCCGCCTGCTGCTGCAGTCGGAAACGAAGGTGTCGGAAGTCGCCCTCGCGCTGCAGTTTGTCAACGAGTTCCATTTCTCCCGCCGTTTCAAACAGGTCACGGGCCTCTCCCCGCGGGCCTATCGTGAATCCCACCGCAACCGCTAAACGGAGCCGCCCATGATACCGAGCCCCCTCTCCTTCCCCGCGAAAAAATGGACCTCCGGGTCGACCTCCCCCCGGCTCCGCAAAACACTGGCGCTCGTCCTCGCCTTCGCCGCTTCGTCCGCCGCCGCGGCGGATGCCCCCGTGATCCTGGTCCGGGAGGCCGCACCCCTGGCCCGGATCTATGTGAGCCCCGACGACATGCGTCCGGAAACGGTCACCAACAAGACGAAGGTCACCGTCACCACGAACGCCTTCGCCCTCGCCG
The DNA here is from genome assembly GCA_044346855.1 of Kiritimatiellia bacterium. Taxonomy (GTDB): domain Bacteria; phylum Verrucomicrobiota; class Kiritimatiellia; order CAIKKV01; family CAIKKV01; genus CAIKKV01. Next base: position 5,905 of record JBIIYJ010000127.1, read on the forward strand.
TCTCAGACCTCAACTACCATTTCCAGCAAATGGCCGGCGCCTCGCTCGAGATCGTGCAGGAATCCGATGCGGCCAAAATCCCCGCTCCCGCCGTGGTCGTCGGCTCGCTCGCGCGCGACCTCGGCACCCTGCCGCCCGACACCCCCTGGAAGGAAGGCTACCGGTTCCTGACCCGCGACAACCGCGTCCTGATCGGCGGCGAACGGCGTGACGCCGCGATCTACGGCGTCTATGCTTTCCTGAACCACCTCGGCTGCGACTGGGTCATGCCCGGCAAGCTGGGCGAAGTCATCCCCCGGTCCGCCTCCCTCGCGGTCCCTCCCTGCGACGTGACCGCCAGCCCCGACTTCGGCCTGCGCTGGATGTGGATCGGCGGCCACCCGAAACACTTCCCCGGCGCCTCCAAGGCCGAGTTCGAGCAGTGGCGCACCCGGCAGCGGATGGGCTACGCCCACGAATTCCGCCACCGCGTGAACGAAGCCCACATGTGGCAGGCCGTCGTCGCCAAATACAAGGAGGAGTTCGAGAAGGACCCGTCCATGCTGGCCCTGGTGCGCCTCCCCGACGGCTCTTTGGAACGGCGCGGCCCGCAGCTGGAAACCGCCAACCCGAAAACCGTCGACCTCATCGTCCGCTTCATCCGCGAAAAGTTCGCCGACCAGGGCTGGGCGAAGGACGAAGCCGTCACGCTGGCGGTCGGCCCGGCCGACGGGCTGGACTTCTCGGAATCCCCCGAATCCCTCGCCGCCGCCGTGATGCGCAAGGACCCGGTCATCGGCGGCTCGGACGCGACCGACCCGGTGGTCAAGCTGGCCAACGACGTCCTGGACCGCATCGGCGCCGAATACCCCAACCTCACGCTCGGCTACTACGTCTACAGCCTGCACGCCGATTTCCCCGCGCGCTATACGCCCAACTCCCGCATCTACCCGATCTTCGCCCCCATCTCCTACTCCCGCCTCCACTCCACCCTAGATCCCTACTCCAAGACGCGCGCCTACTACCGGCACGTGGTGGAACAGTGGTCGGCCCTGTCCAAAAAGCAGGGCAACAAGCTGATGGTCTACGAATACAACTGGAACCTGGCCGACAACCTCCTACCCTACACCCGCGTCCGCATGATCGCCGAGGACCTGCGCTATTATAAGGAAAAGGGCCTGTTCGGCATCACGGTCCAGGCCATCAAGGCCTGGCCGATCAACGCGCCCCACGATTTCATCTACGCCCGGATGGCCTGGGACGCCTCGCTCGACTGGAAGGCGCTGCTGGCCGACTACTGCCGGAAGGCGTTCGGCCCCGCCGCCTCCGCCTTCGAGCGCTACTTCCTCCGCCTCGCCGACGTCCAGCAGCAGGCCGGTTATGAGGCCGGCTCCTACTGGTCCACCCCGCTCATCTTCGACGCCGCGTACGTCAAGGCGGCGCGCGCGGACATCGACGCCGCCCTCGCCAGCCCGGGCCTGACCGAACCCCAGCGCGGCCGGGCCTACGGGGTCGCCTCCGGCTTCCGAAACCTGGAGCTGTACCTGGAATGGAACGCGGCCATGACGAATTTCAATTTCCCCGAGGCCCTGCGGCTGGGCGACGCCCTCCAGACCAACTACAACGAGATGGCCGCCTTCAGCCCCCACTTCTGCGACCGGGCCGGCGGCATCTACATCCAGCGCCTCCTGCTCCAGTCCACCCGCGAATCCCTCACGTTCAGCGAGGCGCCCTACCGCCTCATCCACCGCCTGCCCGACGCGCTGCCGACGCTTCTGGATCCCACGAGCAACGGCGAGCACCTGAACCTGTTCGGCCCTCTGATCCGCGATTCGGACTGGATCCGGACCCGCACCTACTCCAGCACCTGGGACGCCCAGGGCCTGCTGTTCTGCCGCGAAGGCTCGGTCTGGTACCGGACCCGCTTCCCCGTCGCCCGCGAGCTGGCCGGCCAGGGAATCGGCCTGCTCCTCGGCGCGTTCGAGGACGAGGCGCGCGTCTGGGTCAACGGCGTCTACGCCGGCTCCACCGGCATCAAGTTCCCCCAGGCCGCCGCCCTTGACCTGACTGACGGCATCCGCTTCGGCGAGGACAACCTGGTCGCCATCCAGGTCAAGCGCAACTCGCTGGCCAACGAGCTCGGCCTCGGCGGCCTGCTCCGCCCCTCCTTCGTCTTCGCCGGCCCCCGGCTGACCCCCGCCCAGCCGCCCGCGGAAGCCGTCCGCGTGCTCCCGGGCGGCGAAACGGAACCCGCTAAAAAAGGGAACACGCCATGAGCTCCTCCCAGCCCGCCCGCCCCGGCTTCACCCGCTCACTGCAATCCCTCGCCCTCGCCGCCGCGGCCGCCCTGGCCGCCGCCCCCGCCCACGGCGCCTCCCCGGACCTCCCCGCGGATCCACTCTTCGACCTCGCCGCCATCATGAGCGAGCCGGTCGACCTGACCGTCCTCACCTCGGAGACAACCAACGGCGTGGTTTTCCAGGTCGTCGAATACACCACCCGGACGACCAACGGCAAGCCCGAGCGGATCCAGGGCCTGTTCGCCTTCCCCGAGGGCGGGCAAAAGCTGCCGGGCGTCTACTGGAGCATGGGCGGCATGGCCAAGGCCACGCGCGACTTCCCCGGCCTCCTCGCCCGCAAAGGCTACGCCTGCCTGGCGGTCACCCTCCCCCACGCCCTGCGGCAGTCCTTCCGCATCCCGTTCGACGCCGCGAACCCCCAATCCGCCAACCTGACCCTGCTGGCCCGCGACCAGCTGCGCGGCATCACGGCGCTGGCCGGGCGCCCCGAAGTGAACCCCGACCGCCTCGCCGTGGGGGGCGCCTCCTACGGCGGCGTCTTCGCCACCCTGATCGCCGGCGTGGACCCCCGCATCAAGGCCGGCTTCAGCTTCTTCGGGGGCGGCCATCACGAGCTCGGGACCAGCCTGCCGCAATTTCTTAAAATGGGTACGGTCGCCGACGTCGAGGCCTGGGGCCGCACCATCGATCCCGCCTTCCGCCTGACGAAAAAGGAAATCCCGTTCCTCTGGGGTGTGGCGTTCAACGACCACTGGTTCCACTTCCCCGCCGTTTCCGCGACGTACCTGGAAGCCTCTGGCACGGGCAAGCGGATCGTGATCATGCCCCACTGGCAGCACGGCTTCCCGGCCGAGGTCGACAAGACCCTGTTCGACTTCCTCGATACCACTCCCGTTTCCGCCAACCCCCGCCCCGCTTACAACGCGCCGGGCCCTGTCACCGTCCGCAAGGAGAACGGCCACGCCGTCGCCTCGTTCTCCTGGACGGGCGGCGACCCGGTCGCGAAAGCCGAACTCGTCGTCAGCTACGGCGAGGTCACCCCCTGGCTCGGCTGGCCGCACCGGGCGGCCTTCATCCTTCCGGCCGCGGTTTCCGGACAAACCGCCACGGCGCGGCTGCCGATCCCCTCGCGCCGCCTCCCCCTGATCGTCTGGGGCACGCTGACCGACACCAACCAGCTGTTCGTCTCAACCCCGCCTCTCACGCTGACAGCGAAAGACCTTTCCCAGCTCCCGGCCGATCCCAGCCCAGTCCTGAACTGCTTTCCCGATGGCAATCTGGGCGATGACGTCCTGACGTTCTACCGGCTCAGCGGGGAGACCCTGGCCGGCCTGACCGAAAAAGACGCAGCCTGTTCCGGCGGACAGGTCCAGCGAATCGATCCCGTGACAAACGATGCGCCCTCCTTTTCCGTCCGCCACTTCCACAACGTCCCCGGCCTGGCCCACCGCCTGACGCTGCGGCTCAAGGCCGAGAAGCCGACCACGCTTTCCGTCAGCCTGACCCCGATCCGCCCGTCCGCCTGGAGTTTCGCCTCGGTGAAGACCCTCGTCGTCAAGGATCCGCGCCTCGCGCCCCTCCTTCCCCGCTGGGCTGACGCCCCGGCTCCCTATGCCGTCACCTCGGCCGTCGGCACAGCCTGGCAGGATGTCGTGCTCGAAATCCCGGCGCCCTCCGCCCCGGTCGACGGCTACACGCTCGCCATCCGCGAAACGCCCGAAAGCCGGACCCCCTACTGGCTCGACACCCTCCTGATGCAACCCCTCTGGCCGTAATGACCATGCGCCCCACAACCGGTTCCGCTCCCGCTCCATCCCGCTCCCGCGTGTTCGCAAAATGGCTCGCCGCAAGTGTGCTAGCGTTCCTGGCCGCCGCCCCGGCCGCGCGCGCCGACGTCCGGCTTCCCGCCCTCTTCGGTCACAACATGGCCCTCCAGCAAAACATGCCAGTACCTATATGGGGTACAGCCGAGCCCGGCGAAAAGGTGACTGTTTCCTTTGCTGGCGAAACGGCAGGCGCCGAAGCGGACGCGCAGGGCCGGTGGAAGGCGGTCCTTCCCGCGCTTCGAGCCGGAGCCGCGCCGGGCGACCTGACCGTCGCCGGCCGCAACACCATCATCCTCACCAACGTGGTGGCGGGCGAGGTGTGGCTCTGCTCAGGCCAGTCCAACATGGCAAGCAAGGGCGCCTATGTCGCCGACTCCGCGGTGGAAATAGCCGCCGCCGACTATCCTTCGATCCGACTCTTCACGGTCTCCCTCCGCAACAACACCAACAGCCCAGCCGAGATCGCCGGCGCCTGGACGACCTGTACGCCCCGATCGATGACCTACTTTTCCGCGGTCGGCTATTTCTTCGGGCGGGAACTGCACCGCGCCCTCCAGGTTCCCGTGGGACTCATCAACAGCTCCCGAGGCGGCACGCTCGCCGAGGGGTGGACGCGCCTCGCCCGGCTGGAGGCCGATCCCGAACTGCGGGTCGTCGTGGAAAACCACGAGAAACGGAAAAGCGACGTCGAGGGGGATAAACGCAAGTTCGACGAGGCAATCGTGAAATGGGAGCAGCGGGCTAAGGACCGGAAGCCCGGCCTGCCCGTGCCCAGCCGCCCCACGTGGGTGGATCCTGCTGACGCGCCGGGCCGCCCCGGCAACCTCTGGAGCACGATGATCGAGCCGCTGATCCCCTTCGCCATCCGCGGCGTCGCCTGGTACCAGGGGGAATCGAACGCCTCGCGGCCGGACCGCTATGCCCGGCTCTTCCCGGCCCTGATCGCCGACTGGCGCGCGCAATGGGGCCAGGGCGACCTCCCTTTCCTCTTCGTCCAACTCCCCCGGCTCCATCCCCGCGCGGCGCAACCCTCCGACCATGTCTGGGCCCGCCTGCGGGAGGCGCAGTTCAAAACGCTGAACACGGTGACGAATACCGGCATGGCCGTCACGATCGATCTCGGTCGGGAAGACGTCGAACCCCAAATCCATCCGACGGAAAAGAAGGAAGTCGGCGAACGCCTGGCGGCCTGGGCGCTTCATGACGTTTACGGGAAAAAGGAAGTCGTGCCCTCGGGTCCCCTGTTCGACCGGATGCTGGTCGAAAGCAATTGCGTTCGCATCGCGTTCACCCAGCTCGGGGGCGGCCTTACCAACAAGGCGCCCGCCGGCATCCGGGGCTTTGCCCTCGCCGGCGAAGACCGCCGCTTTGCGTGGGCCGACGCCCGGATCGACGGCGACACTGTGGTGGTCTCGAGCACCAATGTCCCCCGCCCGGTCGCCGTCCGCTACGGCTGGGCCGGCAATCCCGAAACCTCCCTCTTCAACCGCGCCGGACTCCCCGCGAGCCCGTTCCGCTCCGATGACTGGCCCCTCTCGTTACCAGAAAAAAGGACGACACCATGAAACACCGCCTCCCGTTTCCCCGGCTCCCGCTTCTCCTCGCCGCTCTCGGCCTGACAGCCGCTCTTCACGCGGAAGCCGCTTTTACCACCCCGGAGGGCAGGATCCTGGACGAAAGCAAACCTGCGATCCGCCTCGCCCGCGAAGGCAAGGCGCTGGTCCCGATCGTGATCGCGACCAACGCCTCGGAGGCGGTGCGAAAAACAGCGGACGACCTGGCCGCCAGCCTGAAGCGGATCACCGGGGCGGATTTCGTCATCGCGCCAGGCCCCGCGCCCGCCGGCCTCACCCTCGGCACGCTGGCGCAGTTCCCCGACGGCGCCGTCGCGGACGCCCTGGCGGTGCGGAACGGCTACGACGGTCTGGAGGCCTTCGCCCTCCGCAGCGGCGACGGCCAGGTCCGCCTGCTGGCCAACACCGACCTCGGCGTCGCTCACGCTGCGTCCCGTTTTTTGGAACTACTGGGATGCCGCTGGTTCTTCCAGGGGCCGGCCTGGGAAATCGTGCCGGCCCTCCGGGATTTGGAGTTCAATCTTAACGAGACCGCCCGGCCCGATATCTGGTCGCGCAGCATCTGGTTCGGCCGCACCTCGCAGGCCTGGGAAAAAGGCGACCCCGACGCCAACGCCGCGTACGACCGCTGGGCCCGGGGCAACAGGATGGGCATGTCCTTCAACTTCAACGTCTCGCACAACTGGCATGCGATCCCGACCGCCTTCAAGGACGACGGGTATCCCTACAAGAAGGAATTCGAGGCGCACCCCGAGTATTTCGCCCTCGTCGACGGCAAGCGGACGCCGCCCCAGTTCTGCGTGGCGAATGCGGGGCTGCAGAAAACGGTGATCCGGTATGCCAACCGTTATTTCGAGAAGAACCCCGCCGCCCACATGGTGTCGCTCGATACGGCCGACCAGGGCGGCTGGTGCACGTGCGCCGACTGCGCCAAACTGGGCCCCTATCCCTGCCAGCCGTTTTACCTGGCCAACATCGTCGCGAAGGAACTCCAGAAAACGCATCCGGGCAAGTTCGCCGGCCTGCTCGCCTACAGCTGGCACTCGGACGCGCCGGACTTCATGCTCGAGCCCAACGTGTATGTGCAGCTCACGGCCGGCATGAACGCCTCCACCCATTCCTTCGACGAGCTGTTCCGCTTCTGGACCAAAAAATGCCGGAGCATCGGCATTTATGAATATTACTCCTACTGGGAAATGGACAAGTGCCTCCTGCCCGGAACCGGGCCTCAGAATCATTTCGATACACTCGCCCCCCGCATGCTGAACTATGTCAGCAACCGGGTGCACAGCATCAGCGGCCAGGCGGCCAGCAGCTGGGGCGCGAACGGGCTCGGCTATTACCTCGCGGCCAAGCTGATGTGGGACTCCGCCTCGGATACGAAGGCGCTCCGCAAGGACTTCTACGAAAAGGCGTTCGGCCCTGCCGCCGCCCCGATGGAACGGTATTTCGAGCGGCTGAACCTCGACGTCAAGCCGCTCCCGGGCGCCGCCCTGCTCCGGCAGTGCATCGACGACCTGGAGGCCGCCTCGAAACTGGCCGCCGGCCGCCCGGACATCCTCGCCCGGCTCGCGGCGCTCAAGGAAAACCTCGTCTACAACGCCATCGGACTGAAGGTCTCCGTGGCCGGCAAGGGCGCCGGACAGGAGCCGCTGCTCGACTGGTTCACCTGGTCCTACCGCACCCGCAACAACTACATGAACGACTGGATCACCTTCCGCTCCACCGTCGGCCGTCCGGCCGCGGAGGACATGGGCATGACGAACTGGTTCTGGCGCAACACGAAGGACAACCCGTGGCGGGTCGACAAACCCGTCACCCCTGAGGAACTCGACAGCCGGTTCGCGGCGCTCAAGGCCGACCTCGGCGACCTGCCCGCCACGCCCCCCGTCGCTTTCTCCGACCGCTATGTCGTCGTGGACAGCGGTCAGCCGGAGGAGCGGGACACGGCCACCCGAATCCATAGCGGGAAGGCGACCTACCTGCTCTCCGCCGCGCCCGGTCAGCCGCTCCGGCTGACGGTGACAAAGCGGGACACGGGCTGGATGGAAAAGCCGCCGGCCAAATATACGCTTGCCGCGCAGGACGGCACGGTCATCACCAACGGCAGCCTGGACACGGGCCGGCACGATCTGCAGCTGCAGGTCCCCGCCCCGGGCGTCTACCGCTTCACCTGCCTGCGGGGCGGCAAGGGCTGGGAGGTGGATTTTCCCAAGGAGACAACCTACGGCCTGCTCTTCGAGCGCGGGGAGAAATGCAACCCCACCGCCATCACCGCCTCCTGGTTCTATGTTCCCAAGAGGACCACGGAGATCGTGATGTATACCGTGGCGCCCAGCTCCCCGATTGTTCGCGCCCCGGACAAGCGGGTCGCGCGGAAAGGCGCGTCGGACGGCCGTTACGTCGCCCTGCCGGTCAAGCCCGGCGAGGACGGGACGCTGTGGACCATCGGCGGGCGGCCGTCCAACCTCTGGTTCTTCAACGTACCCACCGTTCTCTCGTTCAACCGG
>JBIIYJ010000128.1:0-14089 GCA_044346855.1 Kiritimatiellia bacterium
CGCGGCCCTTGTGGTCGAGGTGGAAGTTGGCGTCGAACTCGAGGTGGGTCTGGGTCACGTCGTCGACGATGCCGAGGGTGAAGTGGTTCTTCTTGCCCTTCGCAAGGTTGTCGAGCGCGGCCTTGACCATGGCGGGCGTGAATTCCTTCGAGCCCAGGCCGTAGCGGCCGCCGAGCACGATGGGGTAGCCCTTGAACGGGCACCAGCCCTCGGACTGGGCCTCGCCGATCGCGGTGCGGACGTCCTGGTACAGGGGCTCGCCGATGGAGCCCGGCTCCTTCGTCCGGTCCAGCACGGCGATGGCCTTGACCGTGGAGGGCAGGGTGGTGATGAAGCCCTTGATGTCGAAGGGGCGGAACAGGCGGATCTTGACGACGCCCACCTTTTCGCCCTTGGCGACGAGGTGGTCCACCGTCTCGTGGGCCGTTTCGGCGCCGGAGCCCATGATCACGAGAACGCGCTCCGCGTCCTTCGCGCCGACGTAGTCATACAGCTTGTACGCGCGGCCGGTCAGCTTGGCGAACTTGTCCATCTCGGACTGGACGATGCCGGGCGTGGCGGTGTAGTAGCGGTTGACGGTCTCGCGGCCCTGGAAGTAGACGTCCGGATTCTGCGCCGTCCCGCGCATGCGGGGGCGGTCCGGGGTGAGGCCGCGGCGGCGGTGCTCGTCGACGAGATTGTCGTCGATCATTGCGCGCATGATCTCCTCGGTCACCGCCTCGATCTTCTGGACCTCGTGCGAGGTGCGGAAGCCGTCGAAGAAGTGGACGAACGGGATGCGGCTGCGCAGCGTGGCGGCCTGGGAGATGAGGGCGAAGTCCATCGCCTCCTGCACGCTGTTCGAGGCGAGCATGGCGAAGCCCGTCTGGCGCACGCTCATGACGTCCGAATGGTCGCCGAAGATCGACAGGCCCTGGCAGGCCAGCGACCGCGCCGTGACATGGAAGACGGTCGGGGAGAGCTCCCCGGCGATCTTGTACATGTTCGGGATCATCAGGAGCAGGCCCTGCGAGGCCGTGAACGTGGTGGTCAGCGCGCCCGAGGAGAGGGCGCCGTGAAGGGCGCCGGCCGCGCCGCCTTCGGACTGCAGCTCGACGACCGAGGGGACCGTGCCCCACAGGTTCTTCTTGCCAGCGGCGGTCAGGTCATCGGCCTTCTCGCCCATGGGCGAGGAGGGGGTGATGGGGTAGATGGCGCAGACTTCGTTGGTGGCGTGTGCGACGATGCCGACGGCTTCGTTCGCATCGACCATGATCATTTTACCAGCCATATAAACGATATCCTTTATCGTGTCGGGTTTCTTAAACGGTCTTCTTGACAAGGTCGCGGCAGGCGTCCACCTGGCCGGCGCTGCCGAGCTTCTTGTTCTTGTTGGCGATGAACTTGGCGTACTCGGCCATGAACACCTTGCCCACGGGGCGGAGGTCGAAGTTCTCGGGATAGAGGGTGAAGTGCTCGCGGTGCACGCGGTTCCACACCAGGCGGCCGTCCGTGTCGATGTTGATCTTGGTCACGCCCATCTTGGCCGCGTCCAGGAAGCAATTCTCGTCCACGCCCTTGGCGCCGGCCAGCGAGCCGCCGAAGTGGTTGATGCGGCGGACCTCATCCTCGGGGACCGAGGAGGAGCCGTGCATGACGAGCGGGAAGCCGGGCATGCGCTTCTGGATGTCCGTCAGAATGTCGAAGCGCAGCTTCTGGGCGCCCTTGAACTTGAAGGCGCCATGGCTGGTGCCGATCGCGCAGGCCAGGCTGTCGCAGCCCGTCGCCTTGACGAACTTCTCGGCCTCGGCGGGTTCGGTGAAGACGTGCTCGTCGGCCGTGACGTGCTCCTCGATGCCCTTGAGGACGCCGAGTTCGGCCTCGACCACCAGGCCCTTGGCGTGGGCGGCGTCCACGACGCGCTTGGTGATCTCGATGTTCTTTTCGAACGGCTTGTCGGAGGCGTCGATCATGACCGAGCTGTAGACGCCGCTCTTGATGCAGTCCATGCAGGTCGCTTCGTCGCCGTGGTCCAGGTGGATGGCGAACACGGCGTCGGGGAAGATCTCGTCGGCCGCCTTGAGCATGACCTCGAGCATCCTTTTATGCGTGTAAGAACGAGCGCCCTTGGAGATCTGGACGATGAAGGGGGCCTTGCTGCTCACGTTCCCCTGGAAAAGGCCCATGCACTGCTCGAGATTGTTGATGTTGTACGCCCCGATGGCATACTTGCCGTAGGCGTGCTGGAAAAGCTGTTTGGTGTTGACGATCATGTCTGTTTAGTCCCCTTGTGTTAAGCCGCTATCCGTCTTTTTCGAGCTCAAGTTAAACGTGTTTACTATATGAAACGAGTGGCCGAATGTCAAGGTTTCCACCCGCTAAATCGATGATTAATGCGAAGTATTTCTTCACAATAACGGAGTGGACGGGGGTGGACAAGGTGGACTGAGTGGACTGAGTGGACGGGGTGGGCGGCGAAATGTAGTGGACACGCGATGTTTCGTTATATCATGATCGGCGCACGATGGAGGCGGGTAAATCGGCGGGTGTGTGAATGGAGGCGTCATGAGTCTGGAAATGGAAGCGAAAACCGTATTGGCCACGGCGGAGGCCTGGGATGCCGGCGCGCCGGTCATCAATGGTCCGGAACGCTATGGTGCGTCGCCCGGCAAGGATTTCCTGTACGCGGTGCCGGCGCTCGGCGAACGGCCGGTCCGCTTCTCCGCCGAAGGGCTCCCAGCGGGGCTTGCCATGGATCCGTGCTCCGGGCTGATCACCGGCCGGGTCGCGCTTGCTGGCAGCTTCCGAATCCTCCTGACGGCCGAAAATCGTCATGGTAAGGCCAGTAAGGAAATCACCCTTGAAATCGGCGAAAACCGCCTAGCCTTGACTCCGCCCCTGGGCTGGAACAGCTGGAATTGCTTCCGCAGCGAAATTAACGAGGCCAGGATCGACGCCATCGCCCGGGGCATGATCCGGTCCGGCCTTGCGGCCCGCGGTTATTCCTATGTCAATCTCGACTCCGGCTGGCAGTCGAAACAGCGCGGCGGACGCTTCAATTCCATCGTACCGCACGAAGGCTTTCCCGACATGGGCGCCCTCGCGGCCCGCCTCCATGGGCTGGGCCTGAAGATGGGCATCTATTCGGGCCCCTACGTCATTCCCTGGGGAACAGAGGGCTGCGGATCCACCTCCGGCCCCATGGACACGCGGTTCACGCGCTTCCCCCGGCACGTGGGGAAATACATCGGCATGGTCAAGCACGAGGCCGAGGATGTGGCGCAGTGGGCGGACTGGGGCATCGATTACTTCAAGTACGACTGGCACCACACCGACATGGAAATGGCCGCCCGCATGAGCCAGGCGTTGCGCGGGGCGGCTCGCGATATCGTTTACAGCGTGACCACCCGCGTCCCGTTCGCCGACGCCGCGGAAGCGGCGCGGCTGTGTAATCTGTGGCGCTCGAACGACGACACCCATCCCGGGTGGGATTCCATCGTGAAGAACGGCTTCGGCAACGATGCCTGGAATCCGTATATCGGACCCGGCCACTGGTTCGATCTCGACATGACCGCCATCCTGCCGCGGGACGGCAAGCGGCTGACGGAGGACGAGTTGATCGGCTGCTTCACGCGCTGGGCGATCCGGCCCAGTCCGCTTCTGGTGGACTGCGTTCCAGACGAGATGGACGCCTTCACCCGGAACCTGCTTTGCAATGAGGAGGTGCTGGCCGTCAACCAGGATATCCTGGGCAAGCCGGCGGCCACTGTCCTTGCCGCCGAGGGGCATGACGTCCAGTTGAAGCCCCTGTCCGACGGGGGCTATGCGGTCGGCTTCTTCAACTTGTCCGAGGCGCCCGCGGTGCTTCCTGAACTGGATTTCGCCGCGTTCGGCCTGCCCGGGGAATTGCGCGTCCGCGATCTTTGGGCGAAGCGCGACCTGCCCGGCCGCCGCACTAAACTGGCCGCCGCCGTTGCCCCGCATTGCGCCAGGCTGTTCCGGGTCTTCCCGTGATCCGCTTTTTTCAAAACAAAAGGTTGACGCGCAAGGGGGCGCTTTGATAGCTTTTAACGCGTTGTTTAGCACCAGTGGTGAAATGGCAGACACGTAAGGTTCAGGTCCTTATGCCCGCAAGGGTGTGGGGGTTCAAGTCCCTCCTGGTGCACCAACTCAAGTGAAAGGCCCGCCTTTATCGGCGGGCCTTTTGCTTTTCTGGCGACAGCAGGAAAGGGTTCAGGGCTCGGGGTTCAGGGGAGGGGCGTGGTGGCCCGCGACGTCCCGGAGCCGGACCCCTGTCTGGCGGCAGTATGGAAAGGGTTCAGGGTTCGGGGTTCAGGGATTTCGATTTGACACTTTTTATTCCCTAATCGTTGTCGTGATCGAGATCGTCGCCGCAAAACAAGTGCATGGTCGACCACGATCTGATCACCAATCACTGGTCTGCCGCCGGGCCGGGTCCCGCGCCGGGACGTCGAGGCCACCCTGAACCCTGCCGATAGTGATACTGATTAATGACCCTGAACCCCGAACCCTGAACCCTGTCACCTTTGCTTCGACTGCCTCCGGGCCGGGTCCCGCGCCTGAGACGGCGCAGGCCACCAGAGCTTTTAGCCCTTTTTCCGATTCACCATGTGAACGGCTTCGCCGTGCACGGCGTGGGCCGCCTCAACCCAGGCCTCCGACAGGGTGGGATGCGAATGGATAGTCTTCGCGAATTCCTTGGCCGTCAGTTCCGCCTGGATTGCCACGCAGGCTTCGGCGATGAGTTCCGTGGCCCCGTGGCCGACGGCATGCGCGCCCACCAAACGATCGGTTGCGGCATCGACCACCCACTTGACAAAGCCTTCCGGATGGCCCGAGGCGAGAGCCTTGCCGAGCGCCATGAAGGGGAACTTGCCGACTTTCACGGCGAGCCCCTTGGCCTTTGACTCGTCCTCGGTCAGTCCGACCGCGCCCACTTCGGGGGCGGTGAAAATGCAGGACGGAACCAGGCGCCCGAGCCGGATCCGCTTTCCTGTCACGGCGGTTTCCGCCACCGTCACGCCCTCGGTGGTGGCCCGGTGCGCCAGCTGCACGCCCGTGGTCACATCCCCGATGGCGAAAATGGATGCCAGCGCGGTCTGGCCGAATGCATCGACCTCGATATGGCCCGAGGCCGTCACAGCCAGGCCGGCCTTGTCGAGCCCGAGACCGTCCGTCACGGGCGCGCGCCCCACGGCCACCAGCATCAGGGCGGCTTCCAGCGTCTCGTCGCCCGCCTTGCCCCGGACTGCGGATCCGGTATCGGCGATATCGCCGAGGGCCGCGCCTGTCAGGATGCGGATGCCGAGCGTCTTCTCCATATGTCGCTTGAGTTCGCGGCGGACGTCGGCGTCCAGGATCGTCAGGATGTCGGGAAGCATTTCCACGATCGTCACGGCCGAGCCGAGGTGCGCCGCCATACAGGCGAACTCGCAGCCGATCACGCCGCCGCCCACCACGATCAGGCTGGCGGGCAGGGTCTGAAGGTCGAGAAATCCCTTGCTGTCCACGATGCGGGGACTGGCCGGGAACAGTTTCGGCATGACCGAGCGGGAGCCGGTGGCGAGGATGGTCTTGCCGGTTTCCAGCAGGCGCTGCCCCTTGGAGCCGGCCACGACGATCCGGTTGCGGTCCATGAACGAGGCGGTTCCCTTGATTCCGGTAACGCCGTTGGCCTTGAGCAAGCCGCTGACGCCGTCCTTGAGCTGGCCGACGACCTCGTTCTTCCGGGCCCAGAGCTTGCCGTAATCGAAGCTAACCGAGCCGGCCGTGATGCCGAACTGGGCGGCCGATTCGATGGAGGCGAGCCGTTCGCCGCCCGCGATCAGCAGTTTGGTGGGAATGCAGCCCCAGTTCAGGCAGGTTCCGCCGAGGGCTTCTCGCTCCACGAGGGCCGTTTTGGCGCCGAGCTGGGCGGCCCGGATGGCGGCCGGGTATCCGCCCGGACCGCCGCCGATGACGACTACGTCAAACTTTTCCATAGCTCCATATCCTCAAGCTTGGTCTTGATGGCATTGGCGAAACCGGCCGCCTGCGCGCCGTCGATGATGCGGTGGTCGGACGACAGGGTGATCTTCATGATATCCCGCGCCACCACCTTGCCCTCGCGGACGACCGCGGTGGGGACGGTGCTGGAGACGGCCAGGATGGCGCTCTCGCCGGGGTTGATGATGGCCGTGAAGTTCTCCACGTTCAGCATGCCCATGTTGGAGATCGTGAAGGTGCTGCCCGTCATCTCGTCCGGCTTCAGCTTGCCTTCGCGGGCCTTGAGGGCCAGGGCCGCGGCGGCGTCGTGCAACTCGGCCAGCGAGAGGCGGGCCGCATCGCGTATGACCGGCACCACGAGCCCCTGCTCGAGGCTGACGGCCATGCCGAGGTTCACGGCGCTGTTCCAGCGGACGGTCCGCCCGTCGGTCACGCTGTTGAACGCGGGCTTCTCCTCCAGGGTCAGCACCACGGCTTCCAGGATGAAGTCCGTCACCGTGTAGGACTTGCCGGCGTCCTTCAGCTGCTTGCGCAGCGCGAGGAGGGCGGTCATGTCCACGGCCACGGTCACGTAGAAGTGGGGGATCGTGGTGGTGCTGCGCGTGAGCCGCTCGGCGATGATCTGCCGCATCTTGCTCATGGCCTTCGGCCGCTCCTCGAGGGCGCGGTCGATGTCGCCGTTCACGATCCGGCCGCCTTCGCCCGAGGGGCGGACGGTCAGGATGTCGATCCCTTCCTTGATCGCCCGCTGCTTGGCGGCCGGGGTGATCTTGATGGCCGCGACCTGGTACTTCTCCATGTAGGCCAGGACGTCCTTCTCCACGATCCGGCCGTTCGGGCCGGAGCCGGGGATTCGGGCGATGTCCAGGGCCGCGTTCCTCGCCAGCACCCGCGCGCGGGGGGAGGCGAAGAGCCGCTTGGCGGCGGGTGGCGGAGTGGACGGGATGGACGGAGTGGACACCGTGGACGGAGTGGACGCGATGGACGGAGTGGACACGGTGGACGGAGTGGACACCGTGGACACGGTGGACGGGGTGGACGCGGTTGATGGAGTGGGCGCGGCGGCCGCTTCCGGCTTGGGCAGGGACGCGGGATCGGGCAGGGCTTCGCCCGGCTTGCCGATGAAGGCGACGGGCGAGGAGACCGGCACGGTCTGTCCTTCGCCGACGAGGATCTTCAGGAGGGTGCCCTCGAAGAAGCTTTCCACTTCCATCGTGGCCTTGTCGGTTTCGATCTCGAACACGATGTCGCCCTTGCGGACGACGTCGCCTTCCTTGACGCGCCATTTGACGATCGTCGATTCCTCGACGGTCTGCCCGTACTTGGGCATGACTAGAATCTGGGCCATGGCTGGTTCCTTGGTTTAGAGGATTTGGCGGGCGGCCGCGACGATGTCCTTGTCGTTCGGCAGGAAGGCGGCCTCGAGGATGTGAGACTGCGGGGCGATGCCGTTCTTAGCGCCCACGCGCATGACGGGGGCGTCGAGGTAATCGAACGCGTCCATCATGATGCGGGAGGCGATTTCGCCCGTGAAGCTGCCGATGTCGATGGCCTGGCTGGCCACCACGCAGCGGCCGGTCTTGCGGACCGACTTCAGCACGGTTTCCATGTCCAGCGGCACGAGCGAGCGCAGGTCGACGACCTCGGCGCTGACGTTGTCCTTGGCCAGGGCGTCGGCCGCCTTTAGCGCGTCGTAGACGGCGGGGCCCCAGGTGACGATGGTCAGGTCCGTTCCCGCGCGCTTCACGTCGGCGAGGCCGAGGGGGATCAGGTATTCGCCTTCCGGCACGTTGCCCTTCACGCCGTAGAGCAGCTGCGACTCCACGAACATGATGGGGTTGTTGTCGCGGATGGCCGTCTTGAGCATGCCCTTGGCGTCATGGGGCGTGGCGGGGTAGACCACGTAGAGGCCCGGGATGTGGGCGAACATGCTCTCGAGCGTCTGCGAGTGCTGGCCGCCGTAGCCCTTGCCGCCGCCGACCGAGGCGCGGATGACGAGGGGCACCTCGGCCTTGGCGCCGGACATGTAGTGCCACTTGGCCGCCTGGTTGCTGATCTGGTCCGACGCCATGAGCGCGAAGTCCATATACATGAGCTCCACGACGGGCCGGCAGCCGACCATCGAGGCCCCCACGGCCGTGCCGCAGATCGCGGCCTCGGAGATGGGGCTGTTGAAGACGCGGTCGCGGCCGAAAGCCTCGAGCAGGTCCTTGGTGACCTTGAAGGCGCCGCCGTAGTCCGACACGTCCTCGCCGTAGAGAATGACGCGCCGGTCGCGCTTCATTTCCTCGATCAGCGCCTCCTTGATGGCGTCCTTGTAGGTCAGCTGGCCGTCGGCGCGCTTGATGACCGGCTCCTTCTTGACGATGGGCGCGTTCCGGAAAGGCTCGGGCACGACATCGGCCGACGTGTCCGTATACATATACTTGATCACGTCCGCGGCCACGGGGTCGGGCGAGGCGGCGGCGCGGGCCGAGGCCCGGGCGTTGCGCTCGGCCACGCGGGTCTCGAGCGCCGCGATCGCCTCCGCGGTCATGACGCCGGCGGCCAGAAGGTCGGCCTTGAAGGTCGCGATGGGATCGACGGTCTTCCAGGCTTCCTCCTCGTTCTTGAGGCGGTATTCGTTGCGGGGGTCGCTGAGCGAGTGACCGTAGAAGCGGTAGCAGGAGAGCTCGACCAGGTAGGGGCCCTTGCCCTCGCGGCAGCCGGCGGCGGCGCGGCGCACGGCGTCGCGCACGGCCAGCACATTCATGCCGTTGACGACTTCGGCGTGCATGTTGTTGTCGGCGAAGCCGGCGGCGCGGCGGGCCATGGTGTGGATGCCCATGACCTCGTCCTCGGTCCGGTGCGTCATGCCGTAGTGGTTGTTCAGGATGGCGTAGACGACGGGCGTGCCGAACTTGTGATCCTTGGCCAGGTGATTGGTGAACTGGTCCATGGCAGCCCAGTTGAGCGACTCGAGCACCACGCCGTTGGCGTAGGCGCCGTCGCCCGCGAAGCAGAGGACGACCTTGCCGTCCTTCAGGTAGCGGGAGGCCATGGCCGCGCCGGTGGCGATCGGAACGCCGCCGCCGACGATGGCGTTGGCGCCGAGGTGGCCGGCCGTGAAGTCGGCGATGTGCATGCCGCCGCCGCGGCCGAGGCAGTAGCCCGCCTCCTTGCCGAACAGCTCGGCGGCGGTGCGGAAGATGTGGTCCTCGAGGGCGGCCTCGAGAAGCTCGGCGTGGTTCGCGGCCTTGACGCCCGGGATGCGGGCCTTGAGACGCTCGTCGGACATCTTGCGGATGGCCACGCAGCCCTTGGCGATGCTGTCGCCGTGGCCGCGGTGGGTGGAGGTGATGTAGTCGTCGCCGTCGATGCCGAAGCAGGCGCCGACCGAGGAGCCTTCCTGGCCGATGGAGACGTGGGTGGGGCCGCGGTAGTTGAAGCCGGCGCAGGCGTCGTAGGCGCCGGAGCGGAGCTTCACGATCATCTCCTCGAACTCGCGGATGATGAGCATGTCCTCGAGCAGGTCGATCGCCTCGGCGGGCGTGATCGTTTTTGCCTTGAGCTCGTCCTTAAGCGTGTGGGCGTACTGGAATTTGGGAATCTTGCCGAGGGAGATGGTTCCCGGCGTGAAGTCCGGCTTCAGGTCGCTGAGGTAGTTGGGCATGGGTCGTCTTTCCTTTTGGTTCGAGTCGGTTAAACCGTGATGAGGCGGACGCCTTTGCGCTTGAGGGCCTGGAGCAGCTCCTTCGGCGCGCGGGAGTCGGTGATGAAAACGTGGGCGTCCTCCGGCGAGCCGAACCGGACGAACGAGGTCTTGCCGGCCTTGGTGCTGTCGGCCAGGAGGACGATCTGCTGGGCCTGGCGGAGGATGAGGCGCTTGGTGAAGGCCTCGCGGGGGTCGGTGGTGGTGAGGCCGTTTCGCAGGTCGAGGCCGATGGTGCCCACGAAGGCCTGGTCCATGTGGAGCGAGGAGAGGATGGGCTCGGTGAGCGGGCCCACCATGGTCTGGCTGCGGCGGCGCAGGTCGCCGCCCACGATGATGAGGGTGGGGCCGCCGCCGGCCAGCTCGTGGGCCACGCGCAGGGAGTTGGTCACGACGGTCAGGTCGGTCATGTCGCGCAGCAGGGGGGCCATGGCCAGGATCGTGCTGCCGCCGTCGAGGAAGATGGAGGAGCCGGGCTTGACCAGCGCCACGGCGGCGCGGGCGATGTCAAGCTTCTCGGGGGCGGCGATCTGGGTCTTGTCGTCGAAGAGCGGCTCGTCGAGATTGCTCTCCACCGCCACGGCCCCGCCGTGCACCCGGCGCAGGGCGCCTTTCTGCTCGAGCAGCTCGAGGTCGCGCCGGATCGTGGCGGCCGAAACCCCCAGCTCCCGGACCAGCGCCTCCACGCGCACGAAGCGCCCGGAGGTCACCAAAGCCTTGAGCTTTTCCTCGCGCCCGGCCGCCAACTCGCGGTTTTCCACGTTGATCGGTAATGATTGCTTTTGATTCAAAGTAAACAGATTAAATCAAAAATGAGCACCCTTTGGCAAGCCCGTTTTAAGGGGAAGCAACATTCATCGCAGAGGACGCAAAGTGGTCTATGCGGGGAAGCCCCGCAAGAGAAACTCTCCGCGCTCGCTGCGATGGCCGCTTTTCCCGACCGGGCTAGCCGCCGGATTGTTCAAACCTGCGGGTGGCCTTGAAGAGGGCATAGCCGAGGACCAGGACCATGCCGACCAGCGCGCCGGCGAGGGCGCCCTTCCGGTTGAACGCGAAGCCGCCGCCGCGGGCGTAGTCCGGGTTGGGCGCGAGCGAGCCGGGCGGCTGCAGGGGCCGGCCCCGCAGCCCGCGGTCGAGGGCGAGGCGGATGGCGGAGAGGTCGAAGCGGGGCGCCTCGCTGCGCTCGTTCCCGGCCAGCAGCCGCAGGGAGCCTGGGGCCGAGGCGAAGAACAGCGCCTGCAGCTGGGGGCCGCGCAACGCGATGCTCCCGATGGCGAGCTCGGGATTGTCCCCGTTTTCAATCACCAGCTCATAGGCCGGCGCCCGCGTCTCGGGGAAGGCGAGCGTCAGCTGCGTTTCGCTCAGGGTCCGGAAGGCGATCCGGCGCAGCGTGCCCCGCGCCAGGACCGGCTTGGCCTGGTCGAGCCGCCGGTTCGGGTAGAGGGCGTAGAACGTGACGGCGCGGGAGAAGTTGCGCGAGCCCGTCTCCACCACGAGCTCCGTCGCGGGCACCCGCCCCGACTCGAAGGTCACCACCGTCTGCTGGCGCTTCTCGTCCGACCGCACCGTCAGGTTGCTGACGGCGTGCGTCACGATCCGCTGCCGGGCGGCCGACTCGGCCACGTCGATGCGCCAGAAGTCGAGGCCGTCGATCCGGAAGTCGCGGTTCTGGAGCGCGCTCTGGCGGTCCGTGGTCTGCGGCTCGCCGCTTTCGGCGCGGCCGGCGTAGCGGGCGATCTCGCTGACGGGCGATGACTGCAGGTCGGTCACGTCGTGCAGCACCACCCGGAAGTAGCGGTATGCCCGGGGCGGAAGGGCGAGCTCCCGGCGGGCGACGTCCATGAAGCGCGAGGCGTCGAAGACGACGCCGTTCTCAAGGATGTTCGACCAGGAGACGCCGTCGTGGCTGCCGTCCACGGTGACGCTTTTCTCGAAGTTGCGCAGCGGGGTCCGGAGGGTCAAACCGTGGGGCGCGACGATCCGGCCCGGCTGCTCGTAGACGATTTCGATCCGGTTTGCACCCGCGGGCTGCGAGAAGCCGGTGCGGTTGAACGCCACGCCCACGCGCTGGGTGACGGCGGCCAGGTCGATGCGCCGGGTGATATCGAAGGGCACCGCCTGGGAATCCTGGCCGGTGATCCGGACATCGGCCAGCGAATCCAGGGTGACGGCGAACAGGCTGTCGGGCAGGGTCAGGGCGTACAGTTCGTCGGCCGCGCCGTCCTCCGGCAGGGGGAGGTCGAGGGCGTACTGGAACGCGCGCGAGTCGATGCGGGCCGCGGCGGCGGTGGAAGCGAGGAGCCCGAGCGCGAGAAGGCTGGCCAGGTGTCGGAACATGCGAACCTCCGGCGGTTAGCGGCTTTCGAACCGCTCCTTGTATTTCAGGTAGAAGAAGGAGGCGAGGATCAGGACCACGCCGACGGCCACGAGCGCCACGATCCGGTAGAGGGCTTCGGCGTGCGCGAGATCGGAGTGGATCTTGAGGACCACCACGGCGAACAGCGCCAGCCCGCATAGCCGGAGCGCGCGGGAGCGGTTGCGCAGGCCGGCGATGACCAGGGCGCACGCGTAGGCGGACCAGAGCATCGAGATGCCGGCCTTTTGGAAGGCGGGCAGGAAGCGGGTCAAAGCCGCGCCGGTTTCGAGGGTGAGGTAGGCCAGGAGGAGGGCCAGGGCCAGCCAGCCCGCGCCGAGGGAGACGAGCCGCAGGTCGGCTTCGGGGCGCAGCAGGCGGAAGGTGACGGTGGCGAACCCGAGGATGAGCCCGAAGTTCAGCAGGCGGACGAGCACGGAGGGCAGGTCGTAGGACGCGCCGTAGCGGAGCGGGGCGAGGCTCAGCTCCCAGGCGGGCAGGTCGTAGGACACCAGCTTGACCAGCAGGGCGACGGCCAGGACGCTCCACAGGAGGGCGGACGCGACGGGGCCCAGGGAGCGGCGATAGGCCAGGATGACGGCGCCGAGCCCGACCCACACCAGTGTCAGGCCGGGGTGGACGAGCGGGTTGTAGAGGCTGGTGCAGAAACGGACCATCTCGAAGTTCATATAAAGGAAGAGCAGTCCGTACATGAGCACCAGGGCCAGCGCGGAAACGGCGCCGGTGGTTTTCCGCTCGGGTTCTCCGGAAGGCGTTCCGGGGGCCTCCGCGTCGGCTTTCAGCATCCGCCAGGCGCCGGCGAGGGAGAGGACGGGCATGAGGAACTGGATCAGGCGCGGGACGAGCAGGCGCAGGTAGGCGGCAAAATCGTCAGGCCCGGGCGTCTGGTAGAACCGGTTCTGGATGTCGTGGAAGATGACCCGCCCGATCAGGATGACGTAGAGCAGGCCGGCGAGCAGGCGCAGGATGGGGCTGTTTAGCTTCCGGCTCATCCAGAGCAGGACCAGGGCTTCAACGGACCAGGTGACGGTGAGCCAGCCCTTGCTGAAGAGCAGCGGGAGGGTGATGGAGAGGAAGATGGCGCCGAGCCCGAGGAAGATGGTCTGGAGCCCGCGGTCATGGACGCCGCGCTGCTGGAGGACGGTCACGTGGACGACGTAGTAGGCGCAGAGGGCGAGGGCGAGCCAGGCGGCGTATTCATACTGCCCTGGCCAGGTGCGCAGGATAAGCCAGTAGCCGAATCCGAAGAAGAACGTGGCCGTCAGGAGCAGGCCGATCAGTTCCAGCATGGAGGCGACGGTTTTCGTGGCGAGGTTGTAGATGAAGATCGAGGTCGAGAAGAGAAGGAAGAAGGCGGCGAGAAAGGCCATGACGAGGGTGAAGTCGGCTGGATCCTTGTAGAAGGTCGCCAGCGAGGTCCAGACGAGCGCGGTATGGCACGCAAAGGCCAGCCAGACGAGGATCGGCCACTGCCGTTTCCAGGAGACGCCGAGCATGCCGAATCCCAGCAGGAGCAGGTAGGAGTAGAGGCCTGGGAAATTCTTGGTCCCCGTGCTGAGCAGCACAGGCGTGAGGTAACCGCCCAGCAGGCCCAGCACGGCGATCAGGATCGAGCGGTAGCGGACCGAGAGCGTGGCGGAGACGAGCGTGACGAACGCCATGCCGGCAAAGGCGACCGGCATGGAGACGAGGGGCGGGTCGAACATGGAGCCGGCGGCGTACAGGCTGAAGTAGAGCAGGGCGATGCCCCCGCCCACGAGGCCCTGGCCCAGGAGCTGGTATTTCCGCCCGAACAGGTGAAGCCCGCCGGCGATCATCAGCGCGCCGGCCAGCGTGCTGAGCGCCACTCGGCCGGCCGGGCCGAGATAGCCGCGGTCGATCGAGTAGCGGATGAAAAAGTAGCCGCCGAAGAGGAAGATGAGGATGCCGATGCGCAGGAGCCACTGGGAGGCCACGGCGAACTCCATGGGCACGTCCTTGCGCCGGAATTCCTCGCCCACCACGATCCAGTTCCAGGCCTTCCGCAGCAGGATGGCCGC
>JBIIYJ010000129.1:0-14064 GCA_044346855.1 Kiritimatiellia bacterium
TGGCCCGTATGATCGGGGCATGAAAGTAGTGGCATTCAACGGGAGTCCCCGCAAGGACGGCAACACGGTGGCGCTGATCAACCACGTGTTCACGGCGCTTCAGGCCGAAGGCATTGAAACCGAACTGGTCCAGGTGGGCGGCAACCTGCTCCACGGTTGCACGGCCTGCTACAAATGCTTCGAGAAGAAGGACGGGCACTGCATCCTCAAGCAGGACCTTGTCAACGACTGCCTCGACAAGATGCGCCAGGCGGACGGCATCCTCCTGGCCTCCCCGACCTATTTCGCCGATGTCACGGCCGAGATGAAGGCGCTGATCGACCGGGCCGGGATGGTTTCCATCGCCAACGGGCGCTTCCTCCGGCGCAAGGTCGGGGCGGGCCTGGTCGCCGTGCGGCGGGGCGGGGCGATCCACGTGTTCGACACGCTCAACCATTTCTTCCTGATCGAGGAGATGATCGTTCCTGGTTCCTGTTATTGGAACAGGGGGAACGGCCGCGAGAAGGGCGAGGTGGAGAACGACGAGGAGGGCGTCCGCACCATGCGGGTGCTGGGCGAAAACATGGCCTGGCTGCTGAAGAAACTGGCCTAGCCGGGCTCAGCCTGCCGCAAACGCGGCCGCCAGGTCGGCGAAGAGGCGGCTGCGGTCGGGGTGTAGCGCGCTATTATGAGAGCAGTTTCTCCACGTCTTCAATCAGCGGGTCCAAGTCTTCCTGGATGACGCTCCAAACGATCCGATCGTCAATCGCGTCGTACCCGTGAACGAGAATGTTCCTGAATGCGATAATATCGCTGTGGTCCCGAATGTGTGCGAGTAACTCAGGGTCTTCCCGTTTGATTCGGTTGAGGGCTTCACCCATTACCTGAAATTTTCGTTCCACCGCACTTCGGAGCATATCGTTCGATGTATAGTCGGCATATGTTTTGCCCGTAATAAACTCTCGAATGGAATATCCGGCGCAACGGACATCGTGAAGGTGGGCAGGAGAGTCAGCCTTCATACACTGAAATTTTCTCCTTAAGTATGCGGGCTTTAAAATACGGGTTGCGCAGGCTGTTGATTGTGAGAAGGTCGATTTTGCAGCCTAATTCCGATTCAAGACGGTGCAGTAACCCGAAAAAACGTCTTGCGGGTGCTTGATCCGGTTCAGAAAATTCGACCAATAGGTCAATGTCGCTTGTTGCGGTTGCGGTACCGCGAGCGACTGAACCGAATGCTTCGAGTCGGCGAACGTGGAATTCACGGCACGCCGGCATTACGGCTGTCTTGATATCGTCAACAATCATATTTAAATCATGCTCGACTGCGGCACGGTTATCAAGGCTGAAGTTGATTCGGTCTGCCAGCGGCTGGGAAAGCGGGGTGCCGTGTTCAGCCTGCCGCAAATGCGGCCGCCAGGTCGGCCAGGCTGGCGACGGTGAAATCCGCCAGGTCGGCGAAGAGGCGGTTATGGTCGTTGAGCAGAAGGCAGGTTCGGGTTCCGGCGCGTTTCCCGCAGGTCAGGTCGTCGCGGTAGTCGCCCACCAGCAGGCAGCGGGCC
This sequence comes from Kiritimatiellia bacterium, assembly GCA_044346855.1. GTDB lineage: Bacteria > Verrucomicrobiota > Kiritimatiellia > CAIKKV01 > CAIKKV01 > CAIKKV01. Next base: position 1,542 of record JBIIYJ010000129.1, read on the forward strand.
GGCTCCAGTTCCCATAACTGGCAGATGTGCAGGGCGGGGGCCGGGTCGGGCTTGAAGGTTGGGAAGGCGCGGGTGACGATCGGCGAGAAGGCGGTGTGCAGGCGGGTCTGCAGGTGCCGCACCGTCTTTTCCGTGTTCCGTGTGAGGATCGCGCGCGGGATTTTCCGCTGTTCCAAAACGCGCATCAGGGATTCGGCTCCGGGCTGGAGCTCGAGCCGGAAGCGGCCGTCCTCCTCGATCTCCTCGATGATGGCGAAGGCGTCTTTCTGCCGCGCTTCCGGCCAGGAGCGGATGACCTCCAGGATGTCGCCCTCGGGGATGGCGAGCCGCCGGCGCATGAGGGCGAAATCGATGACCGGAACCGTGAGGGTTCCGTCCATGTCGAAGATCACGCCGCGGATGTCGCTGATCGGCAGCATGATCAGGAGGGTTGCGCCAGCAGGGCGTTGATGGAAGCGGCGGCCTTGCGGCCCTCGCCCATGGCGAGGATGACCGTGGCCGCGCCCAGCACGATGTCCCCGCCCGCATAGATGCGGTCGATGGACGTCTTGCCTGTTTCCGGGTCCACCACCAGGTTGCCGCGGCGGTTGACGGCCAGGCCGGGCGTGGTCTGGCGGATGAGGGGGTTCGACTCGTTGCCGATGGCCACGATGACCGTGTCGACCGCCATGACGAATTCGCTGCCGGGGATCTCGACCGGGCGCCGGCGGCCGGAGTCGTCGGGCTCGCCGAGGGTGTAGCGCAGGCACTCCATGCCGGTCACCAGGCCGTACTCGTCGCCCAGGATCCGGTTCGGGTTCTGGAGCATGTGGAAGATCACGCCCTCCTCCCGGGCATGGCCCACCTCCTCCACGCGGGCGGGCATCTCCGCCTCCGTGCGGCGGTAGACCAGGTGCACTTCGGCGGCGCCGAGGCGGACCGCCATGCGGGCGGCGTCCATGGCCACGTTGCCGCCGCCGAGCACGGCGACCTTGCGCGACTTGAAGAGGGGGGTGTCGGCCTTGCCCACGTCGTAGGCCCGCATGAGGTTGGCGCGGGTCAGGTATTCGTTGGCCGAAAAGACGCCCACCAGGTTCTCGCCCTCGATGTTCATGAACTTGGGCAGGCCGGCCCCGGTGCCGACGAACACGGCGTCGAAGCCGTCCTTCGCGATCAGGTCCTGGAGCTTGCGCGTACGGCCGATGAGGAAGTTGGTCTTGATCTCAACGCCCATGGCCTTGAGCGCGTCGATTTCCTGTTCCACGATTTTCTTGGGCAGCCGGAACTCGGGGATGCCATAGAGCAGCACGCCGCCGGGCTTGTGGAACGCCTCGAAGAGGGTGACCGCGTGGCCCTCGCGGCGGACGTCGGCGGCCACGGTGATGCTGGCCGGGCCGCTGCCCACGATGGCGACGCGCCGGCCGGTTTCGGGCTTGAGCGGGGGCTGGCGGAAGCCGCCTTTTTCCCGTTCCAGGTCCGCCGCATAGCGTTCCAGGCGGCCGACGGAGACGGCCTTGTCGACGGACTTCAGCGCCTTGCCGACGGTGCAGCGCTCCTGGCACTGCACCTCCTGGGGGCAGACGCGGCCGCAGACGGCGGGGAGCAGGCTGTTGCGCCGGATGATGGCGATGGCCTCCTCGTCCCGCCCTTCGGCGATGGCCTTCACGAAGGAGGGGATGTCGATGCGGACGGGGCAGCCTTCGATGCAGGGGGCGTTCTTGCACTGCAGGCAGCGGAGCGCCTCGAGCCGGGCCTGGGCCTGCGAGTAGCCGAGGGCGACCTCGCGCATGTTGGCGCGGCGCTCGTCGGCGGGCTGGGATGGCATGTCCTGCGAGGGGATGGCCATGCGTTCGCGGGGGGAGAGACGCTTCCCTTTCAGCGCCGTGAGCCGGTCCTCGGCTTCGCGGTTCAGGATGTCGGGGGAGGGATGGCTCATGACCGCCCGTCCTTCTTCAGTTTGTCCGCTTCCAGCTCCAGGTGGCACTGGTGGTGGGCCGCTTCCTCGTGCGACTTGTAGGCGCGCAGGCGGCGCATCATGTTGTCGAAGTCGACCCGGTGGCCGTCGAACTCGGGGCCGTCCACGCAGACGAACTTGGTTTCGCCTCCCACGGTCACGCGGCAGCCGCCGCACATGCCCGTGCCGTCCACCATGATCGTGTTGAGGGAGACCAGGGTGGGGACGCCGAACGGGCGCGTGGCCTCGGAGCAGACCTTCATCATGATGGGCGGGCCGATGACGACGCACTGGTCGGGCTTGGGGTCGCGCGCGCAGATCTCCTTGAGCGGCTCCGTGACCAGGGCCTTCCGGCCGTGGGAGCCGTCGTCGGTGCAGATGATCAGTTCGTCGGCCAGGGCGCGCATCTTATCCTCGAGGAGGATCAGGCTCCTGTTGCGGGCGCCCAGGATGACGATGAGGCGGTTGCCGGCCTTTTTCATGGCCTGGACGATGGGGTGGAGCGGGGCTGCGCCGATGCCGCCGCCGACCGCCACCACCGTGCCGAATTTCGCGATGTGGGTGGGCCGGCCGAGCGGGCCGAGAATGCTTTCGATCGCGTCGCCGACTGCCTTGGCGCCCAGGATGTGGGTGGTCCTGCCGACGGTCTGGAAGATGAGCGTGATGGAGCCCTCGGCCGGGTCGGCATCGGCGATGGTGAGCGGGATGCGCTCGCCGAAATTGTTGTCGGCCTGGACGATGACGAACTGGCCCGGCTGCCGTTCCTGCGCGATGAGGGGGGCCTCGACGCGGAGCAGGTATACCTCGTCCGAGAGCTGCTGTTTGAAGAGGATCCGGTGCATCCTGAGTCCTGTGGTTACAAGCCGAAAAAGCGCTGTGCGTTGCCGCCTTCCAGCATGGCTTCGATTTCCGGGCTGAACCCCAGCGCGCGCAGATCGGCCAGCGTCTCCTCCGGGGTGACCCAGGGGGCGTCCGAGCCGAAGAACACGTAGTGGGGCCCGTGTTTCTCGATGATATCCCTGATGTCCGCCGCGGGAAGGTAGCGGAACGACCACGACATCTCCATGTGGATGGGCCTTCCGCAGAACCAGCGGCGGACTTCTTCATAATCGTACCACGCCCCGAGGTGGGACGCCATGAATTTCAGTCCGGGAAAGCGGTCCAGCACCCGGACGATCCGTTCGGGGGTGCAGGTCCCGTCGCAGGGGTAGGAGACGTCGTAGCCGGTGTGGGCGGCCAGGAAGAGGCCTTCCTCCTCGAGGGCGGCGTAGAGCGGCCACACGCGTTCCTCGTCGAAAACGAAGTCCTGGTAATAATTGTGAAGCTTGATGCCCTTGAAGCCCTCGCCCTTGACGGCGCGCAGGCGGTCGCGCAGCTTCGGGTCCCGCGGGTGGACGGAGGGGAAGGGGACGATCCGGTCGGAGCGGCTGCTTCGGCAGAAGGCCATGATCGGCTCGAACTGTTCGGGCTTCGTGGCGATGTTGAGGAGGATCGACTTGTCCACTCCCGCCCGGTCCATGGCGGCCAGCAGGCTGCCGAGGGTGCCGTCGAGCGCGTGCTTGGAGCCGCCGCGGAACTCGATGGTTTCGATGGCCTTGGCTGCGATCTTGTCCGGGAAGGCGTGGGTGTGGCAGTCGATGATCATGCGGCGGGCGTGGCGAGCCCCGCGGTGGCCTGGCGCCCGGCCCGGAAGACGGCGAGGTTGGCGGCCACGACGGCCTCGCCCTTGCGGGCGAACTGGGCGTTGATGGCGGCCTCGAGCGCCTCCGGGGGAAGCGGGATGAACGAGGAGGCGGCGCCGAGAATGGCCATGTTTACCGCGCGCGGGGCGTTGAGGTCGCGCGCCATGGTTTCGGCGTTGAACAGGAAGGAGTGCGGCTGGCGCCGGATGTCGGCGTAGACGGCTTCCAGGTCCGGGTAGGCGCCGATGTTCTTGATCGGCTCGGTGTTGGAGACGACCCAGCCCCCGGCGGGGTCGAGCCAGGGCAGGTAGCGCAGGGCCTCGAGGGGCTCCATGGCCAGGATCATGGCGGCGGTGCCGCGCGGGACCAGGTCGGAGTGGATCGGCCGGTCGCAGAGCCGCAGGTGGGCGAGCACGGCGCCGCCGCGCTGGGCCATCCCGTGGACTTCGGACTGCTTGAGGTGCAGGTTCAGGTCGAGGGCGGCGCGGCCCAGCAGGGCGGCGATGGAGAGGATGCCCTGGCCGCCGACCCCGGCGATGATCATGTCGTATTTCATGGCGGTCAGCCTTTCCTCTTGATCTGGATGCAGGCGCGGCGGGCGATCAGCACGGAGACGCCGGGCCAGTCGATTTCCTCGCGCGCGATCCTGACGTTTTCGGCGTGGTTCCGGGCCAGGGGGGAGAGCACCCGGATGTGCTCCTTCTCCACCCCGATGCCCGCGCAGAGGGCCTCGATGCGGCCGAAGGCGAGCGACTCCTGGCCCCCCGTCATGCCCGTGATCTCGTTGTCGAGGATGAGCACGGTGATGGGGCTCTTCTCGGCCACGGCGTCCAGCAGGCCCGTGAGGCCCGAGTGGGTGAAGGTCGAGTCCCCGATCACGGCGACGGCGGGCCGCACGCCCGCGTCGGCCGCGCCCTTGGCCATGGTGATGGAGGCGCCCATGTCGACGCAGGAGTGGATGGATTCGTAGGGGGGCAGCGCGCCGAGGGTGTAGCAGCCGATGTCGGAGAACACCCGGCCGCCGGGCAGCCCGGACAGGGCCTCGTTCATGAAGGCGAAGCTGTCGCAATGCGGGCAGCCGCGGCAGAGGGCCGGCGGCCGGGAGACCATGAGGGCGGGCACGGGGTGGCCCTCGGGCCGGGCGCGGCCGAGCGCGGCGGCCACGTTCTCGGGCGTCAGCTCGCCCGTCCGCGGCAGGGCGCCGTCCAGCCGTCCCCGGATGCGCATGGCGGGCTTCGGGAAGAGGCCGACCAGCTGCTCCTCGATGAAGGGGGCCCCGTCCTCGAGCACGAGGATCGCGTCGCAGGCCGCCTGAAGCGCCCCGATGCGCTCCGGCGAGAGGGGGTACTGGCTGATCTTCAGCACGGGGTGGGGGCAGCCCTCGGGGAAGCATTCCTGCAGGTAGTTGTAGGCGATGCCCGCCGCGATGACGCCCAGGCGGCGGTCCGAGCCCGGCTCGAACCGGTTCCACGGCAGCCCGTCGGCCTGGCGGATGATCTCCGGCATGCGGGCCATCAGGGCCGACCAGTTCGCCCGCGCGTGGCCGGGCAGCAGCACCCACTGGCGGGTGCTGGTGGAGGCGTTGAGCGGGTTCTGCTCCCGCGGCGCGGCCGTCACGATGTCGCCCCGGGAGTGGGCCAGGCGGGTGGTGATGCGCAGGAGGACGGGAAGGCGCAGCTGCTCGGAGAAGTCGAAGGCCCGCCGCATCATGTCGTAGGCCTCCTGCTGGTTCGCCGGTTCAAAAACGGGAACAGCGGCGAACTTGCCGTAGAAGCGGGAGTCCTGCTCGTTCTGGCTGGAGTGCATGGAGGGATCGTCGGCCACGACGATCACCAGGCCGCCGTTCACCCCCGTGACCGCGGCGTTCATGAACGCGTCGGCGGCGACGTTGAGGCCCACGTGCTTCATGCAGCACAGGGCGCGCCGGCCGGCGTAGGACATGCCGAGCGCCTCCTCGAGCGCCGTCTTCTCGTTGGCGCTCCAGAGGCGGTGCACGCCGGCGGCGGCGGCGGCGGACGATCCCTGGATGAATTCCAGGATCTCGGTGGAGGGCGTGCCGGGATAGGCGTAGGCGCCGCTGATGCCGGCGTCCAGCGCTCCCTGCGCCAGGGCTTCATCCCCCAGGAAAAGCGTTCGGTTGGTGGCCATGTCGGGTTGGGTTCCTGTTCGGTTTGAAATGATCTTCCAGTGTATAAACATCCGGGGCCGGATTCAAGCGGCTTTCGCGGGAACGCTCAGCGCAGGGTGCTGTTGGTCAGGCCGGTGTTGGAGGTGATGATGTAGTCGCCCTGCTTGGTGGCGAAGGAGGAGACCTGGCCGTCCGTGATGTTGACCGCGGTGTTGTCCGTCCGGGTTTGCAGCTCGCAGCCGCTCGCCAGCAGGCCGCAGAGGAGGAGGAAGAGCGCAAGGGTTTTCATCGTTCTTTAGAATCGGGGAATGCCCGGCCGCTGTCAAGACTCAAAGCCGATGGGCGTAGTGCAGTTTAGTCGGGATTATGCCAGTCAGGTGCGAAGCCGATTTGGAGTGCGGCGGCTTGACGCCGCTTTGGCTGGCATCGACTGGAGGCGACATCAACGGCTGGGCGCCGCTTCAAGCCGACACGCTCAGGCAGGCCTATCGAAGCGCGCAGGGCAGCCGCATCGCAGAAAGCGGCGTCAAGCCGCCGCACTCCAAATTTTACGATCTGTCGATCCCGACGAAACTGCAATGCGCCCAAAGCCGATTCCGTTTGCCGGAAGCGGGGGGTGGCCGCAGGTTGGCGATCAAATGATTTGATCTTTCAGGGACGAAGAGATTTAATCGTAGTCGTGATCGCGATCGCGATCGTTATCGAGGCGCCAGGGCACGCGTGTGGTCGATGACGATGACGATCGCGATCACGATCGCGAAATACCTCGAGGGGACGGCGCCATGATTGACTGCTACTGGATCCGGAACACGGTGGATACGATCGGCGAGCTGCGGAAAGCCTGCGGGGGGGTCGCCCTGATCCCGCTGGGCAGCATCGAGAGCCACGGCCCCCACCTGCCGCTCGGGTGCGACCCGATCAAGACCGACAACCTGGTCAGCCAGGTCATTGCCCTGGAGCCCGCGGCCGTGCTGCCCACGCTTCATTATACCTACGTGGCCGCGGCCCGCGCCCTCCCCGGGGCCATCCACATCCGCTCGGACACCCTCATGGATTATGTGGAGCAGATCTGCGACGAGATCCACCGCAACGGGTTCGACAAGATTGTGCTTCTGCACGGCCACGGCGGGAACACCTCCCTGAACACGATGTTCTGCGACCGGATGCTGGAGCGGGAGAAGCCGTACGCGGTCTACAGCCTCTCCGCCCAGGCCGGGCTTTGGGATGAGATGCAGAAGACGAAGGAGAGCCGCGAGTGGGGGCACGCCTGCGAGTGGGAGACCAGCATGGCCCTGATGGCCTGCCCCGAACTGGTCCGGCTCGACGCGCTGCAGGGAAAGACCTTCCCGGCCGCGCCCGGGCCCGACACCGGAAGCGCGCTGACCGCGGTGGACTGGATCGCCCGCCACCCCGAGATGGCCGTGGGCGAACCGCAGTGCGCCTCCCGCGAGAAGGGGGCCCGCTGGCTCGCCATGGCCGCCAACGGCGTGGCCGAACATCTGCGGAAAATCAAGAATGACACGCGCACCCTCGAGGCGATCCGGGATTACACGAAGCGGTGTCATCCGCCGATGGGGTGAACGGAGTAGCCGGCAACGCCGCATGCGCGTGTCTGGCGCTAACCTGGCACATGCGGGCTCGCGGTCTTGGCGCGGCGTAGTGCTTCACGAAGCCGGCAGTTCGCCCCTCCGTTGGAAATCCGGGCAACATTCCACTGGGGCGAGCCACGCGAATTCGCTATCAGCTATCAGCCATCAGCTATTCTTGAACCGGCGTGAGGGTGAGTTCCGGCGGCTCGTAGTCCGTTTTGAAATCCGCCGTCACGCGGGTCAGGCTCGCCTCGGGCGTGGCCATGACGGTCACCGCTCCCGCCTGCGGGAGGGACACCGTGACCTCCCGCGCCCTGCCGTCCGCGGCCCAGGCCGCCACCAGCCACTCGGGCTTGTCCCGCAGCCGGCGCACCAGCACGCGCGCGTCCGGAAAGCCGGTCGGGAATTCATAGGCCGGCAGGCCCGCGGCGTTGGGGTTGCGGTTCGTGTCCGGGCCGGGCAGCAGGTCGCCCCGGCGCAGGAAGTCTTCCAGGTGCGAGAAGGTCGCATGCACCCGGCCGAGGACCATCATCTGGAACAGCCAGTGCGGCGGCTCCTCGCCCACATCCTCGCCCCGCAGGCCGTCGGGATGGGAAAAGTAGCCCGCCACGTTGCCGAGCGAGCCGGCCATGTAGACGCATTTCAGGAATCCCGTGTACTGGGCGCGGTCGGAGAACCTGTTGCTCACCCAGCCGCCGCAGACCCAGTTGTAGGAAAGCGGGTGCTGGTAATGGCTGATCGCCTGCGCGACCGAGGCCAGGTGGTAGGTCAGCAGGTCCTGCCGCCCCGTCCATCCGCTGTTGAACTGGCGGAAGTAGAGGCTTTGGGTGGGCAGGTCCGTCAGGGCCTTCGTGTATTTGTAATCCCAGCTCCAGGCCGCATCGCCCCAGGTGGGCTCGCCCGCGAAATGGTACCACAGGTAAAGCGTGCGGTCGGGAACCGCCTTGCGGAGGGCGTCGGCCACCGGTTTTTCCTGGCGCGTCTTGGCCTCGGAGATGTAGTCGTACCAGGAGCGGTCCCCCTTGGCTTTTAGTACGACCGGGTCCTGCGCCCAGTAGGGGCCGCTGTGGCCCTGGACGGTCAGGCCGTATTCCCCGCCGTTCAGGACGATGGCGATCGGCGTCTTTTTCCGCAATTCCTCCAGCGGCTTGACCGAGCCTTCGGCGACCTTCTTGAAGATGGAGGCGGGGGCTTCGGGGCTGATCGTGCGCCAGGTCCGGGAGGTTTTCGCGAGCGAGTCGACGATGTCGCGCCCCTCGGCATCGCGCACGTAGAGGCCCTTGAGCTCGTCGGGCGTCAGGCCGTCCTTGACCAGGCCGCCGAAGGGGCGGTGGGTGATGACGAAAAGCGGGAATTTTTTGGGGTCGGAGGCCGACAGCGCGACGAGCCGGGCGTTGTCGCCGTTCGTCTTGATGTTCAGATCCTCCATGGCGCCGGGCGTGAGATAGCCCGCGAACTCGAGCGCGTAGCCCCAGTTCGTGCAGAGTTCGAGGCGCACGTCGTAGGGCATCGACCAGCCCCAACGGGTGAGGGGCGGCAGCGTGTGCCCCGCCTTGAACACGGGCTTGGGCGCCTCCTGCAGGTGCTGGAGCGCCGTTTTGGCGGGGGCGGCGGAGAGGCAGGAGAAGAGGGCGATCAGGGCAAGCTGAATCTTCATTTCGTTTTTTCCCGGAGGAGCGCCAAGTTGCCGGCAACCCGTTTTTTATCGGAATCGGATAACAACTGGCTGATACGGTCCAGTTCGTTTTGGCGGATAAACCCGTGCTTCAGCATGGCGGAGACGAAGGTGAAATCCTTGTCGCGTCCGGCCGCCAATTTGCTGATGGCCAGGTCGGAGGGTGAGAGGCAATAACCGGTAACGCCTGCGGTGGCGGGGGACGACACCGGGACCAGCCGCTCCCGCCAGCCTTCCGCCAGGACGGTGGATTCGGGCGAGATGCCATGGGCATAATAGCCGTGGGTTTCATGGAACGGTGAGAGTTCGCCGATGGAACCGTCAATCAGGTCGGCTTTTCCAATGTCATCCAGGGGAAAGGCGTCGGCCTCCATGGATTGCCGGAATTCCTCGGGGGCGTTGGGGAAGCTGCCGAGAATGGACTGGCTGCCCAGGATGACGATGGCTCGCTCGTTGGTGATGGCGCCGGCTGCCCTTAAAATGTGTTCAAGCTGGGTTCTGGTCATGGGGACGGCTTCTCCTGTAAATGGCCCATCGTTCCCGGGGTGTCAGAATTCCGCAAAACGGGTTGCTCTGGCGGAGTTGGCGGCTGTTTTCGCAAGGATCGAGCAATATGCGCCGAACCTCCGTCCAGGGCTTTTCCAGAATGACCGCCCATTGTTCCAGATCGGAACAAGGGGCCTGCTGCAGCCAGCGGCGGCACCGTTGCCGGGCATCCAGGAGACCGCGACGCTCCGGATCGGCGTCGATCCTTTTTGCAATTTCCCGAGCCAGGATCAGGCTGCGCTCTTCGATGTCGTGGTGCGATATCATCTTTTTCAGGATAAGCCTTCTCCAGACGGGAATCAAGGCGCGAGAATCATCCGGGAAGAGGCCAGCGGGGGCCCGGCCTGGAAAGACCGTGCTACGCCTTGCGAAGGGCGTGGCACGGGTCTTTCGACCTGCGTCCCGCTTGTGTCCCTTTTGCGGTTGAAGCGGACCGCAGGAACAGGCATAATGGCGGCATGAAATCCAAGGTTGCCATCGTCAAGACCAGCCCGGCCACGGTGTTGGAGGATTATCATCGCGTCATGAACCTGGCGGGTTACCAGGAGACGCTGCCGAAGAACAAGGATACGGCCCTCAAGGTCAATATCAGCTGGCACTTCTTCTACCCCGGCAGTTCCACGACCCCCTGGCAGCTCGAAGGCGTCATCCGCGCCATGAAGCGCGACGGCTACGATCCCTCCCTCATCCACGCCTGCCACAACCGCACCGTGGTCATCGACGCCCACCTGGGCGAGCGGGAGAACAAGCAGCTCAACGTCGTGCAGGCGCACGGGCTGCGCAACGTGCACCTTTACGAGGGCGAGGAGTGGATCCACGTCCGCGAGGCCGTGGGCGACCTGGCCGACAAGTTCCTCTGCCTGAACGAGGTCTATCCCGACGGCTTCATGATCCCGAAGCGCTTCATCGGCGAGAACATCATCCACCTGCCCACCATCAAGACCCACATCTTCACCACCACCACCGGGGCCATGAAGAACGCCTTCGGCGGCCTGCTCAACGAGCACCGCCACTGGACCCACCCCGTGATCCACGAGACCCTCGTCGACCTGCTCATGATCCAGAAGAAGATCCACTCGGGCGTCTTCGCGGTCATGGACGGCACCTTCGCGGGCGACGGGCCCGGCCCGCGCTGCATGATGCCGATGGTGAAGAACGTCCTGCTGGCCTCCTCCGACCAGGTCGCCATCGACGCCGTGGCCGCCAAGCTGATGGGCTTCGACCCGCTGCGCGACATCAAGTTCGTCCGCCTGGCCCACGAGCGCGGGCTCGGCTGCGGCGACCCCCGCGAGATCGAGATGGTCGGCGACCTCGAGGCCGCCAAGGAGAACTGGAACTTCGTGGGGCCATTCCAGAAGATGACCTTCGCCAGCCGCATGCAGCACAAGATCTACTGGGGCCCGCTCAAGAAGCCGATCGAGTGGTCGCTCAAGACCGTCCTCGCCCCCTGGTCCTACATCGCCAGCGTGCTCTACCACGACCTGTTCTGGTACCCCACCCACCAGAAGCGCATCCATGACATCCTGAAAAGCGACTGGGGCCGCCTCTTCAACAACTGGGAGAAGGTGCAGTTGCCCCCCGGCGATCTTTCCATCCCGGGTTGGGCGGACGTGGGCGCGGAACCGGCCAAGCTCGACCGCCAGACTGCCCGCCTCATGGGCAAGGCCCTGCGCGTTCTCGGCACCTGCGTCAAGGAAGCCCCTGAGTTCGACGCCAAGCGCCGCCGCAAAATGGCGCGCTGAAAGAGGGAGCAGCGGATCCTGGTTCTGTCCGATTGACATAGCCATCTTTAAGTGAGAAAATGGCTATATGAAGGTGAAGACGGCCAATCTGAAAAACAATCTCAGCCGCTATCTGGCGACGATTCAAAAAACCGGTGAAACGATCATTGTCTGTGACCGGGACAAACCCGTTGCCACGCTTTCGCCCATTATTGTGAAAAACGATGAGGGGTGGGCCGCGGAGCGGAAGGCGTTCATGGAAAAAGCCCGGAAAGCGGGATTGATGATTGAAGTGCCCGTGCATCGCCCAGACCGCTCCCAGCACGTTCACCCCGTGCCCACCGTGGCGCCTGACAGGCGAACGGATGTTTCAACCATCGACTGGGTCCGGAAAGGGCGGGAGTATTGAAGACGCTTTTCTGGGACACCAGCGCGCTGCTGGGGTTGATATTCCAGGAACCCTTTTCCCCGTCTGCGCTGAAAGCCTGGGACCAGGCCGATGCCAATTATGGCTGGCGCTGGTTGGCTGTCGAAGCCTTTGCCGCCCTGAGTCGGCGACGAGCCGACGCGGGGCAATGGCGGACGCTGGACAAACTTTTGTCAGCGCTTCATTTTGCCGATCTGGAGCCGTCCGAAATGGCGGCTCTTTGCCGGACCAACCGCGAGTGGAGGCTGCGCGCGGCGGATGCCGGCCACCTTTACGTTTTTTCTCGGTTGGCCGAGGTGTTCCCCGGCATCGAACTGGTTTGTTGCGATGAAGAAATGATCGCGTCGGGCTGTCACATGGGATACTCTTTGTGGTCGGAAGCCGGCGAAAAAAACGCCTTGAAAGAGCCGTCTGCCACGTATGTCGGGCGTCGCCGGGTACAGAAACGGAAGACCCCCCGGCGAAACCCTTGACGGCCAGCGCAGGACTTGCGTTGCGGCAGTCAACCCGGGCGTCTGTTTAACAGGAGTCACATGGATAACGGAACCATCCGCTGGAAGCCGTTCGCTTCGGTGGCCCAGGCCGGCCGCCCCCTGCCCATGAGCCGCGAGGAGATGAAGGCGCGGGGCTGGGACCAGTGCGACGTGATCCTGGTGACGGGCGATGCCTATGTGGACCATCCCTCGTTCGGCGCAGGCATCGTGGGCCGCTTCCTCGAGTGGCTGGGCTGCCGCGTGGGCGTCATCGCCCAGCCCCGGCCGGACGCGGGGGAGGATTTCCAGAAGCTCGGTCCGCCGAAGCTGTTCTGGGGCGTGACGGCGG
>JBIIYJ010000403.1:0-4224 GCA_044346855.1 Kiritimatiellia bacterium
CGGGTTGACCGTGTTGTCCAGAAACGTCAGCGTGCCCTGGGTGCTGTTTGTCCCGCCGGACGGCACGACGTCGATGCGCACCTTGCCCTTGGCCAGCGCCTGCCGGAGAACGGACAGATACTGCTCCGACACGGAACACTCGATGGTGAGGGGGTCATAGCTGCGAATGTTCGTGAGCCGCGTCACTCCCGCCGTCACGAGGTTGCCCTCGTCGAGGTAGCGGCGGGAGCACACGCCCGCCAGCGGGGCCGCAAGGGTGCAGCGCGCCAGGTTCAGCCGCGCCTGTTCCAGCATCGCCTCGTCAGCCTGGAGCTGCGCTTCGGCGGCCGCCGCCTTGGTCTTGAGCGTGTCGAAGTCCTGCTTCGAGATCAACTCCTTCGCCACCAGGTCCTGGTTGCGGTCCAGCGTCAGCCGCATCAGCGCAAGGTTGGCGCGATCCGCCGCCACCAGCCCCTGCGCCTGTTGCACGCGGGCCTCGTAGTCGCGGGGGTCGATCAGGAACAGAGGCTGGCCGTTGGTCACCACCGCGCCGTCGCGAAACAGGCACTTGATCAACAGGCCTGACACCTGCGGAACGACATCCACGCTTGCCTGGGCCTCCGTGGTGCCGAACGCGGTGACGACGATAGGGGCGTCCATCTTGACCGCCTGGGCGGTCTTGACCGAGGCCGGCGGCGGCGGCGGGTCCGCCTGCCGCTTGCTGCACGCGCCCGCAGTCAACATGAGGAATCCGCAGGCCGCGAGAGCGCCGGCGTGGCGAAGAGTCGAGTTCATAGCGTAGGTTCCTTCTGTGCCGTGGTGGGGAACATCGTGCCGGCCGCGCCGCCCTGCTCAAGCGTCCCGGTCGCATGCGCAAGATCGGCCAGCGCCGAGAAGATCTCCTGCCGGGAGGCGACGCGCTGGCTTCGCGCGTTGGCGAGCTGGCTCGCCGAGGTCAGCAGGTCCAGGATGCTCTTGAGCCCGGCCTTGTAGCCGTCCAGCGCGAGTTGGTAGGCGGACGCTGCACTCCGGGCATACGCCTCGCTGAATGTCCCCTTCCGGATCGCCGTCTCGTAGTTGTAGTACCGCGTCCACACCTCGGCGGCCGCAGCCAGTTCGGCCTGCTCAAGGCGGGCCCGCTCGCTTTCCGCCTGTGCGATCGCGGCCCGCTGGGCGCCCCGCGTCTGAAACCCGTCGAACAGGAGCCACTGGAGGTTCACGCCTCCAGACAGCGCCCAGTCGTCGTCCTGGGCGGCGTCGCCGCTCATCGTCTCGTAGTAGTCGCGGTTGACCGAGCCGCTGAGATACAGCGACGGCCACAGCGCCGCCGCCGCCACCGTGATGGCCGCCTCGCGGGCCGCCACCGAGGCCCTCAGGGACGCGAGGTCCGGACGGCGCTGCAGGGCTTCGTCAATGAGCTTCCGCATATCCTCCACGGGAAACGCGACGGGCGCGTTCGTGGCCGGCTCCGCCACCGCCACCGGCACGTCGGCGGGCAGGCCGAGGACCAGGGCGAGCGTGCCGCCCGCCACGGTGAACTGGCCCTGCGCGCCGGCGAGATTGTAGAGCGACTGGTCGTAGCGGGCCTGCGCCTGGAGGACGTCCAGCTCCGTGCCCATGCCAGCGTCCTTCCGCGCCTGCGCGGCCTCCAGCGTCGACTTGGCGTCCTGCGCATTCGACTCGGCCGCCAGGACGCCGGCCTGCGAACTGATCCGGAAATAGTAGGCCCGCTCCACGGCGAGCAGAATATCCTGAAGCGAACGGTTGAACGCGTAGTCCAACGCGTAGACGGTCTGCAGCGCCTGTTCGACCGCCGCCTTGCGGCCGCCGCCGAAGTTGATGACCAGGTAGTTCAGCACCAGCCCCGGCCCGTAACGGAAGTTGTCCTTGTCGAACTCGTCCGGGCTGGCGGACGTGTGCTGGCGGACCCCCTGGGCCGTCGCCGTGATGGAGGGCATGAAGTAGCCCTGCGCCCGCTCCACCTGGGCCGCGGCCGCCCGGGCATCGTTCCACGCCCGGCGGCTGACGGGGTTGTTCTGCAGGGCGATGTCGGTCAGCTCGGCCAGCGACAGGGGCTGGGAGAGATCCGGGGCCTTCGCCCGCAACTCCTCCCACGTGCGATCGCTCTCCTCCACGCCAGCCGGCGGCACCCAGGGCGCAGAGAACTCCGACGGCGTGGGGGCCGACAGGCAGCCCGCCAGCAGGCCGGCGGCGGAGGCAGCTACGATGGCAAGACCTGCGTGACCCAGCTTCATGACGGGACGCCCCTTCCTCCGCTGCGCGCCGGGCACCCCCCGCGCCGTAGACCCTTCACGCGGCCGCGCACGCCGACGGCCGCCCTGTCGGCAGGCCCCGGGTCGCCCGCCCGCAGAACCATGTCCACAAGCGTGCGAACATACGCCAGCGGCGCCACCGACCGGTAGCCGAACACCGTATCCTGGAACACGTAGTGCGTCAGGGCTCCAATGAACAGTTGGGCCTGCACCTCAGGATTTTCCATAACCAGGCGGCCCTGCTGAACCTCGGCCCGAAAGTACCCCGCCAGCACGCGCACGCGGTGAATCGGGTGCGGAGTGCCGTCGCTGTTGCGCCCCGGATGCCGAAGCACAATCCCGTGCGCGCGAATCATCATCACCTGCGGCAGGATCACCTGCATGTGCTCCAGAATGCGCCGCCCGGCGGACTCCAGCGTTTCCCGCAGATCGCCGGCGCCGGCGGACCGCAGCAGGTCCTCCTCCCACGAGACATCCTCCGGCGATGCGTCCATGGCGGCCATGAACAGGTTCGACTTGGTTGCAAAGCGCTTGAACAGCGTCCCCTCCGAAACCCCCGCCTCCCGGGCCACCTCCACGGTGCTGGCCTGGTATCCCTGCTGCAGGAACACCTTTCGGGCCGCCCCCAGAATCGCGTCCGTCTTGATGGATACGGGTCTTGCCACAGCTTCGACGTCCTTCGCTCCTGTAAATAAGTGCTCACTCAATAATAGATCGGCTCCGCGCTGTCAAGCTCCCGCGGCGATAGGGCCGCAAGGCTAGAGTTGAAAGCAAGGCAACGCTCAACGCCGAACGCTTTACGCTCACCTCAGAGTTGACAGCCCATGATCTGGAGGGCGGACGGCCTCGACCGCCTTGCCGTACACGTGCACGTAAACGAATGTTTTGGTACGTCGTGAACGCGTACGGGTACGGGTACGAAAATCTCGGCCGGGGGGGGGGCGCACCCTCTACGGCAACGTCGACATCCGCACGGTCCAGCTCGCCTTCGACGACGAGGCCCGGGCCCGGCTGGATGCCGGCCGCGCCCGCCGCGTTGGCCCCCATCGATCTTGTCTTTCCTGCGACGTTCTGGGATGGTCTCGGCCTCGCAAACAGGGCGTGGCTCAAAAGGATGAGCACAGGAAGTTGAGACCCTTGCCGTGCAACCAACCGGAATGTGCCCTCCGTCCTCGCCCAAAGTCAGCGTCGTGCTGGCGAGCTACAACCAGGCGCCGTACCTGCGCCAGGCCATCGACTCAATCCTGGGCCAGGCGTTCGATGACTATGAACTCATTATCGTCGATGACGGGTCCAGCGACGGCTCCAGGGAACTGATCGAGGACATCGTTGCCCGGCACCCGGGGAGAGTGCGCTTCTGTCATCACCTGAATCACCGGAACCTGGGCATCAGCCCAACGTACCTCCTGGGGATAGGTGCGGCCAGAGGCGCCTATGTCGCTTTTCTTGAGGGGGACGACCGGTGGGGTCCGAACTACCTCGGAGGAAAGGTGGCGGCCCTGGACCGTCACCCGGATGTCGGCGTAGTGTTTTCGAGGTACCGGATCCTGTCCGGAGGATTCTACGGCTGCGACATGGCCTTCCGGCAGTGGATCCTGGGCCTGTTCACGATTCCGCACCGCCCCTTCAACAACGTGGGGCATTTGATGATGCGAAACAATGTGGCCACCTTCTCCGCCTTCGTGGCCCGCAAGTCGCTGCTGGACCAGAGCCCCCTGACGCTCCCGCGGGAGATCCTGTTCTTCGACTGGTGGGTGCTGCTTCAGCTCGGAATGCGATCGAAATTCCTCCTGGACCCGGCCAGCGTGGTCGAATGGCGGCAGCATCCGGGCAGCGCGCTCGGAAAGCAGAAGCTGGCGTCGCACAAGGCGATGCTCGGCCGGTTCATGCAGGTCATGTATGAAGAGATCGGGCGCAACCTCAATCTGCTGGATGAACGGGATCAGGCCCGGTATCTGAAGAACAACTCCTT
>JBIIYJ010000404.1:0-4208 GCA_044346855.1 Kiritimatiellia bacterium
AAGGCCTCCTCGGCGCCATCGACCAGACCCTCTTCGGCGCCAACGGCCCGCCCCCGCTCCAGTTCGACGGCAAGCCGGGCAACAAGCAGCGCGAAGCGTGCGGCAGCTTCTTCAACCCCGAGAACCTGAAGGCCGGCGTCGACTCCATCACCGGCATGGGCCACCATTACGGCCACCACCTCTTCACCGTCGGGGACCACCGCCTGACCTGCTCCTGGGACGAGGTCGGCCTGCGCACCCGCGCCCAGATGGATTACCGCGACGGCATGACCAACGAATTCCGCCTGTTCCTGAAAGACGTCTGGTTCAAGGATGCAGCCCCCGGTCAGGACAGCAACGCCGACGGCCGCACCTATAACGCCCTCACGGGCGAGTCGCTGTCGAACTGGGATCAGGTCGAGCCCCTCCACGTCTCGCTCAACTGGTCCCAGCCCGGCTGGAGCACCAACGGCAGCCAGACCTTCTCCGCGATGCCCGAGGTCGACGCCGCCCTCTTCGCCCAACCCGGCCGCTACAAGCTCCTCGTCGACTTCCACCGCTACTTCACCTTCGAGTTCTTCCGCCGGATCAACGAGGCCGCCTCGCAAAACATGAACGCGCTGGGCACGCCTGGCCGCGTGTCCTGCTACCCCTTCACCCAGCACTTCATCATCTGGCCCGGCGCCAACCAGCGCCACGGCAACAGCTTCTACTGGTACCACAAGCTCAGCCCCGTGGTGAACGTGGAGCACTGCTGGCCCGAATCGCCCGTCATGAACCTCAACTACGCCATCACCGACCGGCTCGCGCCCGTCCACAAGAACCTGGTCATGGGCTGGATCTGGTTCTACTTCGGCCAGGAAGGCTGGGACATGTACAACGGGCCGCACGACATCGACCGCGCCCTCGCCCGCATGATGGGCCACACCGTCGACGGCACCCACCACTGGCTCTATACGCCCGTCTACCGCGGCCGCGACCAGAACCAGCGCCGCCAGCTCGCCTACTGGCAGAACTTCTTGAAGGCGCATTACGCCGGCTACCTCGCCAGGTCCGCCCCGGTCAAGCCGCAAGTCGCCCTTCTCATGCCCGACAACACCGGCTTCTTCTACCGCTATTTCCAGTACCCCAAGTTCGATTTCGGGTGGACCGCCGAGGCCTTCCAGAACCTCCAGCTCCCCTTCCACCTCCTGACCGAGGAGGAACTGGAATTCAACGAGACCAGGCTGGAAGACTACAAGGTGCTCTACGTGGTCGGCGCCGAATGGGCCACCCCCTCGATCCGGAAACGGATCACCGACTTCATCGGCCGCGGCGGCGTCGTCTTCGCCAACGTGGATAGCCTGTCCCTCGACATCCCCACCGGAAAACGCACGGACTTCCTGGAGACGACCTTCGGCGTGAAGATCGAGCGCAAGCACAAGAACGCCTTCTATCCCAGCACCCAGAGCACCGAGGAAGCCCTCTGGGCCCTCGCGTTCGACAAATGGGGAAGCGTCTACAAGGTCCAGGGCCACAGCGTCCACCAGCTCGACGACCCGCGCGCCTGGGCCCGGCTCTACGCCCGCACGGAACAGAAATTCCTGCTCGACGAAAAAGGCGTGCCGAAACGCCCAATCCCCGACAACCAGGGCATGAAGGGCGGTGAGCCGGTGCGCGACCCCTCCTGGAAGATGCTCCGCGACAAGGACGGCAAACTCGTGCGCGATGAGGCCGCCTGGAAGGAACTCGACACCCAGATGGCAAAGATGCCTCCCGTCGTCCTCGGCCTTCCCCAAAGCCCGCTCGACATGCGCTCGCCCCCGCAGATCCGATACGCGGCCGGCGTCGGTTTCACCAACCCGGTCGTCACGTGGGGCGAAGTCGACACCGCCTCGCCCGTCAACGGCGCCACCCCCATCGCCTGGTGGAACGACAAGGTGGTCGGCGTGGAAACGACGAACACCGTCTGGTTCGGCACGCGCGAGGGAGCCAGCCTCCACGCCCTCTCCTCCCGCATGGACGCCCACCGCGCCACGGAACCCTGCAACCCCTTCCCGGCGGAAATCCCGGAGCTGTACGAAGCCCACCGCCCCTACGCCGAGGCGCTCGGCTACGCCGCGCGCAAGGCCGGCGTCACCCGTCCCGTCGCCCTGACGCTCGGCGGAACCCTGCCCATGAACCTGGAAGTCCTCCCTCGCGTGGACGACAAGGGCACGCTGATGGTGGTGGCGATCAGCCACGACCGGACGGAGGCCGACTACGACGCGGCAGTCGACCCGTCCCTCGTCAAGCCCGGCTTCGTCGCCTGGGACATGCTCAACGACAAGGTCATCGAGGCGGACACGGACGGCCAGTTCAAGGTGAAGGTTCCCGCCTGGGGCGTCTCGGTGTTCATGCTGGGCTCCCCGGCCGCGCTCAAGCCCATCCAGGAAACCCAGGCTAAGCTGAATCGGAAGGACCTGGGCGTCCCGAAGTACTTTGTCGACCGCCCCCAGTTGAACCAGGGGGAATGGGGCACGCCTGTTCCGCCAATCGAGAAATGATCAAGAAGCAGTAAATGGTAAAGTTGCATCAAGTGCCGCTCCTGCCCCGGCCGCGCTCGGTCCGCCCGGAGCCGGGCGCCTGCCCGGCGCCGGCGCCGGACTCGGTCAGGGCCGTTCCGCCCGGGACACCCCTCCCCCCCCAGGGCTACCGGCTCATTCTGGCGCCCGGGGGCGTTCGCCTCGAAGCCGCCGACGAGGCCGGCGCCTTCTACGGCCGCATGACCCTCCGTCAACTACTGCGTCACGGACGTGGCACGACCTTTCCAGGCCGTGTCCCCGCGCCCCTTCCCTGCGGCGTCATTGAGGACTCACCCGACATCCCGGTCCGCGGCGTCATGCTCGACGTCAGCCGAGACAAGGTCCCCTCAATGGCCACCCTGTTCGCCCTCGTCGACCAGCTCGCCGAATGGAAGGTCAACCACCTCCAGCTCTACCTGGAGCACACCTTCGCCTACCGGGATCATCGCGAGGTCTGGGCCGAAGCGGACCCCTTCACCCCGACCGAGATCCGGATCCTGGACGCTTACTGCCGCGACCGCTTCATCGAGCTGGCGCCCAACCAGAATGCGTTCGGCCATATGGAGCGCTGGCTGAAACACCCCCGCTACCGCCCCCTGGCGGAATGCCCCGAGGGTTTCTCCACCCCCTCCGGCGAATGGCGCCCGAATCCCTCCACCCTCGACCCCGGAAACCCCGGCTCCCTCGCCCTGGTCGCGTCCCTGTTCGACGAGCTGGTCCCCTGCTTCACCAGCCGCCGGCTGAACATCGGGTGCGACGAAACCTGGGAGCTCGGCAAGGGCCGCAGCCGGCAGGCCGTGGAGCGGGACGGCCTGCACCGCGTCTACCTCGACTATCTCGGAAAACTGAAATCCGCCGGCGCCGCCGCGGACTGCACCTGCCAGTACTGGGGCGACATGGTCTGGAATCATTTCCCCGACCGCCTCGACCGGCTGGACCGCGGCATGCTCCACGTGGACTGGGGCTATTACCGGAATTACCCGTTTCAGGAACACGGCGAAAAGCTCGCCGCCGCCGGGCTCCCCTTCTGGTTCGCGCCGGGCACGTCGGCCTGGGGCACGCTCGTCGGCTGCAACGAGGCCGGAGTCGGCAGCAACCGGTCTGCCTCGAAGGCCGCCCTCGCCTGCGGGGCGGGCGGCCTGCTCAACACCGACTGGGGCGACGGCGGCCACTGGCACTACCTGCCCGTCAGCTTCATCGGCTTCGCCGCCGGCGCCGCCCTGGCGTGGGGTGAAAAGGCCAATTCCGACGAGGACATCCGCATGGCCCTCGACCCGCACGTCTTCCAGGACGCGGCCGGCGTCATGGGCCGGGCCGCCACGGCGCTGGCCGACACCTGGGAGCGCGTCACCGAAAACGCCACCCAGGCCAACCTGCTCGACCGGATCCTCCGCGAGGGCGCCGCTTTCAAGCCGCCCGCGAACATGACCACTGCCACGCTCGCCGCCGCCGAAGACCATCTCGAAACCGCGCTCGCCGCCCTGGCCGGCGCGCGGATGAACAGGCCCGATGCCGCCCTCATCCTCGCCGAATTCGCCAACAACGGCCGGATGGCCCTCACCGCCTGCCGGATGGGCCGCCGCCTCCTGGCCGGCCAATCCCCGCTCACCCGGGAACTGGCCGGGAGCTTCGAAACCATTTGCACCGAACACCGCCGCCTCTGGATCTCCCGCAACCGGCCGGGCG
>JBIIYJ010000405.1:0-4204 GCA_044346855.1 Kiritimatiellia bacterium
CCAGTGCGGCAGGCGCTCCCGGAAAATGTTCAGGGTCTGTGAGTCGTCCGCCATTGCGTGTTCCTTCCCGTTTCCAATTCCCCATACTGACGCCATTCCGGTTCCGGATCAAGCGGCATCGGCGCGGTCCCGGGGGCGCATTGCAGTTTAGTCGGGATTATGCCAGTCTGGTTCGAAGCCGATTTGGAGTGCGGCGGCTTGACGCCGCTTTGGCTGGCACCGACTGGACGCGACATCAACGGCTGGGCGCCGCGTCAAGCCGACACGCTCAGGCAGGCCAATCGAAGCGCGCAAGGTAGCCGCATCGCAGAAAGCGGCGTCAAGCCCATCGGCAGGCTCAGGGCAGGCCGCCGCACTCCAAATTTAAAGATCTGTCGATCCCGACGAAACTGCAATGCGCCGCGGGTCCGTTGCTGGAGCTAGAATCAGGCTCGACATGGGCCGCCTTTTTCGTATCCTATTTGGGCTTCTATTCAAGTCCAAAGGGAGAATGCGATGAACGATTTTGTCCAGGTTGCCAACACCATCCGCGGCCTTGCCATGGACGGCGTCCAGAAGGCCAAGTCCGGTCACCCCGGCATGCCCATGGGCATGGCCGACGTTGCGGCCGTCCTGTACCTCAAGCATCTCAACTATTCGCCGGTTGACACAGCCTGGCCGGACCGCGACCGCTTCGTTCTCTCCGCGGGCCACGGCTCCATGCTTCTTTACAGCCTGCTGCACCTGGCCGGCTACGACCTGCCGCTCGACGAGCTGAAGAAATTCCGCCAGTTCGGCAGCAAGACTCCCGGCCATCCGGAATACGGCCACACGGCGGGCGTGGAGACGACGACCGGCCCGCTGGGGCAGGGCATCGCCAACGCCATCGGCATGGCGATCGCGGAAAAGATGCTGTCCGAGCGCTTCAACACCTCCGACTGCGAGATCGTCAACCACCGCACCTACGCCATCTGCGGCGACGGCTGCATGATGGAGGGCATCTCCCACGAAGCCTGCTCCCTGGCCGGCCACCTGGGGCTGAGCAAGATGGTGCTGATCTATGATTTCAACCGCATCACGATCGAGGGCGGCACCTCGCTGGCCTACAGCGACGACGTGCGCAAGCGCTTCGAAGGCTACCGCTGGAACGTGCTTGAGGTCGACGCCCACGACCTGGCGGCCATCGACCAGGTGCTGAACGAGGCCAAGCTGGAGAAGGAGCGGCCCACGCTCATCATTGCGCACTCGACGATCGGCAAGGGGGCCCCGAAGCTGGCGGGCTCGCACAAGTGCCACGGCGAGCCGCTGGGCGAGGAGGAGATCGCGGCGACCAAGAAGGCGCTCGGCCTGCCGGCCGACCAGCATTTCTACGTGTCCCAGGAAGTCCGCGACATCTTCGCGGCCCGCGCGAAGGAGATGGAGAAGCGGCTGGCGAAGTGGAAGGACCTGATGCGGATCTACCGGGAGAAGAATCCCGAGAAGGCCGGCATGTGGGAAGTGTTCCAGAAGGGCCGCATTCCCGCCAACCTCGAGCAGCAGCTGCCTGAATTCGATGTCACCAAGCCGGCCGCCACCCGCAACGCGTCGGGCGTGGTCATGCAGAAGCTGGCCAAGGCCCTCCCGTTCTTCGTCGGCGGCGCGGCCGACCTGGCGCCGAGCACCAAGACCTACATCGACGGCGGAGGTGACATCGGCCCCGGCTCGTTCAAGGGGGTCAATTTCCATTTCGGCATCCGCGAGCACGGCATGGTCGCCATCATGAGCGGCGTGGCGCAGCACGGCGGCTTCCGGGTGTTCGGCTCCACGTTCTTCTCGTTCCTGGATTACTGCAAGTCCTCGGTCCGCCTCGCGGCCATCATGAAGCTGCCGGTCATCTACGTCTTCACCCACGACAGCTTCTACGTGGGCGAGGACGGCCCCACCCACGAGCCCGTGGAGCAGACGATGACCCTGCGCATGACGCCCGGCATGACGGTGATCCGGCCGGCGGACGCCACGGAGACGGCGGCGGCCTGGGTGGCGGCGCTGAAGCACAAGGAGGGGCCCGTGGCCCTGCTGCTCACCCGCCAGAACGTGCCCGTGATCGACCGCAAGCAGCACCCGCCCGCCAACTCGCTCGAGAAGGGCGCCTACATCCTGTGGGACAGCGCCCCGGGCGCGCCCGAGCTGATCCTGATCGGCACGGGCTCGGAGGTGTCGCTGGCGTACGACGCGGCCAGGAAGCTGGCCGCCCAGTGCCGCGTGCGCGTGGTCAGCATGCCGTCGTGGGAGCTCTTCGAGCGCCAGGACGCGGCCTACCGCGAAAGCGTGCTGCCGCCGGCCTGCCGCAAGCGCATCGCCCTCGAAGCCGGCACCACGCTGGGCTGGCAGAAGTATGTGGGCTGCCAGGGCCGCATCGTGGGGCTGGACCAGTATGGCGCCTCCGCGCCCTACCAGGTGCTGGCCGAGCAGTACGGCTTCACGCCCGAGCACGTCGTGCGCGTCGCGCAGGACCTGCTCGCGGCGAAATAACGCGAGGCCCCGCCATGGCCCGGTTTATCATCGAAGGCGGCCGCCGGCTGGCCGGGACATTCGTCCCGGGCGGCAACAAGAACGCCGCCCTGCCCATGCTGGCCGCCTGCCTGCTCACCGACGAGCCCGTCACCCTTCACCGCGTGCCGCGCATCGAGGACGTCTGCGTCATGCGCGACCTGCTGCGCGCGCTGGGCGCCACGGTGGAGGAGCAGGGCGACACGTTCCGCGTCTGCGCGAAGGGCGTGCGCAAGAGCCGGCTCGATCCCGCGCTCTGCGCGCGGCTGCGCGCCTCGATCCTGTTCGCCGGCCCCCTCGTGGCCCGCACCGGCCGCGCCACCGTGGCGCCCCCGGGCGGGGACGTGATCGGCCGGCGGCGGCTCGACACCCATCTGCTCGCCATGAAGGCGCTCGGGGCGGAGGTGACGGGCAAGCGGGATTACGCCTTTTCCGCCAAGCGGCTCAAGGGGGCCGACATCCTGCTGGACGAGGCCAGCGTGACCGGCACCGAAAACACGGTCATGGCCGCCTGCCTGGCCGAGGGCACGACGATCATTTCAAACGCCGCCTGCGAGCCGCACGTGCAGGACCTTTGCGCCCTGCTGAACGCCATGGGCGCGAAGATCACCGGCCACGGCACGAACCGGATCATCATCGAGGGCGTGGCCGCGTTGCACGGGGCGGAATACACGGTGCAGCCGGATTTCATCGAGATCGGCAGCTACCTGGCCGCCGCCGCGATGACGGGCGGGGAGCTGATCATGGAGGGCGCGGTGGCGGAGCATCTCAGGCCGATCGGCCAGGTGTTCGCCAAGCTGGGCGCCGCGTTCAAGGTGGATAACGGCGTCCTGCGCCTGCCGCCCCACCGCAAGCTGCGGATCACACACGATTACGGGTACGCCGTCCCGCGCATCGAGGACGGCATCTGGCCCAGCTTCCCCTCGGACCTGATGAGCGTGGCGGTGGTCATGGCCGTGCGCGCCTCGGGGACCGTGATTTTTTATGAGAAGATGTTCGAGAGCCGGCTCTTTTTCGTGGACCGCCTGATCGAAATGGGCGCGCGCATCGTGCAGTGCGACCCGCACCGCGTGGTGGTGGTGGGGCCGTCGCGGCTGCACCGGTCCCATCTGTTCAGCCCGGATATCCGCGCCGGCATGGCGCTCATTTTGGCCGCCCTCTGCGCCAAGGGCCGGAGCGTGGTGGAAAACGCCCAGGTCGTGGACCGGGGCTATGAAAGGGTCGAGGAAAAGCTCCGCGCGCTGGGCGCGGACATCGTCCGGGAGGGCTGACCATGCTGCACGCCCTGGATCTGTTCGGCACCTTCGTCTTCGCCGTCTCCGGCGCGTTCCGGGCGGTCAAGTACGAGCTGGACATGCTGGGCGTGCTGGTGCTGGCGGTGGCCACCGGCGTGGGCGGCGGCATCATGGCCGACGTGCTGCTGGGCAACCAGCCGCCTTTCGCCTTTCGCGACGAACGCTACCTGCTGATCTGTTTGATGGGCGGGCTGCTTGTTTTCGTGGGCGCCCGCCGGATCGCCCCCTGGTGGGACGGCGTGATGACGGCCGACGCGCTGGGGTTGGGCGTCTTCGCCGCGCTGGGCGCGGCCAAGGGCGCGCAAGCCGGGCTCGGCCACGTGGGCGTGCTGATGGTGGCGGCCATGACGGCGACGGGCGGCGGCGTGGTGCGCGACGTGCTGGTGCGGGAAATCCCGGCC
>JBIIYJ010000406.1:0-4203 GCA_044346855.1 Kiritimatiellia bacterium
CGCTTTCGCCGCCATCCGGAGCGCCGCCGAACACCGCGTCGTCAACTTGAAGGAAATCTGACATGCGCCTCCCCGCCTGGCTTCTCGCCGCCTCCGCCCTCCTCGGGGCGTCCGCGCTTCCCGCAGCCGAACTCTTCACCCTCTCCCCCTCCAATTACGCCGCCTGCGCGCCGGGCGGCAAGGAGGCCGACGCCATCATCGGCGACTACATCCTGCGCAACGACAGGCTCGAGGCCGCCATCGCCGACCCGGGGCTGATGATGGGCCGCAGCGCCAGCCGCTGGGCCATCGCCAACGTCGCCGGCGCGCTCCTCGACCTGACCCCGCGCGGCCGCTCGAACGACCTGCTGACGGCCTTCTACCCCGCCCTCCCCCGCTTCAAGCCCGATGCGCCCAACTACGCCCACGAGTTCACCGACGAGACCCTGGCCCACCTCAAGCCCGGCCGCGAACCAGTCTCCGCCCCGCGCGTCACGCTCACCCTGCCCGCCTACGAGCTCGAAAGCGGTAAATCCGTCGACGAACTCCAGGCCCTCCCCGTCCACCTGCGAACCTCCCCGAAACCCCGCGTCGAGGTTCGCTACATCCTCGCGGACGGCTGGGATTATGTCCGCGTGGAGACCGAGTATGTCAACCCGACCGACGCAGCCGTCGAGATCACCCCGTTCATGTCCCTCCGCGTGGACGATGCCGACGAACATGAATCAAGCCTTGACGCCCGCCTGTTCACGGTCTTCGCCCCTTGGTGGCGGCAGTCCTACGGCGTGGCGACCCTGGACCACGCCATCCAGTCTGGCTCCGCCAAACCGCCGCGGCACGTCCTTGGTGACCTGTTCGAGGGTAAGCCATCCTTTACTCTTCCGCCCGGTGGTCGCCGCACCGTGACGCGCTTCCTCATCGTTGGGGAAAATAACTGGACCGTCCAAACCGCCGCCGCAGTCCTTCTCCATATGCCGCGGCCGACGCTCGACGCCCGGATCAAGCTCCAGCCACTCCCATCCGTATCCGTGTCCGCCGTGGACGAGGCGGGCAAGCCGATCCCCGCGCGCCTCGTCTACCACGGCCGCGACGGCACGCCTGACCCCTTCTTCTTCCCCGCCACCGGCGAATCCCGCGTACGCAACGCCGTCCACACGTCAACGGGGTCGAGCCTCGACCCGCTTCCGCCGGGGCGCTACGACATCACCCTTTCCTGCGGCCCCGAATACAACGCCGTCACCCAGGCGATCACGGTCTCCACCGGGACGACCAACGTCATCCGGGCCGTTCTCGCCCGCGCGTTCTCGACACCGGGCTGGATCAGCGCCGACCTGCACAACCATTCCACCCTCTCCGGAGCCTCTGAAATATTCTACGTCTATCCTTATTCAAAAGATCCCACCGCGGACGGCGACTCCACCGCTTCCACGAAAGGGCGCGTGCTGAGCCTGCTCGCCTCGGGCATCGAGTTCGCCATTCCAGCGGAGCACAATTTCAGTTCCAGCTATTCCCCGCTCATCCGGGAGCTCGGTTGCCAGGCCAGGCTCGCAACCAGCCCCGGCATCGGCCTCACCGCGGGCCGGCGCCACACGGTCACGCACCAGAATGTCTTTCCCGCCCCGTGGCTCCCCGGCCGGCAGGACGGCGGCGCGCCGCAGCGGCCCGAGCACGTCGGGCAGCTGGACTGGATGCTCAAATGGACCAACGCCCCCGAGAAGCTGGTCCAGATCGTCATGACCCGCGGCGCGCCGCTCGCCCCGGCGGCCGGCATGGACGCCCTGGATGTCATCGACCTCGAGCCGCTTGTCGAGGGCAATCCCCTCGAGGGGCGCGACAACCGGATCCTCGACTGGATCGCCCGCCTCAACGAAGGCTACCGCCTGCCCGCCGTGGTCGGCGCGGGCGCGTTCGACAACTACGACCGCGCCGGCGCCGTCCGCA
Organism: Kiritimatiellia bacterium; assembly: GCA_044346855.1. Classification (GTDB taxonomy): domain Bacteria; phylum Verrucomicrobiota; class Kiritimatiellia; order CAIKKV01; family CAIKKV01; genus CAIKKV01. Next base: position 1,921 of record JBIIYJ010000406.1, read on the forward strand.
CCTACATCCGCGTCCCCGACGACAACCCCGCCACCCTCGATCCGGCCGACCTCGTGCGCGCCGTGAAGAAGGGGCGCGTTTTGCTCACCACCGGCCCCTTCCTCGAGGTCGCCCTCGAGGCGGAGAACCAAACCGCGGGTCCCGGCGACTCTGTACCCATTAAAGGTACAACCACGCGCCTTGTCATCCGGGTTAAAACATCCAACGCCGCCGTCGTGGACCGCGTCCGGATTCTTGTGAACGGCAAAGCCGTGCCGGCCCTGGATTACAGCCCGCCGCCCGCCGCCGGCGCCGCGGCCTTCGAGCATACGGCCGAGCTGGTCCTGACCAACGACGCCCACCTCATCGTGGTGGCCTCCGGCCGGGGGCCGGACCTGCTGGCGCCCTCCGCCTCGCCCCGCCCCGCCCGGCTCCATGTGGCGGTCTCCAACCCCATCTGGGTGGACGCCGGGGGCGACGGGTACCGGCCGCGCTCCCCGCTGGACGACGCGGTGATGACCCGGATCGATTTCGTCGAGACGCCCCTGGTGCGCGCGGGGGAGACGCGGCCCGGCCGCATCCGCCTGGAACTGGACAACAAGGGGACCGCCCCGGCGCGCGGCCGGGCGCGGCTCGCCATCGCCCCCCCGGAAGCGGCCCGTGTGACCGGCCCGGTCGAACAGGACTATGTCCTCCCCCCCGGGGGCCAGGGCTTCCTCGAGTGGCCGATCCTGCTCAACGATACCTTCATCGCCGCCGCCTTCCCGATCCGCTCCACCTACAACAACACCGCCACGTTCGGGGTCCGCGTGCCGCGCGGGCCGGGGGAGTCCGCCCACCGCCCCGCGGCGACCTTCATGGCCGTGGACTATCCCCTCCTCTCCCTGCCGCCCGCCGACTCCCCCGCCGCCCTGGCGGCCGCGCTGGCGGGCGAGAAACCTTTCCCCGTGCAGGACGCCGAGCGCCGGCCGCTGGCGGAATGCCGGTGGGGCGTGAGCGGCTCCAACCTCGCCGTCCACGCCGTCGTGCGCGACGCCTCGCCGGAACGCCGCCCGCTCCAGTGGGAAGGCTCCTGCGTCGAACTCTTCGGCTCCCTCCCCGGCCGCAGCTCGCAGAACAAACCCACGGGCGGCTATTTCCCCATCCGCCAGGTCTACCTGCTGCCCCAGGCGGGCCCGGAGCCGGCCGCCGCCTTCAAGCGCGTCAACGACCAGGTTGTCCCCGCCCCCGAGATCGCCGTCCTCTCCACCCCCGTCGAGGGGGGCTACGCCCTGCAGGCCCTGGTTCCCCTGGCCCTCCTGGGGGCGGATGCGGACCTGATCCTCCGCTCCGTCTTCTTCGCCGGGACCTATATCCCGGTCTACATGCTGGCCCAGGACCCGTTCCCCGGCCGCATCCTGCTGGAAGCCCGCGTCACCGCCCCGCAACCGTCTCCAAAGCCCCCGCGCCGCGGCACGATCTTCGGCAGCCGCGCGCCCCACGCCGACCACAACGCCTTCGGCCGCATGCGGCTCATGGGCGCGGTCCAGGCCGAACTGGACGTGCTCGAGCCGTTCTCGCTGGCGAAGGGCGCCGGCCCCGCGCGCGTCCGGCTGACCCTCCGCAACCGCAGCGCCACGGCCCTCTCCGATACCGCCACGCTCCTGTGCGAACCGCCGGCGGCCGTCCGCCCCGCCGACGCCCCCCTCGGCCTGCCCTTCACCCTCGCCCCGGGCGCCTCCACCTCCGCGGTTTTCGCGCTGACCCTCGCCGGCGCCCCCTGCCGGCCCTGGGTCGACCTGGTCGTCCCCCGCTCCCCCAAAGGCGCCGTTGCGGGAACCCCCTCCCCGCGTGTTCCCATTATCGACCGGCCCCTGCCCGTCCTCCCCGCGCCCGGGCGGCTCGACCTCGTCCCGGGCGCCCTGGCCGGCGAGCCGGAGCTGGCCGTGGCCTTCGACGGCAAAACCGCGGCCCGCTTCCGCGCGGCGCTCGTCCCGGGCGGCCTCGCGCTGCACGCCGTCGTCACGGGGGATTCCGGGCAGCCCGCGGATCCGCCCTGGCAGGGATCGTGCCTGGAAGTCTTCGCCGCCCGCTCCGACACCAACGCCATCGGCCACGTCTTCCTGACGCCGTCGTCCGCCGACCGCCCCGCCGCCGCCCTGATTCCGGAAGAGGGCGGAACCGCGGCCGCGACCGGGGTCCAAGTCCAATCCGCCGGCACCCCGGACGGCTACTCCCTGACGGCCCTGATCCCGCTCCGCCTGCTGGAATTGCCCGACGAACCGGATCGCCTGAAACTCGAGTTCCAGATCTCCCGCCCCGAGT
>JBIIYJ010000130.1:0-13990 GCA_044346855.1 Kiritimatiellia bacterium
CGGGGGTACGGGGCCGCCCCGTATATCCTCCCCCGCGCGCTCTGCGTTGGATGTTGAACCAGGCCAGCCGCACGAAAGATCTGCCGAATTTACCGTCGCAAATCGGGGCCGTCAGGCCTGCACCGCCAGCCAGCCGTCGCGGCCGGGAACCGTCCCCTTCCCCAGCGCGCCCGGGGGAATCGCCTCCGGCGCCGGCAGAAGATCCGAAAGAGGGACAAACCGGCCGCCCTCGGCCAGGACGCGCGCGATGAAATCGCCAAACAGGCCCAGGCACAGGCCACCCTCGGACTCGGCGTGCACGGCCAGCACGTTCAGCCCCCCGGGCTTGAGCCGGGCCAGGAGGTAGTCGTTGAAGCGGCAGGCGGTGACGCCGTCCCGCCCGATCGCCTCGTCGTAGGTGGGGAGCGTGACGGGAACCTGGGGCTGCGCGAGGGGCCGCCCCGCAACCGCGGGCCTGAACACGGAGCGGCCGCGGCAATCGCTGTTATACGCGAACGGGAACCGCTCCTTCTCCGCCAGCACCCGGTCATCGCACTTCCAGCCGGGCGCCGCGGAGCAGGAAGGCGGGGCGCCGGCCGCCTCCGCAAGCAGGTCGAACCCCTGCCGCAGGTGGAGGCGGATCGCCTCCGGCGGCATCCGCTCCAGGCCCGCCTGCCAGGCGTGGTGGTCCCAGGCGTGGAGCCCGATCTCGTGGCCGGCCGCGGCGGCGGAGCGGATCACCGGGCCCAGCCGTTGCGCGATCACGGGGCCGGGCCAGAGCAGCCCTTTAGTCAGGATGTCCCAGCCGTAGAGGCCGGGCGCGTTGGAGCGCAGGATTTTCCCGAGAAAGCCGGGGCGGAGCAGCCGCCGGACGTGGCGGCCCATGTTGTCGGGCCCGGCGCTGAAAAAGAACGAGGCCCGGATGCCGCGCCCCTCCAGGAGGCGGACCAGCGCGGGCACGCCGAGGCGGGTTCCCCGGTACGTGTCGACGTCGACTCGCAGGCCGACGATCATACAGGGCGGCCCGCGGCGTCCTGGGCGGCCGCGGCCTGCCGCAGGAAGTAGTCGAGCGTCCGCTCCACCGACTGCTCCAGCCCGACCGCCGGCGACCAGCCCAGCAGCCGCCGGGCGTTGCGGATTTTGGGCCGCCGGAAGAGGACGTCCTGGTAGCCCTCGCCGTAATAGGCCGCGCTTTCCAGCTCCTTGTACCCGGCGAACGCCGGGAAGCGCGCCCTCAGCGGGTGGGCCTCGAAGCGGGCCACCAGCATCTCCGCCAGCGCCCGGATGCTGACGTCGTTCGCGGGATTGCCGAGGTTGATGATCTTGGAATCGCAGAGATTGTCCCTGTTTTCGATAATCCGGAAAAGGCCCTCCACGCCGTCCTCGATGTCCGTGAAGCAGCGCTTCTGGGCGCCCCCGTCGATCAGCAGGATGGGCGTTCCCTCCACGAGGTTGAGGATCAGCTGCGTGATGACGCGGGAGCTGCCGATGCGGGCCGAGGTGAGGGTGTCGAGCCGGGGCCCCACCCAGTTGAACGGGCGGAACAGGGTGAACTTGAGGCCGGACTGCTGGCCGTAGGCCCAGATGACGCGGTCGAGGAGCTGCTTGATGCAGGCATAGATCCAGCGCTGCATCCGGATGGGGCCGAGCACGAGCTTGGAGTTGTCCTCGTCGAACTCCTCCTCGTCACACATGCCGTAGACCTCCGAGGTGGAGGGGAAGACGATGCGCTTCCTGTACTTCACGCAATAGCGGATGATCCGCACGTTCTCCTCGAAGTCCAGCTCGAAGACGCGGACCGGGTTGCGGGTGTATTCGATGGGCGTGGCGATGGCCACGAGGGGCACCACGACGTCGCACTTGCGGACGTGGTACTCGATCCATTCGCGGTGGATGGCGATGTCGCCCTCCGCGAAATGGAAATCCGGCCGGCCCAGAAGGCGCTGGATGTAATTGGCCCGGATGTCCATGCCGTGCACCTCGTAGCGCCCGCTTTCGAGGAGCCGCTCACCCAGGGCGTTCCCGATGAAGCCGTTCACGCCCAGGATGAGCACGCGGGTCTTGCGATCGGCCGCCAGGCGCGCGCCGCCCCGGGCGCCGAAGCGGGAACCGGGCGTCAGGTTGAGGTCCTGCGCCAGCTGGGCGCCCGTCATGTACAGACCGTCCTCGGGCTGGGCGAACTCCACGCGCAGCGCCCCCCCGCCGCAGGCGATGACCAGCGGCTGGATTGAAAGCACGGCTCCCGGCGGACCCGCCTGAGCGTCAGCGGCCACGCAAGCCGCGCTCCAGATGAAGCATTTTTTCATCCCGATGTGGGTGAAGGCGCCGGGGTACGGCTTGGCCACGGCGCGCACCAGGTTGCGGACCTGCGCCGCGCTGCGGCTCCAGTCGATCTCCCCGTCGGCCGGCTTGCGTCCGCCGAAATAGGTCGCCTCCGCGGGATCCTGCGGGCTCCGCGGGGCCGTTCCGGCCAGGACCAGCGGGAGCGTCTCGTCGAGCAGCTCGCGGCCCGCCTCCACGGCCCGCCCCATCAGCGAGCGGGCGTCGTCCTCGTCGCGGATGGCGATCCGGCGCCGGGCCACGATGTCGCCTTCGTCGGGCTTCGGCGTCATGTGGTGAAGCGTGACGCCCGTTTCCGTTTCCCCGTTGACCAGCACCCAGTTGATGGGGCAGCGGCCGCGGTAGCGCGGCAGCAGCGAGCCGTGCAGGTTCAGGCAGCCGGCGGGAAAGAGCTCGAGGATGGCGGGGCGGACGAGCTGCCGGTAGTAAAAGGAGAACAGGATATCCGCCTTCAGCTCCCGGATCTTCCCGACCCACAGGGGGTTGTGGATGTCCTCGGGCGCGTAGACCGGGATGCCGCGCGCGGCGGCCAGCTCGGCGACCGACCGGAACCAGACGACCTCGCCGGGATCGTCCCGGTGGGTGAAGACGGCGGCGATCTCGAAGCCGCTCCGCAGCAGCGCCTCGATGCCCATGCACCCCATCTCGTGATACGCCAGAACGATCGCCTTCATGCGGGGCTCCCCTCGTTTCGCGGCGACCGGGCCGGCAGCCGGCTTTCCCCCGCCACGGAGTCGATGAAAAAGCGCGGGCGGGCCCGCACGTCGGAGTAGATCCGGCCCAGGTACTCGCCCAGCAGGCCCATGCCGATGAGCTGCACGCCGATGAAGATGAACAGGAACGCGAACAGGGTGAAGAGCCCCTCCCCGGACCAGGCGGCGCCGAAGACGAGGCGGAGGGTGAACAGCAGCACGCCCAGACCCAGGCCGGCGATGGAGAGCAGCCCGCCCAGGATGCTCAGCAGGCGGAGCGGGAAGGTCGTCATGCCGGTGAGCAGGTCGAACTGGAGCGCGACCAGCTTGAGGAAGCTGTACTTGGACTGGCCGGCGGCCCGGGAGGCGTGCCCCACCTCGATCTCCGCCGTCCGCCGCGCGAAGCTGTTGGCCAGGATGGGGATGAACGTGCTGTGCTCGCGGCACTGCAGCATCGCGTCCACGATCAGGCGGCGGTAGGCCCTCAGCATGCAGCCGTAGTCGTGCATCATGATCCCGGTGGTGTGGCGGACCATGCGGTTCATGAGGCGCGAAGGGATGGTCCGCAGCAGGCTGTCGGCGCGGTTGACCCGGACGGTGCCGACCACGTCGTACCCCTCCTCCATCTTCCGGACGAGGCGAGGGATCTCCTCGGGCGGGTTCTGCAGGTCGGCGTCCAGGGTGACGACGATGTCGCCGCGGGCCCGGGCCAGGCCGGCCATGACGGCGGCATGCTGCCCGTAGTTGCGGTTCAGGAAAATGCCCACCAGGCGCCCCGGGTGCCGCTCGCACGCCGCGGCGATCAGCTCCATCGACCGGTCCCGGCTGCCGTCGTCCACCAGGATGATCTCGAACGGGTTCCCGGTTTCCTCGCAGGCGGCCACGCAGCGCTGGACCAGCTCGGGCACATTCGGCTCCTCGTTGAAAACCGGGATCACCACCGAAACGGTACGCTTTCCAGTCATGTCTCCGCCTTCGTTTTCCCGCCGGGCTCAGCCGCGGCGCACGCAATCCTTGACAGCGGCCACCACATCCGTCACATCCTCCTCCCGCATGTCGGGAAAGAGGGGCAGGGAGCAGATCCGGTCCGAATTCCATTCCGTCTCGGGCAGCATCCCGCGCCGCAGGCCCAGCCGCTCCCGGTAATACCGGTGCAGGTGAACCGCGCGGAAATGCAGGCCCGTGCCGATGCCGCGCTCTTTCAGGCCGGCCATGAACGCGTCGCGGTCCAGCCCCGCCGGGCCGACCAGCCGCACGATGAACAGGTGCCGGGCATGCAGATGCGGGTACGGGGGGTCGGCCAGGGGCAGGAGCTCCGGCACCCCGGCCAGCTTTTCCCGGTACAGGAGAACGAGCTCGCGGCGGCGGCGGTTGAACTCCTCCACGCGCGCCAGCTGGCTCAGGCCGAGAGCCGCGGCCATGTCCGTCAGGTTGTACTTGCACCCCGGCTCCTGCACCTCGGCCTGCGGGGCGCGCCCGTGGGTCTGCCGGTCGAAGGCGTCCGCCCCCAGGCCGTGGAACTTGAAGCGGCGCACGCGCTCGAGCAGCGCCGGGTCGTCCGAGCAGACCATGCCGCCCTCTCCGGTGGTGATGGCCTTGATGGGATGGAACGAGAAGACCGAGTTCCCGCGAAGCCCCACGCGCTCGCCCTTGTAGGCCGCTCCCAGGGCGTGGGCGGCGTCCTCGACGAGGGCGACCTTGCGGTCGGCCGCGAGCCGGCGGATCGGGTCCAAATCCGCCGGCGCGCCGGCGAAATGGACGGGAACGATCAGCTTCGTGCGCCCGGTGAGGCAGGGCTCCAGCGTGGCGGGGGTGACCATCAGCGTGTCGCGGTCCACGTCCGCGAAAACCGGGGTCGCGCCGGCCAGCACGATCATGTTCACGGTGGAGACCCAGGTCATCGCGGGCGTGACCACCTCGTCGCCGGGCCCGACGCCCAGCGCGGCCAGGAGGGCGTGCAGTCCGCCGGTGGCGGAACTCAGGGCCACGGCTCCGGGCGAGCCCGTGTAGGCGGCGAAGCGGCTTTCGAACTCCGCCGCCTTGGGGCCCGTGGTCAGCCAGCCGGAGCGCATCACCTCGGCCACGGCGGCCACGTCCCCGTCCGAGATGGACGGCCGCGAGAAGGGAAGAAACGCGCCTCGCTGCGGGGCCGGGCTCATGGCGGGCTCGTGGCGGTCGCGGTTGGCGCGGGGGCCGGGACGGGGGGCTGTTCCCGGATTATCCTGAGGCCCGACACCATCAGGCCCACGCCGTCCGAGCAGCGCACCCGGAGGAACGAGAGGCCGGGGGGCGCCTCGAACGGCAGGGAGGCGGCCGTGCCGGAGGGGAAGGCGAAGCCGGCGAAATAGGGCATGATCCCCTCGTTGTCCTGGATCAGCTTGGGAAAGGAGACATAGGCCTCGACCGGCGGCGCGCCGCTCAGGGCGTAGAGGATGACGGGCGGGGTGTTCAAGGCCAGGTCGAAGATCCGGCGCTTGTCCTGGGCGACGACGAGGTGCTGGGTGGCCGAGCAGGACTGGACCTCGAAGGACAGGGTCGCGAGCGTGTTGCTGGCCGTCCCGTTGTAGACAAAAAGGGAGGATTCGCGCTCCATGCAGTACCACATCTTCCAGGCCGGCTGCGTGAAGAGGGAGACCGGATGCCAGCCGGCGGCGTAACCCGCGCCCAGCGTCTCGCCCCTCCGCCCGTACCATTCGGGCAGGTCCTCGAGGGTGTTGTAGCGGAGCGAGAAATGGAAGTAAGAACTCTTGTCCAGATAGGTGAAATAGTTCAGCCCCAGCTCGGCCAGCCGGTAGCCCTCGTTGTTGAAGAGCCGTTTGCGACGGATGAAATGATGGTCCATCCATTCCCAGGTGCTGTTGGTCTGCGAATAATAGCGGGCGCCGGTGCCGAAGTAGCCCAGCAGGGGATCCCTGGCGCAGGCTTCGCGGACAAACGCGCCCACCTGGAACCGGTCGTATTCCTCGGAGTCGTTGAAGACGGGCGGATAGCTGATCAGGATGTCGGCCGGCTTGTATTCGCGCAGGGCGCCGGTGACGAAATAGAAATTGTCCCCCAGGATCCGCTTGTACGGAACGGAGCGGAGGGCGGAGACGATCTCCTCGCGGCTGTGCTTGGAGGACTTCATCCGGTAAAACGTGGTGAACGGCTCGTAGAGGACGGCCAGCCGCACCAGGATCAGAAGGGCGATCACCACGGGGAACGCGAACCAGCGGCGGCCCGCGAAGCGAAACCGGTCCAGCCGCTCGGCGAGTCCGACGGCGCAGGCGGCCACCAGCGCGACCAGCCCGATCTGGAGGAAGATGGCGTAGCGATAGAAAAACCACATGAACTTCGGAGCCATTCCGACCGTGAGAAGATACCCGGCGAAGGGGGCGATAACCCAGCCGCCCAGAACGACCGCCAGGGGAACCGACCGCCGGCTCACCGCGAAAAGCCCTCCCAGCAGGGCCAGCACCCACAGAACGAACCGCCAGCCGTTCCCCCAGCCGACGGAGGCGAGGATGTCCATCAGCTGGGACGGAGTGGGCCGGGTGCGCTCGCTGGAAAGATGGTCGAAGCTCCAGGCCTCCAGCTGCAGCATGATGGGAATCGCGCAGAACCCGATCAGCAGCCCGCCCATGACTAAGTGCCGCAGCAGGCGCGGTCGGAACTGCCGGTGCAGGAGCTCCCAGGCGAAATAGAGGGCGGCGAAAATAGGGAACATGAGGAGCGCGGTATGGTGGGTATACATGGCGACGAAAGCGGACAGGAAAAAGCCGAACAGGCTGCGGTAATAGTCGCGATCCGAAATGCGCCGCTGCATGAGCCGGATAAAAAAGCCGAACATGATGACGGCGACGGCGAAAAAGAGGGAGTAATTCCGCGCCACCCGCGAGTACCAGACCAGGATGTAGCTGGTGGCCGCCACGAACGAAACGGCCAGCGCCACCTTGCGCCCGAGGAACGGCCGGAAAGCCCAGAAAAGGGCGGGGATCACCAGCGACCCGATCAGGACGGACGCCAGCCGCACGGCAATGATCGAGGGGTAGAACCAGTAGAACAGCTTTTGAATCAGGTAGCTGATGGGCGGATGGCAATCCACCGTGAGCAGGGAGTTGTAGAACTCCTTGAACAGCGGCGCCCGCACCACCCGCATGTTCACGGATTCGTCGTAATTGGCTTCGCGGAAATCGATGTTATAGAGCCGCATCGCGAAACCGAAAAGGGTGATCAGGACGAGAATCAGGATGTCAACCCGGCTGACTTGTTCCGAAAACGACTCGACCGGACCGGAGACGGGGGCGGATTCGGGGCGCGAGGCGGGTGGAGCCTCTTTGTTAGCACCTTTTGGCCTGGATCCGTTCTTTTTCATATAAAAAACAAACGTTAAAATCACAGGAAAACGCATCAACCCCTTGAATGCGGAACTCAATATTTACATAATAAAATCGAATCTTCAAGGGCTTATTTTATTTAATTTTGTCACCTTTCATATCGGCTTCGAACCAACCGGGCGAAATGCATACGAAACCGCAATGCGCGTAACCGGGGTTAAAAAATAAAAACTAGACCTGTTCCTTGCGCTTCATTTTGAATGTGTTATTATATATTTTTTGGGCGTGTCGCGCTTGTCGTGAATAAGACTGTTTACGGAGGGAGTGATTGTCATGCTGCATGAACCGGCCGTGCCTGTCGGAAAAGACCCCGCGCAAAACTACAAGATGCGCCTGGGCGTCTGGATGGTGCTGTTCTATTCGCTCTTCTACGCGGGCTTCGTGGCCATCAATCTGCTGCGCCCCCTGCTGATGGAGAAAACGGTCCTGGCGGGCCTGAACCTCGCCACGGTCTACGGCTTCGCGCTGATCGTCGTCGCCCTCCTGCAGGCTCTCGTCTACGACGGCATGTGCCGCGCCCGCGAAAGGCAGCTCACCGGGTCCGAATCAGGGGAGGCCCGCTAACATGGCCATCATCATCTTCCTTCTCTTCGTCCTGTTCGTCCTCGGCCTCTCCTTCTACCTGGGGAACAAAACCAAGACGTCCAGCGGCTATTACGCCGCCGGCGGCCAGATCCACTGGTCCGTCAACGGCATCGCCTTCGCGGGCGACTACCTCTCCGCCGCCTCCTTCCTGGGCATCTGCGGCATGATCGCCACCATGGGCTACGACGGCTTCCTCTATTCGGTCGGCTACCTCGCCGGCTGGATCGTGGCCCTCTTCGTCGTGGCCGAGCCCATGAAGCGGCTCGGGAAATACACCTTCACCGACGCCATCGACTCCAAGTACAACTCGCGGGGCATCAAGCTGGCCGCCGCCATCAGCACCCTCGTGGTCTCGATCTGCTACCTGATCCCGCAGATGGTCGGGGCGGGCGTGCTGGTCCAGCCCCTGCTCGGGCTCGCCCACCACTGGGGCGTGATCATGGTCGGCGCCATCGTCATCACCATCGTCGCCACCGCGGGCATGGCCTCCACCACGTACGTCCAGTTCCTCAAGGGCGCCCTCCTCATCGTCTTCTCCACCGTCCTCGTCATCGCCGTGTGCGTCCGGGGCTTCAGCACCAAGCCCGACCAGGGCGGCCGCGTTCCCTTCCATGAGCCAGTGGTCCTCGCCGCCCAGGGCGAAGGCGCGCAGCTCGCCGTCACCGAGCCGGGTTGGACCGTGGTCGAGGTGAAGGAGGTTCCCGCCGCCAAGCATGCCTTCGCCCGCCTGCACCGCGACGGCCGCGACTCCTGGTGGATGGCCGAGCCCGGCCCCGACGGCACCCGCCTCACCGACGTGCAATCCGACGTGCTCACGGCCGACAACCGCCGCCTCATCAACGGCGCCCCCGCCGCGACCGACAACGCCCTGCGCCAGGTGGGCAGCCTCGAGTCCTTCCGCGGCTCGGCCGAGGCGCCCAAGGGATCCGTCTCCCCGGCCGGACTCCTCTCCGCGCTGTCCGACAAGAACACCCTCCTCCGCCGCTGGAAAGAGGCGCGCTTCACCGATTCGGACGGCGCCAAGGTCATCCTCTACTACCCCGTCACCACCCCCGGCAACCTGTTCATGCGGCCCGGCCTCAAGTTCAAGGTCCAGGGGACCCCGCTCGAGAAGTTCGACTTCATCTCGCTCATGCTGGCCCTCTTCCTCGGCACGGCCGCCCTGCCCCACATCCTGATCCGCTACTACACCGTCCCCAGCCCGTCGAGCGCCCGCAAGTCGACGATCGTGGCCATCGCCGCCATCGGCTTCTTCTACGTCCTGACCCTCTTCATGGGCGTCGGGGCCGCGGTCAACGGCGTGATCAATCCCGCGGACAGCAACATGGCCGCCCCGCTCCTGGCCCGCTCCTTCGGGGAGCTGCTCTTCTCCATCATCTCCGCCATCGCCTTCGCCACCGTCCTCGGCACGGTCAGCGGACTCATCGTCGCCGCCTCCGGCGCCGTGGCCCATGACTTCTGCGACCGCTACCTGAACCTGAAGATGGACGACCACGCCAAGATCCGCGCCGGCAAGACCGCGGCCTTCGTCATCGGCGCCCTCGCCATCGTGCTGGGCATCCTCTTCAAGGGCATGAACGTCACGTTCCTCGTTGGCCTCGCCTTCGCCGTCGCCGCCTCCGCCAACCTCCCCGCCATCCTGATGCTCCTGTTCTGGAAGCGCACCACGGCCCGGGGAATCGTGGCCTCCATCATCATGGGCATCCTCTCCTCCCTCCTGCTCATCCTCCTTTCGCCCGAGCTCTACAAGCTCTACGGCCTCGACCCCGCCGCCGCGCCCGTCCCCTTCAGCAACCCGGGCATCATCTCCATCCCCCTCAGCTTCATCACGCTGATCGTGGTGTCGCTCCTCACCCCGCGGCCCAAGGACGCCCCGGCCGCCGCCTGATCGTCCTCCCCCGGCCATGACAACCCCACTCCGAGTCGACTTCCACTGCCACTCGACGTGCAGCGACGGCGCCCTGTCCCCCGAAAAGCTGGCGGACAAACTCGCCGACGCGGGGGTCGCCTACGCCGCCCTGGCCGACCACGACACGCTGGACGGGCTCGACGCCTTCCGCAAGCGGCTGGCCACCCGGGGCGTCGGATTCCTCACCGGCGTCGAGATGACCGTCCAGTGGCGCGGCCGCGAGGCCCACCTGCTGGGCTTCGGCTTCGACCCGGACCACGCCGAGCTCCGCGCCGCCCTGGCCTCCATCCGCCAGAGCCGGGAGCCGGGGGAGGACAGCATCGCCGGCTCGGTCCGCAAAAGCCGCCTCAGCCTGCTCCGCGCCGCGGCCCCCCCCGCCGTCGGCCCCGACGGCCGCCTGGGCATCGAGGCCGCCATCGACCTGATCCACCGCGCCGGCGGCAGCGCCTTCCTGGCCCACCCGCTGCTGATGGAGGCCGATCTCGACCGGCTCGACACCCTCCTGCCCGACCTCAAGGCCGCGGGCCTCGACGGCATCGAGGCGCTCTACTCCGCCTTCACCCCCGGCGACCGGGAGCGGCTCTGCGAGATGGCCCGCCGGCGCGGCCTGCTGGTCAGCGCCGGAAGCGACTTCCATAACAGCGCCACGGGGGACAAGCCCGGCGAGGACATGCCGCGCGACCTCTGGAAGGCCTTCCGCGACGCCATTCTCTCCGGCTCCCGCCGCCCCGCCAAGCCATTCGATGAGCGGGACGCCATGAGCCGCCCCCGGCGCCTGCGCTTCATCGTCCGCATCGTGCTGCCGGCCGTCATCGCCATGGCCCTTTTCGCCCTCGCACTGCTGGACATCATCCTGCCCGCCATCGAGCGCTCGCTCCTCGACCGCAAGCGCGAGATGATCCGGGAACTGGTCAACTCCGCCTGGGGCATCCTGGCCGAGGCCGAGCAGGAGGTCCAAAGCGGAATCACGCCCCTCGACCAGGCCCAGTTTCTGGCCAAGAAGCGGATCGAAACCCTCCGCTACGGCCGCGAGGGGAAAGACTACTTCTGGCTCCAGGACATGCACCCGCGCATCCTCATGCACCCCTACCGCCCCGACCTCAACGGCCAGGACGTTTCCGATTACAGGGACGCAAGGGGCGCCCGCCTGTTCGTGGAGTTCGCGGACCTGGTCCGCCGCCAGAACGAGGGGTTCCTCGATTATGTCTGGCAGTGGAAGGACGATCCGCAGCGCCTCGTGCCCAAGGAGTCCTACATCCGCGGCTTCACCCCCTGGGGCTGGATCATCGGAACGGGCCTCTATGTGGAAGATGTCCAGGCCGAGATCGCCCGCTTCGAGCGCCACCTGATCCTGATCTCGTGGGGCATCGCCGGCCTCATCGCCCTGCTGCTGCTGTTCGTCATCCGCCAGAGCCTGCTGCTGGAGCGCAAGCGGCGCGAGGCCGAGGCCGGGCTCCGCGAATCCAACGAGCGCTACCGCGCCCTGGTCGAGGCGGCCACCGAGGGAACCCTGCTGCTGGTCGAGGGCCGCTGCCGCTACGCCAACCCCACCCTGCTGCGCCGGCTGGGCTACGCCGCCCCGGAAATCGAGCTTCTCGACCTGGCCGACATCCTGCCGCCCCAATCCTTCAACGAAAAGGCGTGGGTCGCCGTCCGCCTCCTCCGCCCGGGCGAGGAGCGCGCAACCGGCATCGAATCCGTGCTGAAAGCGCGGGACGGCAAGCTGCTCGAATGCCTTCTCTTCCTCAGCCGCATCTCCGTGGCCGGGAAGGACGGCCTGGTCCTGCAGGCGCGCGATCTGACCCAGCGCCACACGGCCGGCCCCGAACCCGCGGACGTGCGCAGCGAGCGCGACCGGCAGCTGGCCGAGGCCGCGGCCAACGTGCCCGTGGGCCTCTTCCGCGCCCGCGCGCTCCAGCGCCCGACCCTGCTGGAGGCCAACCGCGCGGCCGTGGAATTCCTCCCCGCCCTGGGGGCGGCGACGCCCGGCGGCGAGCCGCCCTCCCTGGCCGACGTGTTTCCCGACGGGGCCGCGTTCGACGACTTCCGGCTGCGGCTGGAACGCGACGGCGTCGCGCGCCAGCGGCTGCATGCGGCCGCCCCCGACGGCGGAACCCGCACCCTGACGCTCGAGGCCCGCCTGATGCGCGACGAGGCCGGGGCCCCCCGCACCATCGACGGCCTGATCGAGGACGCCACAGGCGAGACCCGGCGCGAGGAGGAGCGCGACGCGCTCATCGAGCGGCTCCAGACCTCGCTCCTCTACCTCCACGAGCCGGTGGAGCGGCTCTGCCGCCCCGCCGCCTTCTGCGAGGTCGACACGCCCATCCGCGAGGCCGCCGCGCTGATGACCGCGCAAGACTCCGAGGCCGCGCTGGTGCGCGACAGCTCGGGCGCCCTCGCGGGCATCATCACCGACCGCCTGCTGCGCACCCGGGCGCTCGGCGAGGAGCTGACGATGAAGGATCCTGTCAGCCGCGTCATGCGCGAGTCGATTCCCTCGGTGCCCCGCTCCGCCCAGGTCTACGAGGCCCTCCTGCTCATGCAGGAAAAGGGCGTCGAACACCTGGCCGTCACCGAGGACGGCGGCGGCATCCTCGGCCTCATCCACAGCCGCGACATCCTGCAGCTCCACAGCAGCGAAGCGGCCTCCGTCACCCGCACAATCGCCCGGGCCGCCACGCCGGACGAGGCGGCCGAGGGCTGCCGCCGCACCCCCGCCCTCGTCCGCTCGCTCCTGGAAACCGGAGCCCACGCCCGCCAGATCACCCGCCTCATCAACGCCGTGGGCGATGCGGCCACCGTGCGCTTCATCGAGCTGGCCCTGGCCGGGCTCGGGCCGGCCCCCCGCCCCTTCGCCTTCCTGGCCCTCGGCAGCCAGGGCCGCTTCGAGCCCACCCTGCTGGCCGACCAGGACAACGCGCTCCTCTACGCCCCCGCGCCCGCCGGCGCCGGGGAGGCGGCCGAGGCGGAGGTCGCCCGCTATTTCCTGGAACTGGGCGCCCGCGTCTGCGACGGGCTGGAGCGCGCGGGCTACCCCGCCTGCCGGGGCGGCATCATGGCCCGGAACCCCGCCTGGTGCGCCGCCCTGCCCGACTGGAAAAAGACCACCGCCGACTGGATCCGCGGCGCCGCACCCAAGGAAGTCATGGACTTCAACATCTTCCTGGATTTTCGTCCCGTTTATGGGGACATCGGCCTGGCCCGGGAGCTGCGGCGCCACGTCCGCGAAACGCTCCGGGAAACCCCGGCCTTCCTTCCCTTCCTCGCGCGGGACCTGCTGCGGTTCGAGCCGCCCCCCGCCTGGTTCGTCCGCCTCCTCCACCCCGGCCGCCATTCCCGGGCCTGGGAAATCGACCTGAAGGCCGTCATGATGCCGGTCACCGGCTTCGCCCGCCTCTACGCCCTCCAGCACGAGGTCGACGAGACCCACACCCTCGGCCGGCTCGAGGCCCTCGCCCGGCGCAACCTGGTGACCCGCGAGAACCTCAAGGAACTCGCCACGGCCTACGACTCCCTCCTGAGCCTCCGCCTGCGCCACCAGGTCGATTGCCTCCGGGAGGGCCGCCCCCTCGACAACACGATCGACCGCCGCCGGCTCGACCGGCTGGAACAGTCCCTCCTCCGCCAGGCCTACGAGCGCATCGCCGCCATCCAGAGGAAAATCAGCTACGACTTCCTCGGCGGGACCTGAGCCGCCCGGTTAGCCTTTAGTTCCCATATCTTTCCTTCTTTCGTTTTCATCCGATCCGCCGTCCGACTCAACAGAACACGTCATTACTTCGCGGGGCACTTCTTCAGGCACATGAACCAGTCCAGGCATTTCACATCCGGATCCGGCTTGGCCATGCGGTCCTTGGCCACGCCGCAGGAGCCGGGAGGCGGCACGATCACGTCGTCGCCCGGCTGCCAGTTGGCCGGCGTGGCGATCTTGTGCTTGTCGGAGAACTGCATGGCGATCAGCAGCCTCTTGACCTCCTGCATGTTCCGCCCGTTGCTGAGCGGGTAGTAGAGGAGCGCGCGGACCTTGGCCTCGGGGTCGATGATGAACACCGCCCGCACGGCCTGCGTGCTGCTGGCGCCGGGCTGGAGCATGCCGAAGGCCTTGG
>JBIIYJ010000407.1:0-4187 GCA_044346855.1 Kiritimatiellia bacterium
GCCATCCGCGGCATCCTGATCCACAATGAAATCCAGCGCGACCTGCTGGTGCAGGATGGCGGTATACAGCGCGCGCTTGGCCGAG
The DNA here is from genome assembly GCA_044346855.1 of Kiritimatiellia bacterium. Taxonomy (GTDB): domain Bacteria; phylum Verrucomicrobiota; class Kiritimatiellia; order CAIKKV01; family CAIKKV01; genus CAIKKV01. The sequence continues at coordinate 86 of JBIIYJ010000407.1, forward strand.
CCGAACGACTTCTCGTTGTCGCCCCAAATGTCGCCGGTCTCGCTGAACCAGAGACCGACCTCCGCCGGTCGCCGCGTCCCGGCCTGCACGATATCCTCGTACAATCCCAGTTCCCTCATGCCGCGTAGAACCGCGGCATACATCGCCTTGCCGGTCACATGGTTCTCGGTATAGGCGACCCAGACGGCGTCAAACTCGAACAGGTCCAGGATCTTGGCCCCGTGCCCGATGGCGTTGTGCCAGAGCCTGCGCCACATGGCCGGCGTGTTGCCGGGGCTGTGCGGCATGACGTAATAGAGGATCTTGCGGTCCGGCTTGCCGCGCAGGCCGGCGCGGGCGAGATCGAGATTGACGCCATTCATCTGCGGCGTGCCGATTGGCACCTGCCAGGCGTAGTCCTCGGACCATGGCAGCGTCATGCCGTCCTCGCGGAAACAGGTTACCCACTTGAAAACCTCCCCGAGATACGAGTACGTACTACCGCCGTGGTGCGGCGAGAAGTTGGCGCCGATGTGCGCGTTGGGCAGAAGTTTATGAAGCAGGTCCGTCCGCTGCTTGATGGCCTGGATACCATAGTGATAGAGGTAGCGCTTCGCCCAGTAGTACAGGTTCGGATTGGCGGTTTTGAGCGCTGCCGCGACCTCGGGTTTGTTCAAGTCGGCAGGATAGGTGACTTTCGCCCAATCTCCACCCGCAGATGGGGCCAGCGCTTCGACCTTCACGCCCTGGGCCTTGAGGAAGGTCGCGAAACCTCCGCCGTCCGCCTTGGCGTCCGGTTCCGGCAGGCCGATCTCGTCGCCAAGACTCATGATCAGGACCTTCTTCCGGTCGGTCTCACTCATCTTGTCGCCATAGGTCTCCTGGATCTGGGCGAGCGAGAGTTCGCGGCAGTCGGCGTGCACCCCCACCCCGTTAATGGGCAGGTTGACCCCGTAAAAATCATAGAACTCCCTGGGCATTCCGCCTTGGGCGTTGACCCGCGTGAGTGAGATCTTCTTGCCATGAACCGGCAGCGCCTTCAGGTAGGCGAACAACTCCTGGGTGGCTTCGGCCTGGGTCTGGAACCTGCCCAGGTACCGTTCGTCGGCCCAACTGACCAGCGGCAGAGCGCCGTTGGCATCAAAGGTCCGGATCGACTTGATCTTTCCGGCGGCGTTTTTTACACCAAACTCAATCTTGCACGGTCCGCTGGCGCTGAACCCCCATTGCCCGTCATTCAGCGTGTCCATGGTATCACCGACATCGATCCAGTCGGTGGTCTTGCCGGGTTCGACCTCGACCGCGATGGGCTTCCAGTTTCGGATATGAGTCCAATAGGGCGAATGCTGCTGCATGGGGCCGCCGGGAAACTCCAGACTCTTCACTTTTACTTGGGCCGCGCCCGCGTTCTCGATCTTCGCATAAACATCGCCCGCCTGCGTGAGCATGCCATCCAGCGGCAGGTATTGCTCCTTCTCGATGCGCATCTTCACCTGCGCCTCATCCCGGGTGAGCATCACGAGATCCACGTTGCGTTTAGCCTGCGGCGCAGGCTGCTGGCCGGCAATCAACGTGATCTTTGCCAGGCCTGGCACAAGATCCAAGTAGGCGTCATGCCCTTCCCAGACGACGTTTTCCACCGCGCCCCAGGACCAGGCCACCTCATCCTTGAGTTTGCTGCCAAAGGCCCAGATCTTCAGATTCTTGCGCGCCCCGTAGAGCCGGTCGAGCAGCGTCTTGTCATTCTGTTCCACCTTGACCTTGAACTGCGTCTCGAAGCGATAGGTCGCCTCATAACGCACAAGCGCCAGATATTTGCCGGCTTCCTTGACATTGACCGTGATCGTGGCGACGGCATCCTTCTCGCATTGCTCCGGCGCACCGAGAAATCCCTTGCGAGAAAGGAAGCAGTTCGCGAAGGTGGCGGCGTAATAATTCTGGCCCCAATACCCCGCCTGCCAGCCAGGCTTGGCCACCTGGAACTCCTCGGCCTCGCAGAAGATGTTGCCGTCAGGCGCCGGCTCCACGGCCTCGCCATGGGAGCGAAAATCCGCGGCGCCCTTGGCCCGCGCTTCACCGTCGGTGTCCGCCCGTGTCCGAGATACGATTGCCGCTGTCACCATTAAAGCCACCGCCAATGCCTGTTTCATCGCCGTTGGTTCTCCTGTTAAATTTTATAGAATAGAACAAGAGGCGCAGACGACCAACAACAAGTGCTTGTAGAAAAGTAGCACACAATTGTGGCTTGATCACAGACAAAGTGGCAACCCGTTTCCGTTTGGCTGAAAATCAGGAGTTGCTCGCCGCGGGACGGCGAAAGAAACCCACCCCGGTCTTGGCCGCCAATTTATGGAGCGTCACGAAGCTGGCGATGTAGCTCGAATGGCGGCATTGTCCTCGAAGGGCACCACCTTGTATTGCGTCTTGTTCAGGGATAGGGTTGTTTTCTTGCAACCCCAACGGCTTCAGACACTGCTTGCTCAACCTGTGTGTCGTCTGCGTAGTCCTCTTCCGCCTGAATGATCGCTTTGCGGAGGATGCGCTCCTTCAAGAAGCTCTTCTCGTGTTTGAACGTCTTCTGGCCAATGGACTGCCGGTGTTTCGCGAGTGTCATGGCAAACGCCATCGGAGAGGAGAACAGGCGTTTCTTGAGTAGCTTGTGGACGAAATCCATGCCGAATGAGCCAGTGTGCGGCTGGATGTCCTGCACCTGATCCTCCTATGCCAAGTCTATCACCGCCGGGCCTACCCGCTGGTCAAGCGGATGGAGGAAGAGCCGCACCCCGGCTCTTTTTTAGCTATCACCCCCCTACTCCGGTCATGGCACAGCTGGATCGCGGAGATCACTGGAAGGCCATTCTGGCCACGCTCACGCCGCCTGGATGATCTCCGTAAGCCCGGTGGCACAGAGCTGCCAATCCCGGATGTCGTTCCGTCTGGGTCCTGGTGGGCCCCCGTTATCACTCCCTTACCGGATGCTGATCACGGCGCCCCGCGAGACCGTCGTCACCAGGGTTTCATAGGCGCCCATGTTCGGGCCCGCGCCCTGGATGCGCGGCGCCCCTTCGAGGTCCACCGAAGCGCTCATCCACGCGATATTTGTTCCCTTGTCCACACAGGGCGATCCGGCCGTGAGCCGGTAGTTGCCGGCCGCGCAATTGGTTCCAAATCCGATGCCGGCTCGGGCAAACAGGGGATCGGCGGTGACGTTGCTCCTCACCCCGCCCACCAGGTCCGGGCTGCAGCTATAGGAGACATTCATCGCGTCGACCGCCAGGTTGTTGGTGCCGCCGGCCGAAGTGGCCTTGTTGGCGGTCACGATGCAGTTGAGAATCGGGATCGCGTTCGCCGTGTAAACCCCGCCTCCGTTCGTGGCCAGATTGCCGACGATCGTGCAGTTCTCCAGGGCCACCCCCACGCTGCCAACCATGCCCACGCCCCCGCCGAAATCTGCGGCCTGGTTGCCGACGATCAGGCAGTTGCGGCACGTCGCCGCCCCCGAAGAGCCCTTGCTGACGCCGCCGCCGGAGGCGCCCGCGAGGTTGTTCAAAATAACGCAATTGACCACCAGTCCCCCGGTTGCATTAATGCCGCCGCCCCCCCCCGATGCATGGGCGGCCCGGTTCCCGGTCACCAGGCAGTTGCTCACCACCACGCTGCCGCCGGCCACATAGAGCATGTAAATGCCGCCGCCACCACCCGAGGCTAAGGACGTGTTGTTTTGGACGACACAGTTGACGATGCTGCCGTCCGAGGCGAAAATACCGCCGCCCCGGCCGGCCGAGGTGGATACGGTAATGTTTCCAATAATGAGGCAGTTCCGCACGAGGGAGTCGTTCGTCATCAGGATCCCGCCCCCGGAGGCGGCCAGAATATACCCGTTGGTGATCGTAAACCCGTCCACCACGGCGCCCGCGCCGCTGAGGGCCAGGATCCGGTTGCTCGAGGCGGGATAGCCGCCTCGGATGACGGTGTCGGCCCAGTTTCCGCTGAACCCGCGAAGCGTGATGCCCTTGGCGATCGCGATCTCGCCGGTCACCGTGTAGATGCCGTTGCTGACCAGCACGGTCGTGAAGCCGGCGCCGGCCGCGTCCACGGCCGCCTGGATGTTGGTCGCCGCTTT